>CAYLNS010000020.1:12286-22286 GCA_964385115.1 uncultured Methylomarinum sp.
GAATCTATCCGTATGCACCCAAAACAGGAAGAGCTCAAGCAAATGATGGAAAATGCCGGCTTCGAACGCTGTGAATACTTTAATATGAACCAGGGTATCGTCGCCGTACATCGGGGATATAAATTCTGACATCATAATCCTATGCTTATCAAACCCTTACTTGCCGGTATTCTCGAAACTGCTCTCAATCAATATTTATCTCTGGATGAAGATGCCGGTTTGTTTCTACAGCCGCTTGCAGGAAAAGTGATTGCCATCACCATTGAGCCTTTCCAGGAAACGCTTTACCTGTGTCCCGCTGAGGACAAAATCCAGGTTTTGGAGCAGTTTCTCGGCGATGTAGATACACATCTGACCGGCAGCCTGACGGCTTTTGGACTGCTGGGTCTTAATGCCCATTCCATGCAATCTGTTTTAGACGGGCAAATCAAAATCAGCGGCGATACCCGGATTGGACAGCAGTTTCAACAACTGTTCAAAAATCTGGATATCGATATGGAAGAGCCTTTGTCTAAGATTACCGGTGATGTAATCGCCCATAAAATCGGCAATTTATTTCGATCCGGAAAGAGCTGGACACAACAAAGTATTGAAACATTCCGGCAAAATCTGGAAGAATTTCTCCAGGAGGAAACCCGCGATTTACCCGCAAAACCTGAAGCTGAAATCTTTTACCGGCAGGTTGATGAACTTCGCTCGGATTTTGACCGCCTGCAAGCACGAATTGACCGCTTGCAACAGGCTGCAAATACATCTTTAAAATAACAAAAACGGCATAAGGTAAACCAGTGATTCGCCCTAAAGTCTTTATGCGTTTAATTCATATCAACTGGGTCATGATGAAACATGGTCTGGATGAAATTGTTTTAAAAACGCATCTATTCCGCCCCATCCGCTATCTGGCCTATTTATCCCCCACCTACTGGTTTAACAAACCCAATGAATCCCGTGGCGTCAGGATTCGCCGCACCCTGGAAGATTTAGGCCCTATCTATGTTAAATTCGGGCAGGCGCTGTCCACCCGAAAAGACCTGTTACCCGACGATATTGCCGATGAGCTGGTCAAGCTTCAAGACCGCGTACCGCCATTTTCCAGCAAAATTGCCTGCAAAATAATCGAACAACAAATCGGCCAGCCCATTGACAGCGCTTTTGACGACTTTGAGCCTGAGCCACTGGCTTCCGCTTCTGTCGCTCAAGTACACACGGCGACATTAAAAAATGGCGACAAGGTTATCGTCAAAGTATTAAGACCCGAAATTGAAAAACGCATTCACTCGGATATTGCCTTGATGTACGAACTGGCCCGATTAGCTGAACGCTTCTGGGCTGACGCCAGACGCCTGCGGGCTGTCGAAGTTGTGGCCGAATTTGAAAAAACAACGCTTGATGAACTGGACCTGGTCAGAGAAGCTGCTAACGCAACCAAAATCCGTAAAAACTTTGAAAACTCAGATGCCTTGTATGTGCCGGAAATACACTGGCCATTAACCCGTCAGAAAGTCATGGTCATGGAACGCATCTATGGCATTCCGGTAGGCGAAATTGAGCAGCTTCGTGAAGGCGGAGCTGATTTTAAATTACTGGCCGAACGGGGCGTGGAAATATTTTTCACCCAGGTTTTCCGGGATAATTTTTTCCATGCCGATATGCATCCGGGGAATATTTTTGTCGAATTACCGGCCAAATACCTGGCCGTCGACTTTGGTATCGTCGGAACACTGACCCCGTCCGATCAGCGCTATCTGGCAGAAAATTTTCTCGCCTTTTTCAATCGCGATTACCAGCGGGTGGCACAAATGCATATTGAGTCGGGCTGGGTTCCGGGCAACACCCGGGTGGAAGAATTTGAATCCGCCATCCGCAGCGTCTGTGAACCCATTTTTGACAAACCCCTTAAAGACATCTCTTTTGGGCTGTTATTGCTCCGCCTGTTTCAAACAGCCAGGCGCTTTGACATGACCGTACAACCGCAACTTGTGCTGCTGCAAAAAACCCTGCTGAATATCGAAGGATTAGGCCGACAGCTTTATCCAGAGCTGGATTTGTGGCAAACGGCCAAGCCATTTCTTGAAAACTGGTTTAAAGACCGCTTGGGGCCCAAAGCCAAACTGAAAAAAGCCATGGATCAGTTTCCGGAAATTGCAGAACGCTTTCCTGAATTACCCACATTGGTTCTGAACGCACTGGATAGCACCGTTCAAGCTAAACAGCAACTGGAAGCAAATAACAGGGAACTGGAACAGCTTAAACGGCAAGTTGAAAATAATCATAGCAGTACCTTACTGGCCATTACCGCCAGTGCCTTGATTATCAGTGCGGCAATTCTATTTCAATAAACTTTTCGAGTGAATCATGAAATACTGGTTAATGAAATCCGAACCTTCTGAATTTGGTATCGATGATCTTATCGCCATGCCCGATCAAACCGAACACTGGGATGGAGTGCGCAATTATCAGGCCAGAAACATGATGCGTGATGATATGAAAATTGGCGACCAGGTATTTTTTTATCATTCAAACTGCGCCGAGCCTGGAATTGTGGGCATTATGGAAGTCGTAAAAGAAAGCTATCCCGACTTTACCGCATTTGACCCAGACGATAAACATTTTGACCCGAAAAGCAATCCGGATAATCCTCGTTGGTTTATGGTGGATATTAAGTTTGTGCGTAAATTATCCCGCACCATTACCCTGAAAGAACTGAAAGAAAAACCAGAATTGGCTGACCTGGCGCTGGTCAGAAGGGGAAACCGTCTTTCCATTATGCCCGTGACCGAGCAGCAATGGGAATTCATTCTCGGTCTTGAATAAATCCAGCTATCTATCAGCAGAAGATTTAACAAGCAACAAAAAAACCGTCAGCAGACTATATGACTGATGACGGTTTTACATACAACTTACATCACTGATTTTCTCTTAAAAGGCCTTACCCGGCTGAACACCCAGTTTTTTTAATATGATTGCCATCGGGCAAAAGCCGGTAAAGGCAGCCTGGAACAAGTTGGCGCCCACAAATGCCGTAAACCATAACCAGTTTAACGAATGCCAGACTGCCAACCCTACACTCAGCAATATAAATGCACCGGCAATAGCCATAACCATACGGTCTATAGTCATATCAACACCTCTATTTTAAACGTACAACGCCCATAAACTTGAGCATCATTTTTTCATAAAATGGCTCACTAATACCTTTTTTGACCTTGCGCATAAAATATTTTTCAAAACCTATTTTAGCAAGATGTACCCACTTTCCATGACTAGCCCATGTTGTATTACGCGGTGGAATTTGTGGAACTGCCAGAAAAGCAACGCCTGTATCGCCTAAATCAGCCAGACAAAGCGCACTTAAACTGGGTAATTCAGACGGCTCCTTGCCATCCAGCTCTTCTTTAATATTATGTGCCGTAGCTGTCACCATCGACTCAATCATATAGCCTGTTTTCGGTGTACCAACGGGCAATGGGGTTTTTTCTACCGGCGGTAAGGCCACACAAACACCAACCGAATAAATATTCTTAAAAGTAGGATTACGCTGATGTTCATCGACAATGACAAAACCTCGAGGATTAACTAAGCCTTCAACATCTACATTACGCACTGCATCAACACCGGTAAAAGCAGGCAGCATCATTGAATGCTTGAATGGCACTTCATGTTTTTTCTTTTCCTTGCCTTCGTCATCAACCTCAGTCACATACATCATTCCCTGCTCTATTTTGTCGACTTTGGCATTAGTAATCCATTTAATGGTTTTATCTCTCAAGGCGCTTTCCAAAAGCCCTTTGGTATCACCGACCCCACCCAAGCCTAAATGACCAATATAAGGCTCGGAAGTTACAAAAGTCATCTGAACCTTATCGCGGATTTTTCTTTTTCTCAGCTCGGTTTCCAGAATCATTAAATATTCATACGCCGGGCCAAAACAGGATGCTCCCTGTACCGCACCTACAACAATCGGGCCGGGATCTTCCATAAATTTCTCCCAGTCCTGTGCGGCAATTGCAGCATGGTCAACATGACAAACGGATGATGTGTAGCCTTCAGGCCCCAATCCAGGTACTTCATCAAATGCCAGGCGTGGCCCCGTTGCAATAATCAGGTAATCGTAATCGACAGCAGTGTTATCAGCCAAATGAACCTTGTTGTTCTCAGGGTCGACCTTTGTGGCGGCTTTCTGAACAAACTCAATGCCCTTTTTTTTAAAAACGGGAGCCAGTTCAATTTTTAAATCTTCAGGTTTACGCCATTTAGGTGGTATCCACGGATTTGACGGAACAAAATGAAAAGTAGGCGAATCGGAAATAACAATGACTTCATGCCCCTTTCCAACCAGTTCTTTCATTTCATAAGCCATTGGCACGCCGCCAATGCCCGCACCTAACACAACAATTCTAGCCATAACACAATCCTCATTTTATTTTAAGAAGTTACAATATCCCATTGATTTTATGGTATATTGTGGTTTTTTATAATATTACTTTATACCTCTAAACAAATATTAACTGAACACACCCCACACAGAGCAAAATGTGTTTTATGATATTACAATGCTTAGCATCAACAAACAAGCTGAATATTATAATATACTAATACTCCTGAGCACAATATCCTTTATCTTTTGTTTATGGCAAGCCTTAATAGCCCGGAAAAAAAATATATCCTCCAACTGCTGGATAAAACCCATCAAAATGACCAGCTGGCACTGACCATTTTCCACAAGCTGTTTAATGAACTTCCTGTACAAATTGCTGAAATAAAACAGGCTATAGAAAAAGGCGATTACTCGCTTGCAGAGGATATAACCCATACATTGCATGGCTCAATACGTTTTTGCGGGTTTTCGGATTTATTTGACTGCTCCCAAACGCTTGAGCGTGCCCTGAGCCATCAAGACCTCGAACAAATTCAACCTGGCTTTGACAGCCTGCAACATAAATTTCAGCTTTTTCTTAGACTTGAAGAGACTATCACACAGTATTTCGAGCATAAAAAAAGCCCTTGAAGGGCTTTTTTTATGTCGCTGTGAAGCCTGAAGCTTATTTTAATTCATCCAGAATAGCCTGAGCTGTTTCTTTTTGCTGTTCACTCCCTTTTTCCAGCACTTCTTCAGCAATCAGCTTCGCTGCATCCATATCACCCATATCAATATAGGCCCGGGCTAAATCTATTTTTGTTTCAAATTCATCCATATCGGTTAAATCAGAAACCGTCCCCTCTTCGGCAGGTGATTCATCATCTACTGCAAAAGTACTTTCATCAAAGTTAAAGTCAAAATCAAACTCCTCTGACTCGCTGCTTTCTTTAGCATCTTCCTGAGGCTTTTCCTCTGCCACTCCGGAAAAATCAAATGTTTCCAGTTCTTCTTCAGAGGATACCGGCATCTCTGCCTGGTTCTCAACCGGCTTACCAGCCTCTTCATTCTGAGAGATATCAAAATCGATTGATTCCAGCCCGTCAGTTTCTGTTTCTACTTCGGTAGATGCTGTCTCCGCTTTATCTTCAGCAAAAGAATCTAAATCAAAATCCACACCATCCAGACTGTCCAAATCAAGAATCTGCTCCTCCTGTTCTTCCAGTGAACTGTCATCTAAATCCAGATCGCCCAAGTCAAAATCCAGCCCGTTATCAATATTCCCAGCCTTTTCATCCACTTCAGAAGACTGAGTCTCTGCAACCGCTTCAGTCGTCGCAACGGCTGCTGAAATAGTATCTGTCGCCGTACCGGAATTTTCTTCAGGCGAGAACTCCTGAGCTATTTCCTGTACTTTTTCCCAGAATGCTGTATTTTCGCGCATACCCGAATCTTCCAGCTCCTTGACATATTCATCAAAAGCTTCCTTGTTTTCACTGGCATACAGAATTTCCAGTAATTTCAGTTTGCACTCATTCCGGTCTGGCTGGTCGGCTATCGCCTGCCTCATTAACTCTTCAGCCTGCTGATAACGACCGTAAGCCAAATAAACATCCGCTTCGGAAATTGGATCCACCTCATTTTGATCCGCATCAAAGGCATCAAAATCACTGGGTGTAAACTCGCTCAGGAAAGAACTTTCCCCAACCGTTCCAACATCATAATGTTTGTCTTCTTCAACCACAAAACTGGCATTCTCGGCTTCGGAATCAGGCATGACAATCTGACTTGAAGCAGCAAACATGCTATCTGCGTCCGTTTCTTCTTCGACCTTTTTCTTACGCCACCATAGCCACCCCAGCAGTCCTAACAAACCTATACCCGCACCACCCACTATCAAATAATAGGTATCAGCAAAAATACTGGTTTCTGGCTCTGACGCAGGTTTAACCTGAACAGGTGGTTGTTTTACTTTTGGCTTTGGCTTTGGTTTTGCTACTGGCTTGACAGGAGGTGATACCACCGTCTGCTTTCCGGCAGCAGACTCAACCGCTTTGTTAACAGAACCTTTTTTATTATCCGCAGTCGGTGTAGCAATAGTCGGAGTTTGTGCCTGATTCAGTTTTTTCTGATTCTGCAATGCCGCCAGCTGCTGGTCTTTCACTGCCAGCATTTGCTGCATTATCTGTAACTGTTGCTCCAGTTTTTCCAAACGGGCCACCAGCTCCTGCTCATGAACGCTCTTGGCTTCGCTATCACTCGTATCAGACGAAGCTGCAGTATTTGATTTTTCAGGCTGTTTAACTTCAGCCCCCGACTGCCCTGCCGTCACCAGAACATCGTTATTAACAGGTGCCTCTACTGGGGCAACCAGTTCAAGCTGTGGCGCAGATGCCTGCGT
Source organism: uncultured Methylomarinum sp. (assembly GCA_964385115.1). Classification (GTDB taxonomy): domain Bacteria; phylum Pseudomonadota; class Gammaproteobacteria; order Methylococcales; family Methylomonadaceae; genus Methylomarinum. Next base: position 19,045 of record CAYLNS010000020.1, read on the forward strand.
GCTTGTGGTTTGTTTTTGCTGACTAGCCAATTGGGTTGCTTTACCGGAACGCCATTCCTTGTACTGCTGTTTAAATATCCTGGCGGCCTGTCTTTTGGAAATTTTCAGAATCGTTTCTGAATCCGGCACTTTCAGTTTTTTTCCAGCCATCAAAGCATTGACATTATCTTTGTAAAAGGCATTCGGATTAGCCTTATACAGAGCGATAATCATCTGTTCAATGGATATATCCCTGGATGGACGGACTTTTTTGGCAATATCCCACAACGTATCGTTACGTCCCGTCGGTCCATAACTATCGGCAGCCATTTCATTGACAATCACTTCTTCATCAGCCCTGGGTGGCTGGGGTGGCAGTGATTTGACCGACTTGACAACAGGCTTGTGAGTCACCACGTCTGCAACCGGAATCACCGGTTGCTCGTAGACAGACGGCGGGTCTATCAGCACGGTAAATTCACGATAAAGATTGCCTTTATCCCAGGTCACCTCCAGCAAAAAATCCAGAAAAGGTTCTTTCAGAGCTTCATTAGAGGTGACTTTGACGACAACCGTGCCGTTTTTCCGCACCTGTGTGGAAAATTTTATTTTCGATAAAAAATAACTCCAGGGGACGCCGGCCTCATCGAATTTTTCCGGTGGCGCCAGACTGACCCGGATATTGGCAGGGTTCTCATCTTTGGAAACGATGAGCGGAATTTCAGCATTAAGCTTCTGATTGAGCGCTGAATGCAATTTAATATCGCCCACACCCAAAGGGTATGCACTGGCTGGCGCCATTAACGATACAACCGCCAAAGATCTAGTTAAATTGCGCACTTTTATCTCCTACCAATATATCTGTCACAGTACTCTGAATGAAATGAATATATTGGATAAGCTTAGACTAGATGTAATTTTTTACCAGTTCTTCGGCAATTTGTACGCTATTTAATGCTGCTCCTTTTCTGACATTATCGCCAACCACCCATAAATCAATGCCTTTCGGGTGAGAAATATCTTCACGGATACGGCCGACAAACACGTCATCATTTCCGGACGACTCTGTCACCGCAGTCGGATAACCGCCATCCTCACGCTCATCCATCACGGTAACGCCCGGCGCCTCAGATAACAGCTCCCGCACCCGTTCAACTGAAATTTTATCCCGCGTTTCAATATGCACCGCTTCTGAATGTCCATAAAAAACCGGGACCCTGACGGCAGTCGGATTTACTTGAATCGTATCATCGCCAAAAATTTTACGGGTCTCCCAGACCATTTTCATTTCTTCTTTGGTATAGCCATTGTCCAGAAAAACATCAATTTGCGGCAATACATTAAAGGCAATCTGTTTCGGATAGACGCTGGAAGAAATCGGCTTTCCATTCAATAAAGCCGCTGTTTGCTGAACCACTTCCTCAATCCCGGGTTTACCGGTTCCGGAAACGGCCTGATAAGTACAGACATTGATTCTTTCAATCCCGGCTTCATCGTAAATGGGCTTTAAGGCGACCAGCATTTGAATGGTTGAACAATTGGGATTGGCGATGATACCCCGGTTTTTGTATTCAATGATTTTACCGGGATTTACCTCTGGCACCACCAAGGGGATATCTTCGTCATATCGGAACTGGGAAGTATTATCGATGACGATACATCCCGCTTCCGCCGCTTTAGGGGCATATTCGGCCGACAGACTGGCGCCGGCGGAAAACAGACCGATTTGGGCTTTGGAAAAATCAAATTCCGCCAAATCTTCCACTTTGATTGAATCATTTTTAAAAGGGATACGCTTCCCCACAGAGCGACTGCTGGCCAGCGCATAAACATTGTCTACCGGAAAATTTCTTTCCTCCAGTATTGCCAGCATTGCCTCGCCCACCGCACCGGTCGCACCGACAACGGCTACATCATATTTTTGTGTCATTTATGCTTCTCCGCTTTTCAAGGCATTAATCACAGCCGCACCCATTTCAGCAGTGCTGACTTTTTTCATACCCTCTGAATAAATATCAGCAGTTCTGACGCCCGCATTTAATGCCTGATTAACCGCTTTTTCAATCCGCTCCGCCGCCTGCGCCTCAGCAAAAGTATAACGCAGCATCATGGCAACCGATAAAATAGTCGCCAAAGGGTTGGCAATACCTTTTCCGGCAATATCAGGAGCCGAGCCATGAATCGGTTCATACATGCCTTTATTGTTTTCATCCAGCGACGCCGAAGGCAGCATACCGATAGAACCTGTTAACATGGCGGCCGTATCCGACAGAATATCGCCAAACATATTGGTTGTGACCATCACATCAAACTGCTTGGGTGCCCTGACCAGCTGCATGGACGCATTATCAACATACATATGACTTAATTCGACATCGGGATATTGCCTGGCAACATCAATCATGACTTCGCGCCACAGTTCAGTGCACTCCAGCACATTGGCCTTGTCCACAGAACATAAGCGGCCATCTCTTTTTTGTGCAATGCTGAAGGCGGAATGGGCAATCCTGCGAATTTCGGATTCACTATATACCAGAGTGTTATAGCCCTGTTTTTCACCATTTTCCAGCGTTCTGACGCCACGGGGCTGGCCAAAATAAATACCCCCGGTCAATTCCCTGACAATCATCAAATCCAGACCGGAAACAATCTCCCGCTTCAGACTGGAAGCATCGGCCAGCTGTGGATATAAAATAGCCGGACGTAAATTGGAAAAAAGAGCCAGTTCTGAGCGAATACCCAGCAAGCCTCTTTCCGGTCGAACCGCATGCTCCAGTGGCTCCCATTTAGGCCCACCTACGGCACCCAACAACACCGCATCGGCCTGCAAACATAAATCCAGTGTTGGCTGCGGTAAAGGCGAGCCATAAGCATCATAGCCTGAACCGCCAATCAAAGCGGTTTCAAACTCCATGTCAAGATTCATATCTTCATTTAGATAGCTTAAAACCTTGACGGCCTCTTCTACAATTTCAGGGCCAATACCATCACCCGGCAAAACAGCAATTTTCTTTGTCATAAACTTTCAGTCTCTTGTTTTTTCTGTTACCCGTTTATTGACTATCCAGCTAAAACAATCTAGTCAATTTCGTTAAATATCAGTTGCTTATGGAAGAAGTGTATGTGACAGGGATGTCACATACAAGCCTACACGGATGTATTTACGGCGTCTTCTGGAATAAGTGACTGATATTTAAACACTAAACATGCTGAATAGTTACCCCGTTTATTTTTCAAATAACCGGCATCACCATTAATTTTTT
>CAYLNS010000021.1:0-22171 GCA_964385115.1 uncultured Methylomarinum sp.
TGCTGGAATGGCTCATAAAAGCTTCAATGCAATTTTTTATTGCCTGACATCATTTCAAATACTTGTTCAAATTCTGAATCGGCCTGCTCAATAATGGTTTTGATTTGCCCCTGTTCCAGATTGATACCTGACAACCAGCTTGACTCTATCTCTTCAACTATTCGTTCAGCCGGTTTGCCTTGTTCCATACCATTGGCACAATAAACGGCAATGGCCACTAAAAAAGTATCTGAGCGGTAAACCAGTGCTTTTTCCGGCTGCAGATGATAATTAACCGATTCAAAAAATGATTCAGGCAATCCCCAGTTTTTTATCAGGGCACCGCCGACTTCCGCATAATTAAAGCCAAGAATTTTCTGCTCCAGTAAGGGAACTTTCGTCCGGTCATATTTCGCCTTGCTTAAAACCTGTGACTCTTGTTCAGGCAATTTATTGTAAATCAGTAATGAACCGATATTATGTAACAGGCCGGCCAGAAAAAGTCTTTCACAATGTAAAACCAGGGTTTCTCTGGCTAAACGTCTGACGATGACGCCACAACGAAGACTGTGTATCCAAAAGTCCGTCATATTAACCAGGTCAGGCGGAATATCCCGAAAGCTGTCAATGATTGAGGTACCCAGCAACAGTTTTTTCAAATCTTCTGTATCAACGACTACGACAGCTCTTGATACGGTATCAATTTTGGATTGTGAGTCAGGCCGACTGTTATTGACCAGCTTCAGCAAGCGAATACTCAGTGCGGGATCTTTTATAATCACCCGCCCCAAATCTTCAGCCGAAAATCTGGGGTCGGTTATCATTTCCGTAAGCTGAAAATAAATATCCGGTAGTGTATAGAGCTCTATACTGTTTTCAGTCAACTCCTGTACGGAGGAGGTTCGCATGGCTTATTTACGATATAAAGCCAGAACCTGTTTGACGTAATTTTGTGTTTCGGGGTAAGGAGGAATTTTGTTTTTATACTTTATGACGGCACCTTCACCAGCATTATAGCTGGCAACGGCCAATTTAAGATTTGAATTGAACATTTTCAATAAATCTTTCAGATAACGTGCTCCGCCATCAATATTTTGCCTTGCATCCTTGCGGTTTTTAACGCCATAACGCTTGGCCGTTGCTGGCATCAATTGCATTAATCCCACTGCACCTTTGGGCGATACCGCATGAGGATTATAAGCTGACTCAGTTTGAATAACAGCATGAAGCAGTTTTTCATCCAACTGATATTTTGAAGCAGCCTGGGAAATCAAGGCGCTGTATTTTTTCTTCTTGGCAGCCAGTATATGGCGTTTTTTTAACGCTTTTTTAGCGGGTGTCTTGATGATGAGTTTATATCTGTATCCCTTTTTAGGCTCATCTGTATAGTAAACACTGCCATCTGCAGAGACGTATTTATAAACATCGGCCGCCGCAGGCAATGAAGTAAACAGAACTATAAAACAAATAGATAAACGATTCATCATGTCTCAACCAGATTTAACTTTAACTTGAATAAAGCTAGCTGATTTGACAGCTTTTTGCCGTGCATAGTTCACATTTTTGGCGATAGCCAAGGCAACTCCCATTCGTCGTTTAACAAAAGATTGGGGTTTTCCAAAAATTCTGATATCTGTATCAGCTACTGAAAGGGCCTTATCCAGCCCTTCATAGATGACCGCATCAGCATCTATCCCGCCTAATATTACCGCACTTGCAGCCGCATCTTCAAGCTGTGTTGAGACCGGCAAACCTAAAAAAGCACGGACATGCAAATCAAATTCACTTTGTTTCTGGCTAATCATGGTCACCATTCCGGTATCATGCGGCCTGGGACTGACCTCACTGAACCAGACCGTATCACCTTTGATAAACAGTTCAACACCAAACAGCCCCAAGCCGCCCAATGCAGAGGTGACTGATTCGGCAATTTCAGTCGCTTTTTGCCAGGCTGTCTCGGACATGGGCTGGGGCTGCCAGCTTTCCCGGTAATCTCCGTCTTCCTGGACATGGCCAATGGGCTGGCAAAAATGGGTCTCAATTTCTCCCGAAAGATTCAAACAACGCACGGTCAGTAAGGTGATTTCAAAATCGAAATCAATTTTTCCTTCAATAATCACTTTTCCGGTTTCAGCCCGTCCCCCTGACTTTGCATTTTCCCAGGCACTTTCCAAGTCCGCTTCAGACCGGAGTAAGGACTGCCCTTTGCCTGAAGAAGACATGGTGGGTTTAATAAAACAGGGATAGCCAATTTTGTTTGCCGACTCTTTTAACTGCTCAAATGAATTGGCAAATGCATAGGGGGAAGCAGGCACTTTCAGTTTTTCTGCAGCCAGCGTTCTGATGCCTTCCCGGTTCATCGTCAGCTGAACAGCCCGGGCATTGGGCACCACAACAGCCTGACCCTGCGCTTCAATTTCAGCCAGCGCATCTGTTGCAATGGCTTCTATTTCAGGAACAATAAAATCAGGCTGCACCTGGTCAATCAAACTTTTAACCGCTTTGGCATCCGTCATATCAATGACATGACTGGAGTGGGCAACTTGTTGGGCCGGTGCATTTTCATAGCGGTCAACTGCAATAACCTCAACGCCGAAACGCTGACACGCAATCGCAATCTCTTTACCCAATTCCCCACTACCTAATAATAAAACTTTGGTCGCCGTAGGGGTTAATGCAGTTCCAATATTCATTGTTGTCCTGACAGATAATTATCAATATCTTTTTTGGAAAATCCGATTTTTTCAGCCACGCGGTCAGCATGACTGACTCTTGAAATTCCCTCAATTAATTTATACGTCGGATGGTCACCGGCAAACTCAACCTGCCTGGCAATGCCTATCCGTTTTTTAATAAACAGGTCTACTAACTGATGATTATGTGTAATCAAAATCGTAGTATTTCCTTTTCGATAAAATCCATCCAGTACATTGGCGGAAGCTTCCATTTTTTCTTCAAAGGTCGTACCTTCAGATAACTCATCGAGCACGACCAGGCTTTTGGCGGTAGTGGCCAGAAAAATATCCCGGGTACGTTTCAATTCGGTACCAAACCGCCCTTCGCCATCATCAAGATGACTGATTTCTGGAGCCTGATAAAAAATTCTATCGGCCACTGCAATTTCTGCTTGTCGAGCAGATACAAAGCAGCCTATTTGAGCCAGCACCTGTATTTGGGTAATGGTTTTACAAAATGCTGTTTTTCCGCCACTGTTTGGACCGGTAATAAACACCAGTCTTTCTTCATCAACGCTAAAATCATTGGCAACATAAGTGGGGTTTTTATGGGCCAGGACCGGATTAGTGGCCTCTGCAAGCTTGATTGAATGTTTAGGCTTGTCCAGCATCTTCGGCAATGTGGTATCGCTGCCATGATTTTCTGAGAAGGCAATAAAAGCCAGTAATTCATCCAATTGACCCAATGCATCCAGAGCTTCCCCTAACTCTTCGGACTGTTTAAATTCATCGCGCAAGGGCATAATACAACTATCCCGGTCATAAGACCCAATCACCGGAAAATATGCCAGTAACAGAGGAATGAAAAAAATTGATGCTACGGGTATCGCTTCCTTGCTAAAACTGAATAAGTCGGTGGGGAAAAAATGTGTGACACTCCAAATAGCGGCAAAAATAGAAGCGATTAACATCGGTTTGAAGATGCTCGGTTTAAAAATAGTGGCTGGAGTCCAGCAGCCCTTCCGCTCTTCTTTGGTTTGAAAGCCTTTTTCACTGTTATAAACCGGCCCCGCCATTAATGAATAGGTTCGGCTTTGGCTGAATTTGTTGATTTTATCGAAAATACTTTTTAAATAAGGACTTTGTGGTGAATTTGAACCATGAATAAAATCTACCAGATTTAATACAAAGCGGACTCCCCGGCGATATTGCTTATAGCCATATCCTTCAATCTGGTTTTCCTGCCGAGCTGTTCCAAATGAACCCAAAAACTCGCCAAACAGCAACACATAAAGGTTTTTTTCAGTGTCCGCGCAATGTCCGACGATACGTTCAAGATTCTCTTTGACAGCTGGATTATCTTTAATTTCTTTAAGTGCTTCCTGCTTGGCAACAATATCTGCATGTGTATCTAAAGGCTGTGTCAGGGATCGGTATAAAACCGTTTGCCCTGCTATGGTCCGGGCATAATTAACCGTTTCAAACAGGTTGTCCACCTCGATGGTATCAAACGAAGGTTGATCAAGCACTGCCTCACCGGTTGGCGCTGGTTTATAGGATTTTATCTGAGGCCATTTTCCATCCCAGCTTTGTAAGATATTTTTAATCATGATTATTTCTTCTTTTTATTTTGCAGACCAAACACAATAATGGCGGCAACCACGATTCCCGTCATCATGATATTTTCTTTTGATGCGCCAAACAACCACGCTATTCCACTACCAATGCCCATTCCCAATCCACTGAAGGCCAGACTGCGCATAAAACGACATATCGGACAATTTCGGTCATAACCTCTCATGTTTCAACTCCAGTAGTTGCAAAATCATCTGGCTTTGCAGGTCACTATCATTTAATGCAGGAATATACCGATATGAATGCCCGCCGGATTGTAAAAAAATCTCTTTATTGGCCATGGCAATTTCTTCCAGTGTCTCAAGACAATCTACCGCAAATCCGGGACAAACAATATCTATTTTGGTATGTCCCTGCTCAGGAAGCTGCTGTAACACCTCGACACAATAAGGTTTTAGCCATTCCGCCTTGCCAAAACGGGACTGAAAAACCAGTTTCCATTCATGCTCTTTTAAAGACAGGCTTTCGGCTATCAATTTTGCGGTTGTCAGGCATTGATGATAATAAGGGTCGCCTAAACTCGTCAACCTGGCGGGCAAGCCATGAAAAGACATCAGCAATAATTCATTTTTACCGTTTTTTGACCAATAATCCTGAATGGAATCTGAAACTGCCCGAATATAAGCTTCATGGTCATGATAGTCACTGATAAATCTGACAGACGGGAGATGCCAGCCTTTTCTGAGCTCATCATCAACCACATCAAAAACCGAAGCCGTTGTCGTCGATGAAAATTGTGGATAAAGCGGAAGTACGATGATTTCATCAACCTGCTGTTTTAAAGAGCCCATAGCTTCCGCCAAAGCTGGCCTGCCATAACGCATGGCATCTTTAAATAACAGAAATTCGCTGCCAGCATCCCTGTTCAGCTTCTCCGCGAGCTTTCTGGTCAGAACGGTTAAAGGTGACCCCTCTTCCGTCCAAATTTTCCGATAGGCCTTTGCTGCTTTTCCCGGACGAAAAGGCAGCACCAGAAAATTCAGTATAAACCACCATAAACTACGCGGAAGATTAACAACTCTTGGGTCACTCAAAAACTCACGCAAATAGCGCCTGACTTTTCGCTTGCCGGGTGCATCCGGTGAACCTAGATTGACCAGCAAAACGCCGGTCTTTTTGTTGCGCATTTGCGCCATCGGTTATTGCCTGTTAATCAGATTTAAGAACTCAGATCGGGTGCTGATTTCCTTGCGGAAAATACCGGTCATGACTGAGGTGGTCATGACTGAGTTCTGTTTTTCCACACCCCGCATCATCATGCATAAATGCTTGGCTTCAATAACAACCGCAACGCCTTTGGCGCCGGTAGCTTGTTCGACCGTATCTGCAATTTGTTTGGTCAGCTTTTCCTGTATCTGCAGGCGCCGTCCGTACATGTCGACAATTCTTGCCAGTTTAGACAAGCCTAACACCTTACCCTGGGGAATATATCCGATATGGCATTTACCAATAAAAGGCAGTAAATGATGCTCGCATAAAGAGTACAGTTCTATATCCTTGACGATGACCATATCCTCAGTTTCCGCCTCAAAAATGGCGTTATTGAGCACATCTTCCAGACTTTCCTGGTAACCTTTATTTAAAAACTGAAATGCTTTTGCGGCTCTTGCCGGAGTATCCAACAACCCTTCGCGATTCACATCTTCGCCTACAGCCTCAATGATTTTTGAAAAATATTCTTCCATCAACTGCAACTGATTCGCCATCACCTATTCCTGATTAAAAAATAACGGTCTAGTATACCTTATCACTGGGTAAATTTTAATGCTTCAAGAATGACATGCTCATCTGCTCCCGGTTTATGGGCATTTTCACTGATATAACGCCGCCAGGCTTTAGCACCTTTTTGCTCATGAAACAGTCCCAAAATATGTCGACTGATATTGTTCAACTTAATCCCCAAACTTAATTGTTTCTGGATATAGGGAATTAAATCCATGACAACCTCTTGTCTGGAAAGGGCTCGAGATGGCGTGTTATAAAACCTGGAATCGACCTGTGCGAGTATGTAGGGATGATGATACACCTCTCGCCCCAGCATAACCCCATCAACAACTTCAAGATGCTGGGCGGCCTGATTAAGACAGGTGATTCCCCCATTAATAATAATCTCAAGTTGCGGGAAATCATGCTTTAACTGATAAACAACATCATAACGTAAAGGCGGAATATCACGGTTTTGTTTGGGCGATAACCCCTGCAACCAGGCTTTACGGGCATGAATAATAAAAATACCGCACCCGGCTTTTGAAACAATATCGATAAATCTGACCAAATCGGAATAGGCATCAATCTCGTCTATACCGATGCGGCATTTTACCGTGACCGGGATGGAAACAACTGACTGCATAGCGGCAACACAGTCACCCACCAATTCCGGTTTAGCCATCAGACAGGCTCCAAACATTCCATTTTGCACTCTGTCGCTTGGGCAGCCTACATTAAGATTAACTTCATCATAGCCAGCTTGTTCAATCCATTGAGCACATAAAGCCAAATCATCTGGAACACTGCCTCCCAACTGAAAGGCCACGGGATTTTCTTCCGAGTTAAAATGTAAAAAACGCTCTTTATCCCCGTGAATAAGCGCCCCTGTTGTCACCATTTCCGTATATAGCAAAGCTCTTTTGGATAACAGCCGGTAAAAATAACGACAATGGGTGTCTGTCCAGTCCAGCATAGGGGCGACAGAAAACGTCCTGTTTATTGGAGTGTAATGTGTAATTTTCTGCATTTGTTAATCGAATAGAGTCTTGACCAGATCTATTATGAAATCATGGATTCAGGGTATCTGCTCACCGTATTTACAAAGAGAAACAGTTAATATCAAAATACGCTGAATAGTTACGATTCAGGTTGAATATTTAAAATCTCTGCGCCAGAATACGCTAATCTGGCAGCCCAGGGTTAATAGTGCTGTTTTTCATTCATCTAATTAATACATTAAATAATGCAACGTTTAAAAGATAAAATTCGTGATATCCCAGACTTCCCTAAACCCGGAATTATATTTAAAGACATAACCCCGTTGGTCAAAGATCCCGCCACCCTGAGATTAGCTGTTCATCAGCTTATCCATCCTTTTCTTGGGAGTGAAATTACTGCAGTGGCTGGCATGGAAGCCCGGGGCTTTATTTTTGGTTCATTGGTTGCCTGGGAATTAGGAATTCCATTCGTACCCTTAAGAAAACCGGGAAAGCTTCCTTATGATGTGCAAACTGTTTCATATGACCTGGAATACGGCTCCGCTTCTTTAGAGGCTCATATTGATGCATTTGAAACAGATGATAAAGTTCTGGTTATCGACGATCTTTTGGCTACAGGAGGCACAGCAAAAGCAAGCTGTGAATTAATCGAAAAACTGGGTGCAACTGTTGTTGCCTGTGCTTTTGTGGTGGAACTGGATTTTTTGAAAGGAAGAGACCAACTGAAAAACTATTCGGTCCATTCCTTGCTTCATTATTGATAAGACAAGGCGAACATTACAAGATTTGCTGATTGTATAATCAGCAAATCTTGTATATTGTATTAACGTTTCAATTGATCCAGCTTTTCAGAAGCTTCCTGGTAGGAGCGGCTGGCTTCATTAAATGCTTTTAGCGCTTCTTCAAACGATTCAGAAGCTTGGTCAAGATTCTCGGTATCACTGCTCAATTGCAATTTATAACCATTATTTTCCTGACCACTATCGCTTTTTAATAAATCCGAGGAAGTAGCTGTTTCGGTTTCTTCATCCTCATCATAAAAAGCATCTTCAAGATCCAACGCATCATCAGACAATTCCGCCTGGCCATCAGTAATCAGATATTTACGATGCTGTAAAAAAGCTTCCCGAGTAAATACATAAGGATCCAACGCCGCCTCATCAATAAATTTTAATGAGCCTTCCGCATTCGCCCGACTGTTCAGCATAGACAACAACTGAACCGGAAAGCCAACATATGAAACTGGATTTGACGCAGTATCAACCACAGCCCCTGGAACCCCTCTGGAAGTGGCTGGACCTAAAACGGGTAAAACCAGATAAGGGCCCTGCGGAACCCCCCAAACAGCCAAGGTCTGAGCAAAATCTTCATTATGTTTTTCCAGCCCAACCTCTTTGGCAACATCAAATATACCCAACAGACCCACTGTTGAATTCAACAAAAACCGACCAGTATCTTCGGCGCCCTGATCAAGCTTACCCTGCAAGGTATCATTGAGTACCACACTGATATCGTTAAGATTATTAAAGAAATTAGCAATACCGGTTTGCACAAACTGTGGAGTCACCCACAGATAAGCATCAGAAATAGGCTTGGCTACATATTTATCAAGTTTATCGTTAAATACATAGACTTTACGATTGAAATGTTCGTAAGGGTCAATTTCCGGCTGACTGACTTTAATTTCAGTGTTTTCATCAGATACCGCTTGATCGGAAACATCATTAGATGCACAACCACTCAACAGCAAAAACAGGGAAAACGTAACAGTTGCAAACAACCGCTTTTCATGGACTTTCTGATTCTTATAAAACATCATACAACCTGCCTAACAATTTATTTTGAATAATTTTTAATTTTCTCTTTCATTTTTGCAATTAAAACATCAAATCCCTGATTTTTTAATAAACTGGTATATTCAGAGCGTCTTACAGCCAAATCACTGACACCATCTGCAATAATATTAATAATTTTCCACTGACCATTTATTTTCTTTAACATATAGTCAAACTTCACATCCGAATCATCGGGTATAACCAGCAATGCGTGGACTATTTTCCCCCCTCTTGCGGTATCTTCCTCTGAAACAAACTTAAATGATTCACCTGAATATTCCTTAAAGTTATAAGCATAAGCCGAAACACTTAACTGTGTAAACACTTTGACCAGTTCTGCCTGTTGTTCCGGCGTCAGTTTCTTCCATTCTCTACCAACAACAATACGGGCTATTTTTTTTAAGGCATGACTTTTTTTAACTGCACCATCCAGTTTTTGATAACGCCCTTCAAAACCAAGCTCCTTGCCATGCTTCATAACTTCAATCAAAGTATTCTGAAATTCTGCAACAACTTGTTTGGCTGAAACGGGATTATCCACTGCGGTATCGGCAGCAAAAACAGCATTATTACTGATAGCAAGCAATAAAAAAGCTACTTTTAGCCATGAATTCTTCATAAAATTTACAATCATCACTTTCAAAACCTTATTCACTTAACTTCTGATAACTACGACCTTTCCACCTGGCTCTCTCTCCACGCCAATAACGAAAGGCGGAGGTCCATGTCATCATCAAAAAAAACGCGGCCACGATGGGCATGGCCAAAACCCAAAAAATTGACAAGCCATAAAAATTCAATGTTGGCCAATACAAAATCATCATCAGTAAACAGGACAAAAGGTTCATCATGACCATCCATTGGCCTGCCTGAGTAGCCAGAGCACTAACCGGCCACCAGTACATCAAAACCATTATAAAAGTACAGCCCAGTAACAATGACAAAGAATAATGTAATTGCGTGTAAGCTGTTCGAGCCACCATTTGCCATATTTCATTCAAGGTAACATAAGGGCGTTGACTTAACACGCCATGCGTCAGTCCAATCCAAGTCCTGTACCCTTGTTTTTTAATGGTTTTGGCTAAAGTACAATCATCAATAACCGCATCTTTGATAGCCTTCATTCCACCAATCTTTTTTAACGCTTGCATTTCAACCAGAATACATCCTCCAGCCGCCGCAGCCATATTAGATGATGGGTTATTGGCCAATGCAAAAGGATAAATCATCTTGAAAAAATAAATAAAGGCTGGCATCAATAATTTTTCCCAGAATGACTGAAAACGCAACACCGCCATTAATGACACAAATTGTAAGTTTTCTGTGGTCATTTTAAGCTTAAGCGCCTTTAGCATTCCGGGGACAAGCTCAATATCCGCATCCAGTAATAATACCCGAGGGGTTTTAACCTCAGCCAGGCCTTGCTCCTGAGCCCATAACTTGCCTGTCCAGCCAGACGGTAAAGACTTGGAGCGAATAACCTTTAATCCCGGCAAACCAGCGTTTTCAGCAATACTTGCCGTCGCATCGCTGGAATCATCGTCTACAACAATAATATTCAAGCCTTTGCCTTGTTTTTTTAGGGCATTAAGCGTGCCTGAAATAACTTCTGCCTCATCCCTGGCTGGAATAACAACCGTCACATCATGTAAATCGAAATTTTCATAATCGCTGTCGGCTTCCAGTACTTCACGCACACGCCAGGGTTGCCAAGGCAATAATGCCGTTATCAGCCATATACTCAAAGCCAATATCGAGAACAGCAGCTCAGCATTTATCATATCCAAATATTACGATTCTATTTTGACCGGGATATCTTTTATAGTTCCGGCTTTTTCATCAACGGGTGGTGTTTTTTCCGGCACCATTTCCCCTGTTGTTTTCGGACCGCGAATAGTTGCCCATAACGCTTTTAGTGGATGGGCTAACGTATCCTCAACAGCCGTGGCTTCATATCCGCAGTGAGCCATACAGTTGGCGCATTTTGGATTTTTCGAGGTACCGTACTTTTCCCATGGCGTCTCATCAAGAAGCTCCTGAAAGCTGGAGGCAAAGCCTTCATCAGAAAGCAGATAACAGGGTTTCTGCCAACCAAAAACATTCCGGGTTGGATTTCCCCATGGCGTACAATCATAATTCTGGTTTCCCGCCAGATAATCAAGATACAAAGAGGAATGATTTAATTTCCATTTGCGCTTTTTACCCAGACTAAAAATTCCGCGGAACAATTCTTTGACATCACGACCTTTAATAAATACATCCTGTTGCGGCGCATGTTCATAACTAAACCCCGGGGCAATAGTTACACCTTCGACGCCCAACTCCATTGCATGATCCAAAAACTCAGCCACTTCTTCAGGTGTTTCTCCTTGAAATAGAGTGCAATTAATTGTGACACGAAACCCTTTTTCAAGAGCCAGTTTTATCGCATCCACGGCAATATCAAACACACCTTCCTGACAAACAGAATTATCATGTCTTTCCTTATTCCCATCTAAATGTATGGAAAAGGTTAGATAAGGTGAAGGTTTGTAATCATTAATTCGTTTCTTCAGCAATAATGCATTAGTACACAGATAGACAAATTTCTTTCTATCAATAATGCCTTGTACGATTTCTGGCATTTCCTTGTGAATCAACGGTTCACCACCTGGAATAGAGACCATCGGCGCATCACACTCATCCACAGCATCCAGACATTCCTTAACCGACAATCTTTTATTTAAAATATCATCAGGATAATCAATCTTTCCACAACCTGCACAGGCAAGATTACAACGGAATAACGGCTCCAGCATTAATACCAGAGGATACTTTTTATTCCCTTTTAATTTTTGTTTAATTAAATAACTGCCTACGGCTATTTGTTGACGTAATGGAACACTCACAAATCTTTCTCCATGAAAATAATCGATACAAATCACCGCCACCAGCAAGACATGTATCTTAAAAACAACAGAAGCAATCACTTAAAAGAAAACTGCAACCTTTTGATTTATTTAGACAAATACGTAAAATACCCAGTGTTTATCTAAAATATTAGTGCAAGAATACTACTTTTCTGTTGATGACTCCAGTAAAAATTGATTTTTGCTCTCGAACAAAAAGACTGCAGAACAATCTTCCAGTATTTTTTACCAAAAAAACAACATCGCATAAATTCTATTAATTTATACCCCTACATTTTACCCAACAGGTTTCCAGGCTCTTTAAAACTCCCAAAGATGGCAATCAAAAAAGCATATGTTCCTGTACAAATATTAAAGAAGGCAACAGGTCATATTAAGCAAGCATTAATAATGTTCAACAATAATAAGTTTTATCAACCCCTTCGGACTTATATTTGCCATTTAGCAACACCCCTTTGCAAATGACCAACAAACAGTCTATTATAGTCACACCTTATTCGAGACTTTTATCAATCAAAGAGTAATGAACGGAATTCAAGCATCCACAGACACCCCGGAATCATTGTTGAATCTTCCTGTCCAGGAGTTTCAGGATATTCTGCTGGAAGGGGTTTCACGAACTTTTGCCCTGACCATCCCACAACTGCCTGATGGCTTGTATGCACCCGTAGCAAATGCTTATTTACTCTGTAGAATCGTCGACACAATAGAAGATGAAGTTTCCTTGTCTGTCGAACAAAAAAAATATTTTTGTAACTTGTTTATTGAGGTTACAAAAACAGGACAACAAGCCGAACGGTTTGCCAAAGAATTAGCCCCACTGTTATCTGAACAAACAAAAGACTCTGAACACTGTTTGATTCAACTGACACCCCGGGTTATCGAAATCACGCATTCTTTTGAACCGGAACAAATCGAAGCCCTGACAAACTGTGTAACAGTCATGGGACAGGGAATGGCCCGATTCCAGACATTTGATCTGCATTCCGGGTTTAAAACACTCCCAGAACTTGATGATTATTGTTACTACGTTGCCGGCTGTGTCGGCGAAATGCTTGCCAGCTTGTTTTGTCATTATTCTGACGAAATCAATCAACACAGGGACGAACTGCTTAAGCTATCCGTTTCGTTCGGTCAAGGCTTGCAGATGACCAATATTTTGAAAGACATCTGGGATGATGCCAAACGGGGCGTTTGCTGGTTACCTCAGGATATTTTTACTGAAACTGGATTTGACCTGGCAACGTTAACACCTGAAACAAATGATGAAAATTTCCGCAAGGGATTGGAACACCTGATTAGTATTGCCCAGCAGCACCTGGATAACGCCCTGAAATATACACTGCTTATCCCATCCCATGAAACGGGGATTCGTAAGTTTTGCTTATGGGCTGCAGAAATGTCGATACTCACCTTACGAAGAATCAAACAAAATCTTGATTTTAATGACACTTCCCAGGTAAAAATTTCCAGAAACAATGTTAAAGCGGTCATTGTCACTACTCGCTTAACCGTACGAAGTGATTTCATGCTATCGCTAATTTTTAATTATCTCAGCCGACCTCTGAAAACACCGGATTGGCAATACACCCCGGTTAAACTATCTGAATCATAAAGGTATGACCATGTTTACAGAAGCCGAAATCGAAAACAATAATGATTTGTGCAACAGCACACAGTCCTCTCATATTAATCCTGTTGTGCTGAAACAATCTATCGAAAAAGCTCAAGAATATTTGCTAAACCAACAGAGTGAAGAAGGCTACTGGCTTTTTGAACTGGAAGCTGACTGCACTATTCCAGCCGAATACATCATGATGATGCATTATTTAGGCGATATAGATGAGGTATTGCAGGAAAAAATTGCAGTCTATCTCCGCAGTCGCCAATCAGATGACGGAAGTTATCCTTTGTTCACTGGCGGTGAGGGTGACATCAGTTGCAGCGTTAAGGTGTATTACGCCTTAAAAATGGCCGGTGATGATATCAATGCCCCCCATATGTCGCAATTGAGAGACTGGATTTTGTCACAAGGCGGCGCCGCCCGCGCCAATGTGTTTACCCGCATTGCACTGGCCATGTTTAAACAGATACCCTGGCGTGGAGTGCCGTACATTCCAGTTGAAATCATGCTGTTACCCAAGTGGTTCCCCTTTCATCTCGACAAAGTTTCATATTGGTCACGTACCGTTATGGTACCGCTTTTTGTTTTATGCACGCTAAAAGCAACGGCTAAAAACCCACATGATATTGATATACTGGAATTATTTATTGTTCATCCTGATGAGGAGCAGCATTATTTTCCAGAACGCAGTTTTTTAAATAAAGTCTTTCTGTTTCTGGATAAACTGGGCAGAGTCACAGAGCCTTTAATTCCGACAAAAATGCGCCAGAAAGCATTGGATAAGGCTCAATCCTGGTTTACCGAACGACTGAATGGCGAAGATGGTTTGGGTGGTATTTTCCCGGCGATGGTAAATGCCTATGAAGCATTACTGTTATTAGGCGTTCCCGAAGATCATCCTGATGTAGTCACCGCCCGCAAAGCGATTGATAAATTATTGGTTGTCCATGAAAGCTATGCCTATTGTCAGCCGTGTTTGTCTCCTGTCTGGGATACCGCATTGACAACCCTCGCGCTGCAGGAATCTGACAAAAAAACTAACCAGAATGCACTGGCGAAAGGCTATGACTGGCTGAAAAGTAAACAGCTTATTGACCAACCTGGAGACTGGCAGGTTGCACGACCTGACTTACCGGGGGGCGGTTGGGCCTTCCAGTTTGAAAATCCTTATTATCCCGATGTTGATGATACCGCGGCAGTTGCTTTTGCCATGGCTGATTCTGATTACCCTGAACTTCAGGAGTCCATTCACCGTGCAGCACGCTGGATAGTAGGCATGCAATCAGAAAACGGTGGTTATGGAGCTTTTGATGTAGATAATACCTGTTATTATCTCAATGAAATTCCTTTTGCCGACCATGGCGCCCTGCTGGACCCTCCGACTGCCGATGTCAGTGCACGCTGTGCCATGCTGCTTGCAAAACTGGCAGGAGAACATCCAGAATATCGCCCTGCTCTCCAACGAACAATCGACTACCTGCGTAGTGAACAGGAAGAAGATGGTAGCTGGTTTGGCCGCTGGGGAACCAACTACATCTATGGAACCTGGTCAGTGTTACTGGCGCTGGAACAAACCGATATTGCTAAATCCGACCCAGTTTACCGTAATGCCGTTAACTGGCTTAAAAGTGTTCAGCGGGAAGATGGCGGCTGGGGAGAAAGCAACAAAAGCTATCATGATGATTATCAATATCATGGCCGTAATGAATTCAGTACAGCAGTTCATACAGCCTGGGCATTACTGGCTTTAATCGCCGCAGGCGAAGCAAATAGCCCGGCAGTAAAATCGGGTATTGAATTTTTATTAAACACCCAACTGTCTGACGGCAGCTGGCATGATGACTGCTACAATGCCCCGGGATTCCCTAAAGTTTTTTATCTGTATTATCACGGCTATGAAAAATTCTTCCCTCTTTGGGCCGTAGCCCGATATCGCAATGAATTAAACAAGAAGTGATTACTGGAATTATAGTCGCGTTGCCCGAAGAACTCGGTACACTGACTGCAAAAAAATTAACAAAAGGCGACATATACAAGCTTAGTGAAAACATCTTACTTGCCTATTCAGGGACAGGGCCTGTTAATGCAAAAAAAGCGGCGGAAAAACTGCTTGATAAAGGTGCGATAAAACTCATCAGTTGGGGCTGTGCTGCAGCTTTAGTCAATCATTTAAAGCCTGGGGATTTGCTGCTGCCGGAACAAATTATTCGCTGTTCCGGACAGCCTGTTCCTGTGCATTCGCAATGGCTTTCCCATACCCACTCGGTATTAACAGAATATATTTCGACCAATACTGGAAACCTGGCCGAAAGCGACATCATTGTTTCATCCAGTCATGAAAAAAAACAATTACAGCTTAAAACGCAAGCGGTTGCGGTCGATATGGAAAGTGCGGCTATTGCCTCGCTTGCCGAGCAGAAACGACTTCCTTTTCTGGCTATCAGAACCATAGCCGATCCGGTCAACATGGATTTACCCTCGGCTATCGAGTATGCGCTTGATGAAGAAGGCGACATCCGCCTGCCAAAACTCATTTCACATATCCTGCTAAATCCTCTGGAAATCCCTGGACTGGTCAAATTAGGTCTGCATTTTGCTGCCGCCAGAAAAACTTTATCTCAAATCAGTCAACACCTTGATAAAATAACGGGTTTTGCATCCACTTAACAGAATAATCAAGCATGGCCCAATCCCCCACATCCAAAATTGAAAGATTTCTTTGTTGCTGGAGCGAGCGTGTTTTACGTTTCCCGCTTTTGCTTATTCTGTTATTCAGCTTATTAGTTGCCGCCAGTTTTTACTACACCATTAATAACCTGGGAGTAAACACCAACACGGCTGAAATGCTATCGCCCGATCTGCCTTTTCAGATAAACCGAAACAGGCTGGAAAATGAATTCCCGCAAGATAAGGGTGCTATTATATTTGTTGTTGAAGCGACAACTCCTGAAGAAACCAGTATTGCGGCAAATATGCTGCAACAAAAACTGCAAGCAAATCCGGAAAATTTCATTTCGGTTTATATTCCCAATGATAATGAATTTTTCCGCAAACATGCCTTACTGTTTCTGGATATCGATGAGCTGGAGGATTTATCAAGCAAACTGATTGATGCTCAGCCCTTTATTGGTTATTTATCCCAGCATTATAGCCTGGAAGGGCTTTTTACCATTATTGGCAAAGCATTGGAGCAGCAAGACCAGTCGTTACCGATGGACCTTGCTCCCTTGCTACAGGCCATTAATCAAACTACCGAAAAGCAGTTAGCCGGAAATCCCCAGCATATGTCCTGGCAAAAATTATTAGCGGTAGGCAAACTCAACACCGATAGCAATCGCATGCTGGTCATTGCCCGGCCGAAAAAAGATTTTAACGAAATATTACCTGCGGGAGAAGCGCTGACAGCGGCCAGAAATATCGTAAAAGAACTCATGACAGAAAATCCTTCTGTCAGAATACGCATCACCGGTGAAACAGCTCTAGAACATGAAGAACTGGAGAGCGTGACCCTTGGCGCTGAAATTTCGGGCATTGTTTCACTCATTCTGGTGTGTACATCCCTTTTCATCGGTTTACGCTCGATCAAACTGCTGATTGCAACCTTTATTACCCTAATATATGGCTTGATTTTAACGGCCGGTTTTGCTGCCTTGGCTATTGGCCATTTAAACCTGATTTCCGTTGCATTTGCGGTGCTCTATATTGGATTAGGCGTTGATTATGCCATTCATATCTGTCTGCATTACCGGGAATGCCGATCCCGAAAAATGAATAATGATGAAGCCATTAATGATACGGTAAAAACCATTGGTGCCTCGTTGGTGTTGTGTGCCTTAACCACTTCTATTGGTTTTCTGGCTTTTATTCCAACTGATTTCAAAGGGGTTTCTGAATTAGGCATTATTTCTGGTGCGGGAATGTTGATTGGCCTGGTGATTTCCTTAACCCTGCTGCCCGCTCTGTTAAAAATAATGCCGGTCAAAAATGTTAAACCCTTCCAGTCATCGGGAGCCCCATCATTTTTATCCGAACTTCCGTACCGGCATGCTACCCGTATCAAGGTTTATTCAGTCGTTTTTGCCTTGGCTTCTGCAGCCATTCTGACACAGCTGGTATTTGACTCAAACCCGATTAATCTACGGGACCCTAACAGCGAATCGGTTTCGACCATTAAAGAGTTGCTAAAATCGAAAAATGATTCCCCTTTTGCGTTATCAGCGCTAACAGACAACCTGGAACAAGCCAACCAGCTGGCTGCCAGATTACGTAAACTGCCTGTCGTGCATGAGGCCATTACCTTAAGTGACCTGGTAGCTGAAAACCAGGATGAAAAGCTCGATATTATCGAAGAATTGGACATGATTTTAGGCAATCAGCTTAAAGGTTTTGACCAGCCATTAGAAAACACTCATCCTGAAAAAGCCATCAGAACATTTGTTTACAAATCCGAAAAGTTGATACAAAACGGTATTATCCAGGGTAAAAACAAAACACTGCTGGAAAACTTAAATCAGAATCTGGCCCAATTGCTCGATAAAGACAATTCTCAACAACAATCTCAGGAGCTCGAGAAAAATATACTGGAGTTATTGCCTTATACGATGCAGCGCTTAAAAACCAGCCTGGAAGCCCAGCCTTATACTCTTTCTGATTTACCTGATTATATTACGATGCATTGGCGAGGGATTCACGGTGTCTACCGCATTTTAATTACACCAGAATATGATCTGAATAATGTTCAGAATCTGAAAGAATTTGTCAAAGAAGTTCAAAAAATTGTTCCTGATGTCACAGGCTTACCCGTTGCTGATCTGGCTTCAGGTGAAGCAGTTGTCAAAGCATTTATTGAAGCATTCAGTGGCGCCCTGATTGCAATTTTTGTCTTATTGTTACTGATGCTTAAAAGCCTGAAAAATACATTACTCATCATAGGCCCTTTACTGTTAGCCGCGCTGTTAACCGGTGCCAGTAATGTACTGTTAAATAACCCGTTTAATTTTGCCAATATCATCGCCCTGCCCTTATTATTAGGCATGGGCGTCGATAGCGGCATTCATATATTAAATCGTTTACAATCGGGGAACAGCCATTCCCAGAATATTTTACAAAGCAGCTCAGCCAGAGGTGTGTTTTTTAGCTCCTTAACCACCTTATGCAGTTTTTCCAGTCTGGCATTTGTGCCACATCAGGGAACTGCCAGCATGGGAATACTGCTTGCGATTGGTATTTCTTTTACACTTATTTGCACACTTATCGTTTTACCTGCTTTTTATGGTAAACGGAATTAACATCGAGGTTTTTCATGTCATTCAGTATTGCTGATCTTTTTGCACAACACTTTGATAAAAAATTTGATTTGCACGAACAACATCTTAATAACCAGATGGTTCGTGTATTACGAACCATCGGTTATGACCGCAACTACAAACGCGCCATGGGTCAGTATCTGTATGATGAAGATAATCAGGAATATCTTGACCTGCTCAGTGGCTTTGGCGCATTTGCCATCGGCCGGAATCACCCAACGGTCGTTAGTGCATTGAAAGAAACACTGGACCTTGAATTACCTAATCTGGTACAGATGGATGTGTCCCTGTTAAGCGGACTGTTAGCTGAAAGAATTCTGGAAACCACTCCCGAAAACCTGAACAAAATGTTTTTTTGTAATTCCGGGACGGAAGCTGTCGAAGCGGCGATAAAATTTGCACGCTATACCACTAAACGGGAAAAAATCGTTTTTTGTGAACATAGTTTTCATGGTCTCACTCTAGGATCGCTTTCATTAAATGGCGAGCAGATTTTTCGTGAAGGTTTCGGGCCCTTGCTGCCAGGTTGCCAGGCGGTTCCCTTTAATAATCTTTCCGCATTGGAAGAAGCGCTTAAAAATAAAGATGTAGCCGCATTCATCGTTGAGCCAGTCCAGGGCAAAGGCGTTAATGTACCGGATGATGATTATCTGCCGGAAGTACAAAAACTCTGTAAAAAATATGGTACGTTGTTTGTCGCTGACGAAGTACAGACCGGACTGGGACGCACCGGTAAATTCTGGGCAATCGAACACTGGGGCGTTGAGCCAGACATGATTTGCATGGCCAAAGCCTTATCGGGTGGATTTATTCCCGTTGGCGCCGTCGCCATGACGCAAAAAATCATGGATACTGTTTTCAACCGCATGGATCGCGCGGTGGTTCATGGTTCAACCTTTTCCAAAAACAATATGGCTATGGCGGCTGGTTTAGCCACCCTGGAAGTCATCAAAGAAGAAAATCTGGTTGAAAACAGCGCCAAGACAGGCGAGGAAATCATAACGGCAATTAATAACATGGCTTCCAAATATGAGTTTTTAAAGGAAGCGCGTGGCAAAGGCATGATGATAGCCATCGAATTTCATTCTCCAAAAAGCCTGAAGCTGAAAGCGGCCTGGACCATGTTGGAGGCGGCCAATAAAGGCCTGTTCTGCCAGATGATTACCATTCCTTTATTCAAGGAACATCATATTTTGACCCAGGTAGCCGGTCATGGCATGAATGTAGTTAAATTACTGCCCCCTCTTAATCTGACTGAAAAAGATAAAAACTGGATTATCAGCGCTTTTGATCAGGCGATTGGTAACACCCATCAAATTCCCGGCTCTATCTGGGATCTAGGTAAAAATCTTGCCAGTCATGCGATGAAAAACAAAAAATAATCATTAAACATTAGGGAGAAAGAAATGAACAAGTTAAAGCTATTCACTTTATTTTTTATTCTATGCTTTTCTGTCAATGCATATTCCCATGCTGTTGTCACACATTCGACCCTGGAAATTGAGACAGTACCAGCCAATCAACCGTCACAAGTAACACTGACTTTTAATTCCAGAGTGGAACTGGATTTATCGCAGATTTTTCTGGTGAGTCAGGGCGATCATATGCAACTGGTTGAGGCGGAAAATGGTGCTAAAAATGGTCAGGTAATCATCCACCTGCCTGCTCTGGCGCCCGGTGAATATGCACTTAAATTTAATATTTTTGCTGCCGACGGGCATTTAAGTGAAGATCTTATTCGTTTTACTGTCGCAGATGAGCAATAAAAATTATGGAAGGCATCGCTGATTTTCTTGATTCTCTTATTGGTGGCATAGATTTAACCTTCTATTCCATTGCCGTCGGTGGAATTCTATGGGGACTCTTTGTGTTACGTCCCTGGGAAGATCACCCTCATTTTAATAATCATTTAATCAAAACTTCAATCAAGCTGACTCAATTGGGCGCATTTGCTGTTGTTTTGACTCAGACGATAAAGATTATTCTTAAAATATGGCTGATGACAGCCACCCTGGATCGCTGGCCTTTTCCCGCATTTGCCGAAACAGTTCAATTTCAGGCAGGTGCCCTGCGCGCGTTGTTTGCACTTATTTTAGCAATCTATATCCGAACCGTGCTAAGCAAACACCCAAGCTCGTTATATCACTGGAAAAACACCGCTTTGCTTGCATTGCCGATGATTGTTGCAGGTGCCTGGCTGGTTCACGGAGCCAGTCGCCTGGAAAATCGTGAATTATTAATGACGCTGGCAGCATTACATCAGGTTTCTGCTGCCGCCTGGATAGGCAGTATTTTTCAGATATTAGCCGTCTGGCGTTTAAAAAATAAAAGTTTAGTCAATCCTGAACTATGGCCAGCCATGTTATGGCGTTTTTCGCCAACGGGAATCATTGCCGTCGTAGGCTTACTCATTACCGGAGTCCCTATTGCACTGAATTATATAGATACATGGAATGGCTTTATCGGAACCGGCTACGGCAACCTGCTCATGGTAAAAATCATTATGCTGTTGATTGCTGTTGGTTTTGCTTATATGAACAGAAAAAGCACCCATGACTATTTTCTGAACAATGACCGCCGTATTTTAGAACATCGAACTCCTTATTTCATTGAAGCGGAATTACTGGTTCTTATCACCATTTTATTTACCGCCGCGAGTTTGGCATCGCAGCCCCCTGCCGTGGACATACCACATTTAACAGCAAGCTGGCAGGAAGTTTTGCATACGTTTTCACCGCGCGTTCCCCGCACACAATCGCCAAGTCATGAAGCGCTGTTGGCGGGCGAAGCAGGACGTGTGGCTATTATTGGACAAACGCCATCAGAAGCGGCCACTGCCTGGTCAGATTACAACCATAATATTGCCGGTATTTTTCTGACTGTCATGAGCCTGTTTGCCATGCTGTCCTATTCCAAAAAGTTTCCCTGGGCAAAATACTGGCCTGTCGGCTTCGTACTCTTGGGGATTTTTCTGTTTTTCCGAAGTGATGCCGAAACCTGGCCTTTAGGTCCAATCGGATTTTGGGAAAGTACATTTAATAACGGTGAAGTCTTACAACATCGTATTGCCACCCTATTGGTGTTTTTTCTGGGTCTTTTCGAGTTAAAAGCCCGGATGACTCAAGATCCTGACAGTAAACTGCCTTATTTTTTTCCGGTTTTAGCAGCCTTTGGCGGGCTGATGTTGCTGGCGCACTCCCATGTCGGATTTCAGCCTAAAACCGCCTTTTTAATCCAGGTGGGACATACATTAATGGGCTTGTTTGCCCTGATTCTGGCCATCGGACGCTGGCTGGAACTGAAACTGGATTCGCCCGGCAAAGAAATAGCCGGTTTTATTTCCGTATTTGCCTTGTTCCAGATTGGCATTATCTTAATGTTCTACCAGGAACCTCTTTACTAAATATGAATACAGCTCAAAACTATACCCTGTTAAAAGACATTAACGACCCCGCTGACCTGAAAAAGCTGGACAAACACAAGCTGCCGGAAGTCGCCAAAGA
>CAYLNS010000022.1:0-18513 GCA_964385115.1 uncultured Methylomarinum sp.
AAGCTAAAAATCCTATTAAAACATGCTGCTAATGGTCAAGTAATTGGACAGCAAAAGTTGACTTTGTATAAAAAGACACCGGATGGGAAGTTACATTGGTATAAAGCCGGTTTGACTGATGATCAGGGTATTATCTATTTTGATCCTGAGCCATTAGAGGCAGGTGTTGTTTATGTTGCGGTTGCCAGAAATGTTTTTGGTAACAACAAAAATATTTACAGTCAATGGATTACATCAAACACTGGAACTTTGACATTTTCTGTTTCAAAAAATGATAAAAATTCCACTGACTTAAAACCACCTGTAATTACTATTATATCTCCCACTGATAACTCTGCTGTCAGTGATAAAGGCTTTAAACTGAAAGCCAGGGTTGATGAAGCGAATACAGTGGCAAATGTTAAAGTGACCGTAATTGATCCGGTCAAAGGCGAGTCAACTGTTAATGCTCAATTTGATAAAGGTTTTTGGTCCTATGAAGTCAAACCATCACAATTGACTGTTGGCAAGAAAATTTTACTCCGGGTCATTGCATTGGATGATTCCCATAATGAAGGCTCAGCAACGCTTTCTGTTAATGTGATTTCTGACCAGCTTAAACCGGTTCTGACGGTTGAGTCCCATAAGAATCTGGATCAGGTTTCTGAAAACGGATTTTTGATGTCGGGTACGGTCACAGACAACACCTATGTTAAATCTTTACAAGCCAGTGTTGTGGACCCTGTTTTGGGGACTGTCTTTAATGGTCCTTTACAGATATCCCTTAATGGACATTGGGCATTACCGGTACGGCAGCTAAGCCGTGGTAAAAATGTAAAAGTCACATTATCCGCGACTGATTTCTCAGGAAATGCAAAGACTCAAGTCATCAATCTAATGGTTTCAGCCGATGCATTCAAGGCGGTTCAGTTACTCAACCGGATTACCTTTGGTGCAACTCCACAATTGCTTGAAGAAGTTAAACAGCTGGGTGCCAATCAGTTTATTCAGCAACAACTATCTCCTTCAACCATTAATGACAGTCAACTGAATACAGTGCTTTCCGAATTGGGAGATAAAATCGGTTACCGAGATGTACAAATGAAGCAATTAGCGCGAATCAGGTACAGCAAAAAACAATTGCTGGAGGTAATGGCCTGGTTCTGGGAAAACCATTTTAATACATATATAAAGAAAGTCGGTGGTAAACGACAATGGAATAAACATATAAACATTCATCAGCATGCTTTGGGCAATTTCAGAGATTTACTGGAAGTGACTGCAACCAGCCCTGCCATGATTTATTATCTGGATGGCCGGGTCAATCGTAAGGCCGAGCCCAATGAAAATTATGCCCGGGAATTGTTGGAGTTACATACAGTAGGTATTGATGGCGGCTATACAGCTGAGGATATCAAAGAAGTGGCCCGGATATTTACCGGTTGGACTGTCAAAAATGGAAGCTTTTATTTTCAGACTGGCCAGCATGATGATGCTGAGAAAATGGCATTAGGCGAAGTTTTTAGCGCGGGCCAAGGTGTTGAAGATGGCAAGCAATTACTGGATTTACTCGCCGTACATCCTTCAACCGCTCATTTTATCTGTACAAAACTGTTACGGACATTTGTTTCAGACACACCGGAACAAGCATCAATCAACAATTGTGCGGCTGATTTTCTTGATTATGCCCATCTGGACAACCAGATTGCGTTAGTTTTGAAAAACATATTCAATTCGCCAGAGTTTTCCGACAGTGTTAATTTCCATAACAAAGTCAAAACACCGCTGGAATTTGTAGCTGGCTTTTTACGCCAATTTGATTTGCATACCTCTTTGTACGGATCAGTGCTTCAGTTGACTTCGCTCGGTATGGGAATCTATGAAAACCCTGTTCCAACCGGATACGCTGAAACAGGAAGTGACTGGATTAATTCCAATCGTTATCTGTTGTACACACAATTTACCTCCAAGACCCTTTTTAGCAGAGCCTATGATGCCCGTAATTTTATGGCAGACCCGGTCAGTTATTTCAAAGACAAGGGCTATGAAACCGCGGACGGAATTGTTGGTTATCTGTTTAAGATAGGGTTCTCCAATGATTATTCTCCGTTGGAATGGAAAACAGCCATGGATGTCCTGACCGATAATCAGACCCTCGAGTTTGATATTAACAGCGATGATGCGGAGCAACGCATTCGTCAATTATTAAGCAATGTAGTAAATTTTCCTGCCTACCAATTGCAGTAATTATTAATAGGTAAAAACCATGAAAAGAAGACAATTTTTAAAGCATCTGGCGACTACCCCGATTATGACGGCAAGTATGGTTGGCAGCATGAGTCAACTGGCTTTTATTAAACAAGCGCTGGCGGCTACAGGAAAAACACTGATTGTGATTTTTCAACGCGGGGGATGTGATGGTCTTAACCTGGTCGTGCCATATGCTGATGATGATTACTATACATTAAGGCCGAATATTGCCATTGCACCGCCGGGAGCTGGAAGTGATACGACCATTGATCTGGATGGTTTTTTTGGACTGCATCCTGCTTTGGCGCCTTTTCAGAATATATTTGAACAAGGAGATATGGGTATTTTCCCAACCGTCCATTATGACAATGCTACCCGCTCCCATTTTAGAAGTCAGGATTTAATCGAGACATCGGCCATTGTTGAACCCTTAACCAGTGGCTGGTTAAACCGGTATTTAACTACTCATGCGGCAACCTCGTCTCTACAAGCCACCAGTGTAGGTTCACTGGCATTGTCATTACAGGGTGATATTTCTGTCAGCGTACTGCCTGATCTGGCTAATATTGAATCGAGTTTCGATATATCCATGAATCAGCGACTTTCCAATATCTTTCAGCAAGCACATACCGGGCAGCCTTACCGGGAACTTCTCAATAAACAAGGCCAATTGATGCTCGAAAATGTTGACGAATTGTTAAGTTTAAATGATTTCTCTTCTTATTCGCCAGCTAATGGCGCTTTATACCCCGATTCTGAATATGGACAGCGGCTCAAACAACTGGCCTTTTTAATTAAATCCGGTGTCGGTCTGGAAGTCTGTACTGTCGATATTGGCGGATGGGATACGCATATCAACCAAGGTGGGGCAACAGGTACTCAGGCGACCCAGCTGGATAATTTTTCTAAAGGCATTGCCGCTTTATATGATGATTTAGGTCCAGGAAAAATGCAGGATGTGGTGATTTTAACGATGACAGAATTTGGTCGAACGGCCAAGCAAAACGCCAGTCTGGGTACTGATCATGGCAATGCTTCTTCCTGGTTTGTTATTGGCGGCAATATTAATGGGGGCATATATGGTGACTGGCCGGGGCTGGCGCCTGAGAATCTTTATATGCAACGCTATTTACAGCATACCGTAGATTACAGGGATATTTTTGCTGAAGTGCTAACAGGACATTTTGGTGTGTCTGCCGGGCTGAATAGTATTATCCCGAATCACACGCCCAGTCCAATTGGCTTTTTATAAAACTATTCATGCAGCCGGGAACGCAAACAGGTAAAATTTTACACTCTGAATCTTTTATTATGATCAATGGATGAGTACATTACTGTTTTCCTTACGGGGCGTTCCTGAAGACGAGGCCGAAGACATCCGCCAGCTTCTGGATGAACATCATATCGATTATTATGAAACCGATGCCGGTAATTGGGGGATATCCATGCCCGCCCTGTGGCTACAGCAGTCCGATGACCTCCCCAGAGCCCGGCAATTGTTAGATGATTACCAGTTAAAGCGGCAAACTGAACAACGCAGGCTTTATGAAGATCTGAAAAAAGCCGGTAAAGCCCCCACAACGCTGGACCTGATTTGTCAGCATCCTGTGGAATTTTTCTTTTCAATTGGCTTTATTGGCGTTATTTTGTATATTTCGTATCGTTTGGTAAAGGATTTTGGTTTGCAATGAAAAAATGGGGTGATGGTTTTTTGTTACTGGCCTATTGTGGATTTATTTTTTATTTATCGTCCAGGAGTTCGCTGCCAACGCCTATGCTGTTTCCCCATCAGGACAAACTGTTGCATATGGGGGCATACTTCATAATGGGTGTGCTGGCTTGGCGTTTTTTCCGGCATTATTCATCCCGGCTTTTTTTATCTGTAAATGCAGTTTTATTCTGTAGTTTGTATGGAATATCGGATGAATGGCATCAATCGTTCGTACCTGGACGCCAGATTGACTTTTATGACTGGGTTGCCGATACCTCTGGTGCGTTTCTGGCTGTTTTGGTGATTCATTTTTGGCTTAAAATGAGAGATAGGCAGCTTCTGGTACAAAGTTGAACTATTCTACTTTTTCAGCATAGTGTAATTGTAGTTGTAATGTCCGGTTTCCCCTGAATTCATTGATATCCAGCTTATAAGCCGTTTTTATTTTTCGCACGCCCAGCCAGTTTTCGGGCTTTTCGGTAAAAAAAGCGATAGCATCTATCAATTGCTGAGAATTGATTAATCGAAGAACAAATTTTAAATGCTGTTGCCCGACAATTCGGCACTGAATTACTTCGAAATCGCCATGAAAAACCGGCTCAGGAAAATTTTGTCCCCAAATAGCGGCTTGTTGTAATTTTTCAGCAAAACTCATGCTGATATACTGCTCCGACAGCTCCCCGTCGGAATAGATTTTCTGTTCCAAATCCACGGCATCCAGTTTTTGATTGACGACCTCGTCGAACGCCAGGGCAAAGGCCGGATAATCATGCATTGCAATTGTCAAACCAGCTGCCATTGCATGACCACCAAATTTTTTCAGAATTTTGGGGTGTAAGGCTGCAATATCACACAGCACATCGCGGATATGTACCCCTTCAATGGAACGGGCAGAGCCTTTTATCTCCCCGTTTTCAGCCGGTGCAAATGCAATCACCGGACGGTGCAATCTGTCTTTAATCCGTGAAGCCAGAATACCAATCACGCCCTGATGCCATTCCTCATTAAACAGACAAACACCTGATGGCAAATGCTTTTCATCAAACGCTTTCATTTCTGAGAGCAGCAACATGGCTTTTTGTTTCATCTGCGATTCAATATCTTTACGGTCCCGGTTCATTTCATCCAGTTGCATGGCGGCTTCTTTGGCAAACTCAGGGTTATCAGTTATTAAACACTGGATACCAATGCCCATATCATCCATTCTGCCGGCAGCATTTAATCGGGGACCAATGGCAAACCCCAGGTCGGATGCCGATAAATTTTTAGCCTGTTTCCCGGCTACTTCGATTAATGCCTTGATTCCAGGCTGGCATTGTTCTGAACGTATCCGTTGCAAGCCTTGGTAAACCAGAATCCGGTTGATATAATCCAGACTGACAACATCAGCTACAGTCCCCAGGGCAACCAGGTCCAATAATTGAGCCAGATTGGGTTCTTTGATATTTTGTTGTTCAAACCAGTTTTTTTGACGTAAATGACTGCGCAGCGCCATTAATACATAAAAAATAACCCCGACTCCGGCCAGATTGCCGCTGGGAAAGGTTTCATCCGGTAAATTCGGATTGACGATAGCGTCAGCCTGAGGAAGTTCTTTTCCCGGTAAATGATGATCGGTAACCAGAACCTGTATGCCTGCTTCCCGGGCGACTTTAACCCCGTCAATACTGGATATACCATTATCTACAGTAATGATAATATCGGCAGAATTCTGTTTTACCAGTTCAACAATTTCGGGGGTCAGTCCATAACCATATTCAAAACGGTTGGGGACAATATAACTGATATTTTTTGCTCCCAGTAACTGCAAACCTCGCATGGATACCGCACAACTGGTGGCACCATCCGCATCAAAATCAGCCACAATACAGATATGCTTTTGCTGTTGAAAAGCAACATCTAAATGATAGATCATCTGTTTCATTCCTGACAGTAAATCAGGCGATGGCAAATGGGATAACGAACGCTCCAGTTCTCGGGGATGATGAATGCCACGGCTGGTAAAAATCCGTTTAAGAACAGGATTATCTATATTTTCAAGCTCTGTTTTGGTGTTAACAACAGGTCTTTCAACTATTTTTTTCTGAATACCGTGTAAGTACATATTTTTCCAATAAAAAAGCCGGCGTGCGCCGGCTTAATGCTTATTCAAGACTGAGTTCCGATTACATATTATCCAGAATGGCTTTTTTAACCGCATCCAGCGATGCCTCAATTGTCACCGGGTGAGTATCTTTACATTGAGTAATCGCCGTATCCGGATCTTTTAACCCATTACCGGTTAAGGTACAAACGATTGTACTGCCTTCAGGAATCTTGCCATTGCCGATATCCTGCAAAGCACCGGCCAACGAAGTAGCGGAAGCCGGCTCGCAAAAAATACCCTCATATTGAGTCAGCATTTTTTGAGCAGCCAGAATTTGCTCGTCTGTCATCGCATCAAACCAGCCATTGGATTCTTTTTGAGCTGTCCAGGCTTTATCCCAGGATTGTGGATGACCAATGCGAATTGCAGTCGCCACTGTTTCCGGCTCATCCACCATTTCCCCTTTTATAAAAGGTGCGGCGCCTGCGGCCTGGTAACCGCACATAACCGGCCGATTGGCTGTGACGCCATCGGCAGCATATTCGCTATAACCTTTCCAGTAGGCGGTAATATTGCCGGCATTACCGACAGGAAGGCAGTGAAAATCCGGTGCCTTGCCCAGTTCATCTACAATTTCAAAGGCTGCAGTTTTCTGACCTTCAATTCTGAAAGGATTGATAGAATTAACAATAGTAACCGGTGCATGATCGGCAACTTCCTTGACCAGTGACATGCCGGCATCAAAATTACCGTTAATCTGAATAATTTCGGCACCATACATCAAAGTCTGGGCCAGTTTTCCCAGTGCAATTTTGCCATCCGGGATTAATACAAAGGCCTTGATTCCAGCACGTACCGCATATGCAGCGGCAGCGGCAGAAGTATTACCGGTCGAAGCGCAAATAATAGCCTGACTGCCCTCTTCCACCGCTTTGGTGACGGCCATGGTCATACCGCGATCTTTAAATGACCCAGTTGGATTTAAGCCTTCATATTTGACATAAATATCGATGTCTTTACCGATTAACCGGGGAATATTCTGTAACTGAATTAACGGGGTGTTTCCCTCTCCCAGACTGATAAAGCGCGTTTCGGCTGAAACGGGCAGACGATTCTGATAACGTTCGATTAAACCTGTATAGCGTGTTTGATTTGTCATGATTAATTTAATGTTTCCAGACGAATGCGGCTGATTTTGCCTGTGACGGTTGATAATGCTTCAATCTCTGAGATTGCCGCATTCATTTCTTTTTCCTGAGTCAGTTGGGTCAACATGATTAATGGTAATAATGTCTCCCCCTGTTTTGGCTCTTTTTGAATCAAAGCTTCAATACTGATATTTTGTTTGGCCAGAATATGCGCGATGTCTGCCAAAACCCCCGGTTTATCTTCGACAGTCAAGCGCAAATAATAGGCGGTTCTGATTTCATCAGCCGGCAGCAAAGTCATGTCGGCAATGGCATCGGCTTGAAAAGCCAGATGCGGCACCCGGTTTTCAGGGTCGCTGGTCATGGCTCTGACAACATCAACCACATCAGCGACAACCGCAGATGCTGTCGGTTCAGCACCGGCCCCGGCTCCATAGTACAAGGTTGGGCCTACTGCATCACCTTTTACCAGAACGGCATTCATAACGCCATCGACATTCGCCAACAGCCTGCGTTCAGGAATTAAGGTAGGATGTACTCGTAGTTCAATACCCTTGTCAGTTTTCCGGGCAACGCCCAGATGTTTGATGCGGTATCCTAATTCCTCAGCATATTCGACATCTTCACGGGTAATTTGGGTAATCCCTTCTGTATAGGCTTTTTCAAACTGCAGCGGAATACCAAAGGCAATTGATGCCAGAATGGTCAGTTTGTGTGCCGCATCAATACCTTCCACATCGAAGGTAGGATCCGCTTCGGCATAACCCAGCGCCTGTGCTTCCGCCAGCACATCATCAAAGTCCCGGCCTTTATCACGCATCTCGGTCAGAATAAAATTCCCGGTACCGTTAATAATTCCAGCCAACCATTCAATCTGATTACCGGCCAGCCCTTCCCTGATTGCTTTAATGATAGGAATGCCCCCGGCGACCGCTGCTTCAAACAGGACCATCACGCCTTTTTCACTGGCTTTGGCGAATATTTCATTGCCATGCAAAGCAATCAACGCCTTATTGGCGGTGACCACATGCTTGCCATTTTCAATAGCCAGTAATACCAGTTCCTTTGCCAGGCCTTCACCCCCAATCAGTTCCAGAACAACATCAATTTCAGGATCTTGAACAATAGCAAATGAATCGGTGGTTAATTGAATATCCCGGGTGTCACAAATCCTTTTCTGATCGAGATTTCTAGCCGAAGCCCGGGTAACAATAATATTGCGCCCCGCCCTGCGGGCAATTTCCTGCGCATTTCTTTTCAGTACATTGACTGTACCTCCACCGACTGTGCCCAGCCCTAAAATACCTAGTCTTACCGGTTTCAAATGTTGCTCCTAAACTGTTCTGTCTTAATATCTCTGCATTATACTACGTTGTCTTTTCTGAGCATATTCCGAATGCCTCGTAATGCCTGCCGGGTACGGTGCTCATTTTCAATCAGGCTGAAGCGGACATGGTCATCGCCATGCTGGCCAAATCCAATGCCCGGTGAAACGGCAACTTTGGCTTCCAGAATCATTTTTTTGCAGAATTCAAGAGAGCCCATTTCCTTATACGCATCAGGTATTGGGGCCCAGACAAACATGGTTGCCTTTGGTTTTTCAACCTTCCAGCCCATGGCATTCAGGCCATCACATAAAACGTCACGTCTGTTTTTATACATCTCACATATTTCAGCCACACAATCCTGTGGCCCTTCCAGTGCGGTAATGGCGGCAACCTGGATAGGTGTGAAAGTGCCATAATCCATATAGGATTTGATTCGGGTTAAAGCAGCGACCAGGGTTTCATTGCCGCACATAAACCCGACTCGCCAGCCGGGCATATTGTAACTTTTTGATAATGAAAAGAATTCGACGGCAATATCTTTTGCGCCCTCTACCTGAAGAATAGAAGGTGCTTTATAGCCATCAAAGACAATATCGGCATATGCGATATCATGCACAATCCAGATATTATGTTCTTTGGCAACGGCAACCACTTTTTCAAAAAAATCCAACTCAATACATTGCGATGTAGGGTTGCCGGGAAAATTAAGAATCAGCATTTTAGGCTTGGGCCAGGAATCGATAATCGCTTTCTGTAATTCTTCAAAAAAATCAACCCCCGGGACCAAAGGAACATGTCTTAAATCCGCACCCGCAATAACAACACCATAAGGATGGATAGGGTAAGCAGGATTCGGAACCAGTACAACATCACCCGGCCCCAATGTGGCTAAAGCAAGATGCGCCAGTCCTTCCTTGGAACCAATGGTCACAATAGCTTCTGTTTCAGGATCCAGCGTCACATCGAAACGCTCTTTATACCAATTACAAATCGCCCGGCGCAGTCTGGGAATCCCTTTAGACATGGAGTAACGGTGCGTATCACTGCGTTGGGCGGCTTCAACCAATTTATCAATAATATGTTTAGGCGTAGGCTGATCCGGATTCCCCATGCCAAAATCGATAATATCTTCCCCGGCCGCCCTGGCTTTGGCTTTTAATTCATTAACGATATTAAATACATAGGGTGGCAGTCGTTTGATGCGATGAAATTCTTCCATTAACTGATTTTTTGACGTTGGATGTAGCAAACTCTTTAAGGTACTGTTATTAATGAATATTGTCAACCCGACAAACATCGGACCGCCCGCATTTTCTGCTGTTTTGCAGTTATTGAAACCGAGATAAACGTTTTAATGCTTTGATTTTATCACTTCGATCGATATGCGCTCGATTAAGGGCGGCATGTAATACCGATATGGTTTGATCATAATTTTCCTTATCGACCGGAAACGGAGTACCATCTTTTCCACCGTGTGCAAAAGAAAACCGGGCAGGATCTCTAAAGCTTGTTTTGGTCCCATAAATCAGTTCCGCAGTTAAAGCCAGGGCCCTTAATGTCTTGGCGCCCACCCCTTTAATCCCCAACAGGGCTTCAAAATCTTCAGGCGCTTGTTCATAGGTTTTTAATAAAATTTTATTGAGATACTTAGGATTGATATCGTCGCTTCTCACCCAATGCCTCCTGGGCATTAACAATTCCGGCCGCGCAATCAATGAACTGACTTCTTTATCAGGTTGTACCGCAATTTGAGTGACTCTTTCGCGAGAGATTTTACTTTCCCGGGCGACAAAATTAAGCACCTTACCTCGATGGTCACAACATACTGCCGTATGCGGTTCATTGACAAAATCGGTATTTTCATTGCCCAGCCAGTGATAGCGACGGGCCATGCCTGATTCATCATTCATACCCTGCTGCACCACACACCATTGTCCACTACGAATGAAGAAAAAAGCATGGTGATAAATTTGAAAACCATCCTGAACCGCTGAGCTGTCCACTTTTGCCGATAAGCGACTGGCATTAATCAGCTTGGCGGCATCATATCCATTAATGTCACAGTGCTGTTCTATTTCCAGTGGTGTCCTGCGGGCCACTTTTCCTTTACCGCCAGCCACATAAAACCCCAACTCATGCTCCATACCTTTTATGCCTTCTTTCACAGCACCACAGGTAGTGGTCGTCAATCCACTGGAATGCCAGTCAAACCCCAGCACACACCCAAAAGCCTGAAACCAGAAGGGATCTGATAAGCGCTGTAATGTACCTTCCGGGCCTGACTCACTTAGCAAATGACAAATAATTTCGCGGGCTAATAAGGTCATTTTTTCAAATAACCATCGGGGCGCCCGACCTCCATGTAAAGGGAGTTGGCTGTAACCTGTTCTCATGGCAAGTGTTGAATATCCTCTCTGTGATGAAGCTTGCTGGAAACCTGAACAAAATAGTCTATTCTTAATTGATAATTCAGGCATTTAAGATTATGCAATGTTATCAACAGAAAACCTACCTTTTAAATTGGATCAAGCCTCGCAAACAGAATGGCTGATTTCCTTAGGCTCACTTAACAATGTTATAGCGGGCGACAAACTGAATAAAGTCATCATTCAGTTAAGAAAACATGATGATGCCAAAATAATGTTTCCGTTATTGTGTAATTTAGTCAAGATAACATTGCACTTGTCACATTCATTAGCTCATATTGCCCTGCAAAATGAATCAGGCAAAACTGAAAAAATCGCTAAATTGTCCATGCAGCTCAGCAGTCACCTGGCATTGGCTTTTTATGAGCAAATAAAATCTGAAAAATTAAATCAACATGAAAAAATTAAGGCGGCAATTTTAGCGTTAGGTTTTGTTGGAGAAAATCTCAATTTAAGACACCAGTTCAGACTGATTCCAAGTACTAAACTCTGGTTGCTCAGTGCTGATATTTTTAATTTTGCTAAAAAAAATGCGCTGTTAAATGACGAAATTGAAGCAATTCAAGATAATTTCCCAGGACTAAACACTATTGATGCTGTCTTAAAACGGAATATATTATTTTCTCTCATGTCCACAAAAAGTCATTCCATCGATGATAGTAAGGAATTGTTTGCATTTGCGAGCCAATATTTTGATTATCTGAACTTGAGTGCTCATTATTTAAATGGCTGTTACTTTGTCTGGAATTTAAAAACAGGTTTACCGGAAATCATACAGAGTACAGCGCATATCCCCTCGTCAGATATTATTTATATTGATATCAGCGCCTTTAAAGACCCCGTTGCTTCACAAACGCTTACAAGCCGACTGTCAAAACACGCGGAAGAGGATTTATTTCATTTGTTGAGCGGCTATAACAAGCTGATAACAGATGCTATTCCATCTGCTCCCATTATTTTTCATATGTTTCGGGGATATACAGATATAAGTGAATTTTTACTGGAAAGGGAAAAAATACTGCGAATTCAAAGTCTGAGTTCCCGTTTTGATGAACAGGAAAAAGCCAGAAAAAAAGCAGTTTCAGAACAGGATTTATACCTTGAGCCATTAGCTGAGAATAATGGTTTTTTTTCACCCTTAGCCATCAATATCACAGATATATCGGAACATAATCTGTTTAGTCAGGCGGAATCCGTCAAGTTTATCCGCACCAGGAATGACAATTTTGTTATTGCCGAATGTAAAAGGAATCAATTTTTAATTGGCCACCTGGTTTTATTAGTGAATAATAAAAACGCCCTGTTACTGGGAGTTGTTCGGCAGATTAAGAAAAATAAAGCCACTGAAATGTCCCAGTTGCTTATTGAGAAATTTAGCGGTGAAATCAGTGTGCGTCTTATTCATGAGGGAGGTGATAAAAAAGCAGTGATTATCATCGATGAACTGGGTCAGTCGCCTGAAATCATTTTGTCGGGCGAAGAAACGCTCCCAAACAGCATTTCCTTGCCGGATAAAAATATCCGCATTCAGTCCTTGCTTGAATATACGCCTGCTTTCAAGCGCTATGAAATAGAATTTGATTGATACCCACGGGTCAGGTTGCCAGGGTATCCATTAAATCAATCATAAATTCCATTTCTTCATCACTGACTTTTTCCCATGCGGAAAAACCAAGACTTTCCAACACGCCTTTGGCTTTGTTATCGTTATTCATCTCTATCAATCGCTGCTGAATTTCCTCTCTTTTATGTTGCAGCCTGGGGCCAATCATCAAATCATGATGAATTACATCAATCTGGCTCCTAACCAGCACTTTTAACTGTTTTTTAATCATCGATGATAAATCATCAAATGCTTCCGCCAAAAAAATCCCCGCATCAGCTTTTTGCTGTATCAGATTTTTGGCAACCAGAATATAGGTATCGGAAGGGACTGGAATAATATTTGTGCTATCGAGGTCAGCTGGCTCCAGCATAATCATCCCCATTAAACGGACATCCGGATCATCAGTAAAAGCCACTTTAACACCGGGTTTAAGTTCTTCGACTGAAGCTGTTTCTGATGAATCTGACACAGCAATTACCGCTTCATCTGATTCGTCACTGGCTTTTACCAAAGGTAAAAAGCCTTTTTCTCTCACCAGCATGGTTGCATCAAATGGATTGGCATAGATTAAATCAACTTTATCTTCTTTAATTGCCTGACGTTGTGATGCAAAATCATCATACATTTCCAGGTGGATGTTTTCCCCTGTCTGACGCTGCAACCAGGTATTAAAGATATACCATCCGGACAGATGGTCGGGAGAAAAATCCGGGCTTACTGTAAACTGATAAGTCATTATTCCTTCCTGCTTCAAAACAATGTTGGATAAAGCTTAATGCACTCTTCCACCTTGGTGCGTGAAGGTTTTCTTCTCACCGAGGTATATCCCACAATTTTTCCTTTGCGAATATTGGGTATCACCGTGGCTTTCACCCAATAATAACCGCCATCTTTGCGCAGGTTTTTTACAAATCCCTGCCACTTTTCGCCTTTTTTAACAGTATCCCACAAGTCTTGGAAGGCTGCCGGAGGCATGTCTGGATGCCTTAAAATAGCATGCGGTGCACCAATCAATTCATTTTCATGGTATCCCGACATCTCAATAAAGGACTGGTTAACATGGGTAATTACACCATCGGTATCGGTGGTTGATACAATTAAACGCCCATCGGGATAAGGGGTTTCAATTTCCGTATAAAGAATTTTACGTTTTACAGATTGAAATAATTGCAGGCTGGTTTCCTTAAACTCACCTACGATATCTTCAGGCTTCATATCAAATATCATGACGGCCTCCTTGTTCAAATAGGCTTAAAGCATTTCAGAGATTTTTTCAGCCGCGCGTTTTACATCCAGAAAAATCAAGCCTAATTTTGCATTAGGTTTGGCCATGACCGTCAAGACTGCTTCATCCCCGGCATAAGTCATCAAAACATAACCGTTATCACCTTTAATCAGGACCTGTTCCAGTCCACCTCTGGCTAGTTCCTGTGCGGTTCTGTCACCCAGTGATAACATTGCGGCGCTCATGGCACCCACTCTGTCTTCATCGAGTCCTGCCGGCAATACGGCAGCCATCATTAAACCATCGGTTGAAATAACGCCCGACGCTTCGATATCCGCTGAAGTTCCATTCAAATCTGTTAATACAGATTTAAGCATATCATCTC
This sequence comes from uncultured Methylomarinum sp., assembly GCA_964385115.1. GTDB lineage: Bacteria > Pseudomonadota > Gammaproteobacteria > Methylococcales > Methylomonadaceae > Methylomarinum. The sequence continues at coordinate 14,145 of CAYLNS010000022.1, forward strand.
TCATCTTCTATACCTCTTGTTTCACGTTAAAAAATATATAATCATTACGGGTTATCAACCTTATGAATTATCGGATTTAGTGTCGGCATATCTGATGGATAAAAGCCAGACTAATTCAACGAATTCAGGGGTATTGAAAAATGGAACCCCTTCAATCACGATGACAAAACGATAATTTCCTATAAACATTGGCCAAAAACCGATTTCACTGTTTCCATAGCTATCAACAATCGCCCAGGCCTGACTTTTTATACCAAGGTTCCTGTTTAACAACCCCTTTCGGCGGTTATAAAAAACCGCAATTTCAGCAGCCAGAGCCGACATCTCCTCGGCTGCCTCATGGGTAAATCCAATTCCTGACAGATTGAATCCCTGATCGTCCACCAGCAATGCTCTTTCGTTACCTGATAAATGACGCAGTAAATCCGGAAGCAAGTTTTCAAGAGCAATTTCAGGCAATTTTTTTTCAGCTGTTAAGCCTTGAACCCAGCCCAGTTTTTGACAGTGATGCAATAATTCAAGCGCCTTGTCTGACTGATCTTGAGCCGTCAGAGTCTTTAAACTCTGTTCGGTTAACGGAGGTGTGATGGTTTGTTTCAGAAGTTTATTTATAAAATCACGGCTCAATTCAGATGAATCAGCCGAAATAGCATGAAAACACCCTTTTGGGGTTGGGTACAAAAATAATCCTTCTGATAATGAAAATTCTGTCATTTAGACTTCTCCAACAACACCGGGATCAATTGAATACAGTAATGACTGTAATAACAGTGATACATCGTTTTCCACTCGGGCATCTACCGCAAAAATGGGGGGGTTGATATTAAATTCTTTAATTTTTTGATGATATTCTTCTATCGTGGGCTGGCTGTTTAAATCCATACGGGTGACACCTATAGCCACCCCAGTATTTTCGATAAATGAAGAAAATGCATCGAGAAAAAACTTCAAATCCACAAACGGATCTTTTCGGGTATTATCCAATAACAGAACCAGTCCGATTCCACCTTGAGTCAGAATATCCCACATAAAATCAAATCGTTCCTGCCCTGGTGTACCATACAAATGAATTTTTTCACTGCCTTCCAACGTCAAAACCCCATAATCCATGGCAACTGTTGTTTCAGCTTTTCGGCTCTTGGTCATATCGGAAGCGACAGCATCGGTTTTAATCGGCGGAATATCACTGATTGAATGTATCGCAGTGGTTTTTCCTGCGCCGACCGGACCGGTAAATATAATTTTATATTGAACCATTGTTTATTTGGCCATTCGTAATTTAGTCATGATTTTTTGAAATAAGCCTGATTTTTTTGTTTTTTCCGGCTTTTCAGCAGCAATTAAATGATCTGAACGCCTGACAGCCTGACCAGCGATACCAATTGCCATACAGGCACTAATAAAAACAAAGACATACTGCGGTTTAATATTTAATACCTTGGCTACATGTAAAAGCGGCTGAGGTTGCTGTATCAATAAAGCGGTAATTCTTAAGGCATGTGGCGTAATCACCAAACGGGTAAAGTTTGGCCATCGGCTGAGATAAACTGGTTTCTCAATATCCAATTTATCAGGATACCGGCCTTTAGACGTCCATATTGCCAGTTTCCATAAAAAAGCCTCTATGCTTTGAAATTTATTCAGCTCCAGTTTTTTTTGTTTTTGTAAATCCGCTGGATGCAATGTAAATCCGGAGTCTTTATTCAGTTTGATGCCTGAAAATGAACGAATCATGGTTTCATCAGCATCCAGCCATATTTCTTGACTTTTAGGGAAAATAATCATCGGTTTCCAGTTGCAATTCATTTGCATGACCCGTCCCTTGCTGTTTGCTACAGGGATGGCTGAATGGACATAACCTTGATAATAATCTCCAGGATTATAACGGGCGGCTAAAGCCTGTTCTTCGATAGAAAAATCCACATCCGGAACAATGCCAAGAAAGTTTATAAAACCGCCTTCACTCAATTGCCTGGATGTTTTATGTTTTGCCGTCTTTTTTTGTTCATTGGAATCGACGATATTACTTCCTGTTTCAGAAACAGGAGGTATAACCGGCTTAGATTGAACCTTATGGAGTGGTTCTTTTTTGTTAATGCCAGATGTTTGCCCATGCGAACTATTTGGTTTGACAGTGGATTGACATATTTTTTTACACTGCGCGATGGTATTTAATAAATCAGCCTTGGTAACCGGTTTTTTTAAATAAATAACTTTATCAATCGTTACTACTTCCAGTGACATGGCTATAATAGGGCGGTCTGCCGCTTGTTGTCTTTGTTGCAGAATTTCCTTTGCATTAATTGCATCGGCATCAAGCAAATCAACATCGGCATTCTCAGGTTCAACGACAACCGCAACCCCTTTGCAAGGCCCCTGAAGAAAATGTTGCATGGTTTTGCAACTTCGATCATCCATGCCAAATAAAGCTATTTTTAATGGCTGTTCAGTTTTTCTTTTCATGAGGAACGCTCATAAAAAAAATGATTCATTTCATCCCAGCGTGCAATGAGGTTTATTGATTTCATCTGAAGATTGCGGAAAACCTGATTAAAGCGCTTTTTTTCTTCAGTTGCTTGATATAAATCCAACAACAGCTGTTGTAATTCCTCCCTGCCATCTTGTTCAATACTTTGCTCAAGAAGGGCCATAGCCTCATCCAGTTGACTATATTCAATATATTCATTGGCAAGGACTAACACATCTCTGTCAGTTGAAGATTGCTGTTTTTGTTTGATTAAATCCGTCGTCCCAATCAGACCTTGTGTAAACAGACTGTATTTAATCCTGTTGCAAGACAAACGCTGAGATTTTGTCTGTCCTTGCTTTAACAACGTGATTATTGAATCATCAAGCAGCGCACTAGAACCTGATATCATTCGACTTGAAAAGCGCTTTCCTTTCCCGTTTAGAATAATCAGTAAATCCGCCAGGGCTGCTTGTAAATGTTGACTATTTTTTTGAGTAAAACAACGATAAATCCTTTGATAATGACATCCCAGGTTTGTCGGTGTCCTTGAAACCTGATGAATCAAAAAATTCATTTGTTCGCTTTCATTCATATTCGAATCAAAAGACTGTAATGTCATAGTTTTATTTAATTCATTAATCAATAAATATAAATTGCTTCTGTTAAGTGTAATTAAAGATTGTTAATTAGCCAGTTTTTTTGTGTGAACAGCATCAAAAAAAGGCAATCCATCAGGATTGCCTTTTTATTAGGGTGTCGATTAAATACTCTCTTTTAATTAAAAGTTGTACCCGGTGTTGCTGGTAAAACAGGCATTTTCTGCTTTGGAAACTCACCGGTTAAAGCATTTAAAAAGGCCACGATATCGGCGACTTCTTCATCAGATAAGTCTTTATTTAACTGAAGCTTTGCCATTAACCATACAGCCTTGTCCAATGTTTTGACTTTTCCATTATGAAAATAAGGTGCAGTCAAAGCAATATTACGTAAGGTAGGAACCTTCCATAAATGCTCATCTTCTTTTTTACCGGTTACTTCCGCACGACCTTTATCATCCTTAAAACCGTATTGCGCTTCAAAATAGCCATTATCAACAACCGGGAATTTCTGGAACATGCCGGGACCATTAAAAGCCGGGCCGCTGTGACAGCCAGTACAACCTAATTCAACAGCTTTATTCATGCCGCGAACCTGTTGTGCTGTCATGGCTGATTTATCACCTTTAACATAACGGTCATAAGGGCTGTTTGGGGTTATCAACGTTCTTTCATAGGCCGCAATTGCTTTTGTTGCCGTATCTTTTGAAATTGAGTCTTTACCAAATGCCTTGGTAAAAGCCTCCTGATAACCTTCGATACTTTTTAAGCGTTTAACAACATCATCCCAGCTCTTCATGCCCATTTCGATAGGATTGGTCACAGGACCTGCCGCCTGCTCTTCCAGACTTGCTGCCCGGCCGTCCCAGAACTGAACTTTATTAAATGCGGCGTTCCAGACAGTAGGGGCACTCCGTCCACCAACTTGCCCGCCCACGCCGACGGATCCACCACGGTTATCTTCTCCACCCAGCATAGTGTTGTGACAAGAAGCACAGGAAACCGTGCCGCTGGAAGATAAACGCGGGTCATGATAAAGCATTTGTCCCAAAGCCACTTTTTCAGCGGTCGTCGGGTTGTCAGCCGGTGCCGGCGCTTTGCCAGGTAAGGCTTCAGCCGCCAAAACAGACATGGAACCGGTCAATGCCAAGGCAGAAACCAGCAATCGAATTTTAATCATACTATCCTCCAGATTATTATTATGAACAACTACTGAATTGTAAGAGATAAATCTTATCAGGTAAAACCGAATTATGACATTATTAACCGATAAATTTAACCTATAAGTTTTAGGGTAATTCTA
>CAYLNS010000022.1:18613-22102 GCA_964385115.1 uncultured Methylomarinum sp.
TTCTATTTCGTAACCGCCAAATTTTCTGATATTGATAACGCCATTATCCAATAGCAAATACTGCCCCTTAATACCCTGCAAAACACCTTTTACATCAGGGTCCTTGTCAAAATTAAACGATTTAACTTTAGCTGGATAGGTTTCAACGGGAAAATGAATATCAACTATTTCAGCTTCCGGTAGAAATTCAATGGCATTATCACCAAATTGCTGCTTGATTTCAGCCAATTCGGTTTCGCATTCCTGCAATAACCGGTCCCGGCTGGCTATCAAATCAATTGAATCGGCTTTACTTTTAAGCATTTTTTGCCAACTGGTTTTATCACTGACATGTTTAGCTATGGCAATTTCGGCCATTCCTGACACAATTCTGGACTCTACTTTCAAAATCGGTAATGCCTGAACAGCCCCCTGATCTATCCAGCGGGTTGGAATTTGATTTTCGCGGGTAATTCCCACTTTTATAGCCGACGAATTAGCCAGATACACATAATGCGGCTGGAAACAAAATTGTTGCGCCCACTCTGGCTCCCGGCAGGTTCCCTTATCATAATGACAGGTTTCTGGTTTCATAATACACATATCACACTGGGCAAGCGTGGTAAAACAAGGATAACAATAGCCTTGATTAAAACTCTTGTTAATTTTTCGATTGCAATGGATACAAAAAATCTGCCCGGTAAAATGTAATGAAATAGTCTGACCAATCAACGGGTTTAGAGCAACTAATTTATCATTTAGCGGCAAATGATAAGTAACCGGGTCGGTTAATTCAGTTTTCATTTTGCGTAAACAGCCAATCACGCGCGCACCTCTATAAAGTAAAATGCTTGCTATAATAAACGATTTACATCTTCTTTGAGGAAATCAATGTCTTTTTCTAAAGTCTCACCCGGAACGGATATTCCAGACGTCATCAATGTAGTCATTGAAATTCCGGCCTTTAGCGACCCGGTAAAATACGAGGTGGATAAATACACAGGGACATTGGCTGTCGACCGGTTTATGGGAACAGCCATGCAATATCCCTGCAACTACGGTTATATCCCACAAACGTTATCAGAAGATGGCGATCCGGTGGATGTCATGGTGATTAGTCCTGCCCCCGTACTCAGTGGCTGCGTTATCCGTTGCCGTCCCATCGGTTTGCTGCAAATGACTGACGAAGCCGGGCCGGATCCCAAGCTGCTGGCGGTTCCTATTCCGGAATTATCACCATTTTACAGTCATGTACATAGTTTTAAAGATGTTCATCCTGAAAAACTGGCTAAAATCGCCCATTTTTTTGAGCATTATAAAGACCTGGAAGAAGGAAAATGGGTGAAACTGACTGGCTGGACGGGCACCGCTGAAGCCAAACAAGAAATTCTGGACAGTATTAAACGTTACGAAGAATTAATTGTTAAACCGGCCTTATAAGTCTTTTTGATAGCCCGTTGTGTTTTTTTTCACCCAGCGGGCTTCACCTGAAGTTAACAACTCTTTTTTCCAGAAAGGTGCTTTTGACTTCAGATCTTCCATGATCAATCGACAGGCATCAAAAGCATCCCCCCGATGTGAGCTCCATACCGCAACGGCAACAATAGGCTCGTCAGGAAAAATATCCCCTACCCTGTGCACAATAAATGCCTGTAAAACAGAAAATTCAGCAATCGAGTCGTTCAGTATCTTTTCTAATTGCTGTTCAGTCATGCCCGGATAATGCTCCAAATGCATACCTTTAACATCATGGCCATCATTAAAATCACGCATTGTCCCGACAAACAGACAGGTAGCGCCAATTTTTCCCTGTAACGAACCGAGCTGGCTTTGCTGAAAAGTCTGTACTTCTTGCCAGGGATTAAAGTCATGCGTACAAATTTTAACATTCATGCGTTCAGCCTCCCGTAACGGGTGGAAAAAAAGCCACTTCATCCCCGTCATTTACCTGGGTATCAAGCGTAACGTAATTCATATTTACCGCAGTCAGTATATTCTCTGGTAGTTTATTATCAGGATTTACTTTCCCCCAAACCTCCGCCACAGTACAATATCCCTCTATTTCCAGAATATCTTCAGAACGTCCTAAAGATTCTTTAAGACTGGCAAAATAACGAACTTTTATCGGCATTTTTTCACCTGTTAACAATTTTACTAACGACAATTTTACCTGACTATGAATCATTTGACGCATTTTAATGCAAAAGGCGAAGCACATATGGTGGATGTAAGTGATAAAGCCGTTACTCAGCGAAAAGCCATTGCCGAAGGTTTTATCGAAATGCAGGCTGCTACATTGGACTTTATCATTTCAGGGAATCATAAAAAAGGTGATGTCTTAGGGATTGCCCGCATTGCCGGAATTATGGCCAGTAAAAAAACAGCCGATTTGATTCCTCTGTGTCATCCCTTACCTATTACCCATGTTGATATTCAATTGACACCTCAACCGGAGTATAACCGAGTCTATTGCCAGACTACCATTAAAACCAGCGGACAAACAGGCATTGAAATTGAAGCACTTAATGCGACTCAGGTGGCGTTGCTGACTATTTATGATATGTGTAAAGCGGTCGATCGAGGGATGGCCATTCAGTCTGTCCGCTTATTGGAAAAAGCGGGGGGTAAGTCAGGCCACTGGCAACGGAAATAACCGACTTTACTCTTATGGATTATTTCTTTCAGGCGCTGCAGGCGGCTCTTTTACTAATTATTAAATTTGATCCTGAAATCTGGGAAATTGTTAAAACTTCCCTGGCTATCTCGATACAGGCCTGTTTCTATGCCTCATTAATCGCCCTGCCCTTGGGTATTTTAATCGCCATAACCTCTTTCTCTGGCAAACAATCCTTAATCAATATCCTGCAGACACTGACTGCCATCCCCACCGTCATGATTGGCCTGATTCTCTATGGTTTATTGAGCCGAAAAGGTCCTTTAGGTGATTACGGCCTGCTCTATACAGAAAATGCAGTAGTATTAGGACAAACCTGTCTCATTATTCCATTGATTATGAGCCTGAGTATTGCCAATACAGAATCAACAGACCCCAGATTGCTTACCACCTTAAAAATGTTAGGTGCTAGTATCTGGCAACAAATAACAACCATTATCCGCGAGCTGAAATTTGTATTTTTATCAGTCATCATGACAGCGTTTGGCCGGGCTATTGGAGAAGTCGGTGCGGCAATGATGTTAGGCGGCAATATACAAGGTAGCACCCGGACAATGACCACGGCCATTGCGCTGGAAACCAGCAAAGGAAACTTTGAGTTGGGACTGGCACTCGGAATTTTATTACTTTTTATTGCCTTTGTTATTAACTGGGGACTTTATAAAATTAAAGTGAATTAAGACGACTTCCCACATGCAAAGCAAAGCCCAATAAATGACCTTATTTGGGGGCATTTGTTGGGCTTTAGGCTATCTATGGCTTAAAAAGTTTGCGTTATTGCTCAGGCACAAAACCCTTCAATCTGCTGTTTAATGCCGTCCACATCCAGCTTGCAA
>CAYLNS010000023.1:0-20859 GCA_964385115.1 uncultured Methylomarinum sp.
TTGACGACGCCAAAAAAGCCTCTGAGATTCTGGATATCACCCTGACCAGTCGCGGGCAATCGGCCGGAAACCCGATTCCCATGGCCGGTATCCCTTATCATGCAGCAGAAGGCTATATTGCCCGTTTGCTCAAACAGGGTGAATCGGTTGTCATGTGTGAACAGGTTGGTGATCCTGCTAAATCCAAAGGACCGGTAGAGCGTAAGGTGGTGCGTATTATCACACCGGCCACCGTTACCGATGAAGCATTACTGGAGGATAAAAGAGACAATATTCTGCTGGCTATCAGTTCCACGGCAGATACTTATGCCCTGGCCTGGCTGGATTTAAGCAGTGGCCGCTTTGTTGTACAACAGCTGGAGTCTGAACATCAATTACTGAATGAAATTGAAAGATTGAATCCAGCTGAACTGCTGTATAGCGAAGATTATCCGCTTCCGGCCTTATTAAAGGACCGTAGCGGCCTGTGCGCCCGTCCGCCCTGGCATTTTGAAGCGGACAGCGCTTACCAGCTTCTGATTAAACAGTTTAATGTGCATGACCTGAAAGGCTTTGGCTGCGAAACCATGCAAACCGCCATTTGCGCTGCTGGCTGTCTGCTGCAATATGTAAAAGACACCCAACAAAGCGCATTACCGCATATTCAAGGCATTGCCGTTGAACAAAGTGATGACAGCATTGCCCTGGATGCCGCCAGCCGTAAGAACCTGGAACTGGATTACCATCCCAGCGGCAACACCCAATTCACTTTGCTCGGGGTACTGGATAAAACAGCAACGGCAATGGGTAGTCGCTGTTTACGCCGCTGGCTAAACCGCCCGTTACGCAGTCACGAACTGCTGAATCAACGTTACAGCTGTATTGAAAGCCTGATGCAGTCTGAGCGTTATCAGTCCATTCATGACACTTTAAGACAGGTTGGGGATATTGAACGTATCAGCGCCCGCATAGCGCTAAAAACCGCACGTCCGCGCGACCTGCTGGTATTACGCAACACCCTGGCCGTTATTCCGACATTACATGAACAGGTTCAGCAAACCGAAAACCCGCATCTGCAGAATTTGTTGCAGAAAATGCCGGCACAGCCGCAATTATTGGAACGATTACAAAAAGCTATTATTGATAATCCACCCGTGTTGATTCGCGATGGCGGCGTTATTGCTCCGGGCTACAATGCGGAACTGGATGAATTAAGAAATCTGAGCCAGAATGCCGACCAGTTTCTGCTGGATATGGAAACGCGGGAAAGAGAGTCCACCGGCATCAGCACGTTAAAAGTTAAATACAACCGGGTTCATGGCTATTATATTGAAATATCCCGTTTGCATGCCGACAAGGTTCCTGAACATTACACCCGCAAACAAACGCTTAAAAGCGCCGAACGTTATATTACCGCCGAACTTAAAGCCTTTGAAGATAAAGTGCTCAGCGCCCGAGACAAATCTCTGGCCTTTGAAAAGGCTTTATATGACCAACTGCTGGAACACATCGCGCAATCAGTCCCGGTATTACAGCAATGCGCCCAGGCCTTATCCGAACTGGATGTGCTGAACAACTTTGCCGAACGCGCCGTGACACTTGATCTGGTCCGTCCTGTATTGAGTAAACAGAATGGTATTGAAATTGAAGCTGGCCGTCATCTGGTAGTAGAGCAGGTTTCTGATATTCCATTTGTTGCCAATGATTTATCGTTTTCCCCGCAACGACGCATGCTGATTATCACCGGCCCGAATATGGGCGGTAAGTCTACCTATATGCGTCAGTCGGCGTTAATCGTTTTGATGATTCATATCGGCTGTTTTGCGCCGGCCAAATCGGTTTGCTGTGGACCTGTCGACAAGATTTTTACCCGCATTGGGGCATCCGATGATCTCGCCAGTGGCCGTTCAACCTTTATGGTGGAAATGTCCGAAACCGCCAATATTCTGCAGAATGCGACCAGCAACAGTCTGATTCTAATGGACGAAATTGGTCGGGGAACCAGCACTTTTGATGGCTTATCACTGGCCTGGGCCTGTGCCGATTATCTGGCTCGGCAAACCAAGGCATTTACCTTGTTTGCCACTCATTATTTTGAATTGACGACGCTCGCCGAGGAACAAAAAACTATCCATAATGTGCATCTTGATGCCATGGAACACGGTGATAAAATTATCTTTCTGCATGCGGTTAAAGATGGCCCGGCTAACCAGAGTTATGGACTTCAAGTTGCCGCACTTGCCGGGGTACCCCGCTGCGTCATCAATCAGGCAAAGGAAAAATTACTGCAGTTGGAAAACAAATCCTACGTAAATCAGCAAACCGAAGCCGGCAGTCATCAATTGGATTTATTTGTTGTGGAAGAAACTCACCCGGCTATTGCCCGGCTGGAAGAAATCAATCCAGATGACATCAGTCCCAGAAACGCTCTGGAATTATTGTATCAATTGAAAGAAATGAGCAGTTGATTAACACTTGAAAGCGAAATCCTTTTCGCCGAAAGGCCTGATTGTGTCACGGATTCCACAATCAGGCTTACAGTGAAGTTTTTTTGATTTTCTGAAGTAAGAGACTAAATCTATTCTGAATCCAGAATTTTTTTCAATTGCTTTGCAGGCACATAACCGGGAAGCACATTGCCTTTTTCGGTAACAATCATCGGCGTACCCCGTGCGCCAAAATCCTGACCCAGTTTCATATGTCTGTCGACTGGATTTTCGCAGGTTTTTTCTTCCGGCGTTTTGCCCTGCTTGGCTTCAGTCAAGGCCTTTTGCCTGTCATCAGCACACCAGACAGACACGGCTTTTTTATACGATTCCGAACCTTTGCCGGCCCGCGGATAAAACAGATAACGAATGGTAATGCCCTGATCCATATATTTGTCTATCTCGGAATGTAATTTACGGCAATAGCCACAATCAATATCGGTAAAAATTGAAACAGTATGCTTGCTATTTTCAGGTTTGAAGATAATCATCTGATCTTCGCCCAAATCATTTAACGCTTGTTTTTTAAGCGTTGCCAGCTTGCCTTCAGTCAAGTCTTTACGGGCATTGACGTCAACCAGATGCCCTTGCAGCAGATATTTCCCATCATCTGATACATAGAAAATATCTGAACCGATGGATACTTCATACAGGCCTTTTACTTCAGAAGCTTGTATGCTTTTAATCTTTACGCCGGGCATAACCTGTTGCAAAGATTTTCTGATGGCTGATTCATCAGCCGTAACCGATGCGGAAACCAGCAACAAGCCCAGTAAGGATTTTTTTAATAAATGTTTCATGATGTTATCTGTTTGGTTTATGTAAACAAGTAAGCAGACCGCCCAAAAATCATTAAGTTTCCACAGGATTTATTGAAACAACCGTTCAATATCCAGAAATACGGCAAAAAACATCAATGACATCAGAACCAGAATACCGATTTGTTGGAAAAACATTTGCACCCGCTCAGAAACCGGACTGCCTTTGATAGCTTCGATGGCAAAAAACAATAAATGTCCACCGTCCAGAACCGGAATCGGCAATAGATTCAATACGCCCAGACTGACACTGATTAATCCCAGGAATTTTAAGAAATACACCAGTCCCATTTCTGCCGATTGTCCGGCATATTGGGCAATACTGATGGGGCCGCTGAGATTTTTAACCGATGCTTTGCCAATCAGCATTTTGCCCATCATTTCCAGAGTGCTGACCGAATAAAACCAGGTTCTTTCCACTGCCGCCTGTAATGCTTCGATAGGTGGCAACGTATAGGTTACTTTTAAGGATTCAATTAGTTGTTCAGGTATTTTTACCCCTGCACCGATTTTGCCGATTGTTTTACCTTCTTGCTCGACGGCTTTCGGTGTGATGGTCAATTCCATTTGCACGCCATCGCGTTCAATCAATAACTTGATGGGCGTATCCGGTCTTTCCTGAACATATTTAACCCACTGCATCCAGTCAGTAATTCTGACGCCATCAGCGCTGATAATGACATCACCGGTTTTCAGTCCGGCTTTATTGGCCGCGCCATCAGGAAGCACCTTACCAATTACCGGCTCAATTTGGGGAGTCCACGGCTTAAGCCCCAGCCGCTGATAAAATTCTTCAGGTTTTTCGATATCCACTGCACCAATATTCAGGATATCCTGTCTTTCCATGCCATCGAGTGTTTTAACCAATAACTCAATCTGCTGTTTGCCGGTCATGGCCTGTTCAAAAATCTGACTGATAGCCTCTGTCCAGGTCGGTGTCTGATGACCATTGACCGCCAGTATTTCGTCCCGTTCCTGAATGCCTGCCTCAGCCGCGATAGTGTTTTCTGGCACCGGGCCAATAATCGGACGCATGCCGGTTTCACCGATGATAAAAACACACCAGAATAAAAATACCGCCAGTATCAGATTAAAAACAGGGCCAGCGGCTACAATAGCCGATCTTGCCCATAAAGGCTGACGGTTGAAAGCATAGGGAAGATCTTCCGGTTTGACTTCCTCCTCACGCTCATCCACCATTTTGACGTAGCCACCCAGTGGAATCGCAGAAATCACATACTCTGTTGAATCCTTGTCTTTTTGCCATGACCAGACCACTTTTCCAAAACCAATGGAAAAACGCAGGACTTTGACGCCGGTTTTGCGGGCAACCCAGAAATGCCCGAATTCATGAAAGGCAACCAGAATACCAATGGCAATGATGAAATAAAACAGCGTATGCATAATTTCCATTAACGATTAAGTTCAGAAATTTTTTCTGCTGCAATCGTCCTTGCCTGTTTATCAGCCTCAAGAACCTGCTCCAGCGTTTCGGCAGATGTTGCACTAAATTCAGCCATGGTCTGCTCAATGGTTATTGCAATATCGGTAAACCGGATTTGTTCATTTAAAAATGCTTCTACCGCTATTTCATTCGCGGCGTTTAAGATGGCCGGCATAATGCCTCCGGCTTTGATGGCCTCAAACGCCAGCCTTAAACAAGGAAACCTTTCCAAATTAGGCTGTTCAAAGTCCATTTGTCTGACATCAAAAATATTTAATGGCTCAACACCCGAGTCAAAACGCTCCGGCCAGGCCATGGCATGGGCAATCGGTATACGCATATCAGGATTCCCCATCTGCGCCAGCACCGAACCGTCAACATAATCCACCATGGAATGAATGATGCTTTGTTTATGAATAACAACCTGAATGGCTTCTGGCTCCATATTGAAAAGCAGGCAGGCTTCAATCAGTTCCAGCCCTTTGTTCATCATGGTTGCTGAATCAACTGATATTTTCCGGCCCATATCCCATTTTGGGTGAGCGACAGCTTGGTCCGGCGTGACATCATGTAACTGCTCTACCGGCGTTTCCCGAAAAGGGCCACCCGAAGCGGTTAATAAAATCCGTCTGGCTTCAATGGCTTTGCGCCCGGCCTCGTAACCGCCCGGCATACATTGAAAAATCGCATTATGCTCGCTGTCAATCGGCAGCAAATGAGCCCCGGATTCCCTGACAGCCTGCATAAAAATATCACCTGACATCACCAGCGCTTCTTTATTGGCCAGTAAAATGGTTTTACCTGCTTTTGCCGCAGCTAACGTGGGCAATAACCCGGCTGCCCCGACAATAGCAGCCATCACTGAATCGACCGTGTCCAGTGTCGCAACCTGCTCAAGTGCAGCCGCTCCTGTCAACACCGTCAGTCCGTCGATTGCCGAACCTTTGATTTTGGCTTTGAATTGTTTAGCCTTTTGTTCAGCAACGACGACAACGGTTTCAGGTTTATGCTGCAAACATTGTTCAAACAACAAATCAATATTATTGTTGGCTGTTAATGCTACAACTTTATACTTGTCCGGATGCCGGGCCACCACATCCAGAGTACTGACGCCGATAGAGCCGGTCGCTCCAAGAATACATAAGCCCTTCATGAAAACACGCTCCGACCAATCAATAAAATTCCCGCATAAAAGAATGGCGCTGCAGCCACAATGCTGTCGATTCTATCCAGAATACCGCCATGTCCCGGCAACAGGCTGCCGCTGTCTTTAACACCGGCCTGGCGTTTAATCAGACTGAAAAACAAATCACCATAAATAGATAAGAGTACCGTCAGAACCGATAACAGTACAAAATCGGACAAAATCATCAATGGAAAAGGATAAAAGATTCTTAAAGCCAATGCACAAACCAGAGCGGCAGCTAATGCGCCGTACATTCCTTGTAATGTTTTTCCCGGGCTAATCAGTTCATTCAATTTTTCTTTACCGAATTTTTTACCGACAAAATACGCCGCTATATCGGCGGCCCAGATAAGCACCAGAAAATACATCGTCATTTCCGCGCCGTAAAAACTACGCAGTCGGGTCAAAAACATCCAGGCAAATAACAGAATAAACCAGCCTGTTGCTGCTTTATATTTTAGTTTTAAATCCAGTCGTAACAAATCCTGCGGTACGGTTCTGATGAGTATCATCATGATAATCCAGAATAAAACGACTGGAATAACCAACCATTCAAGCACCCCCGAATAATATTTAATATCAGGCGAATCCATTAATTCTGCAAGAATTTCCAGAATGACAGTCCAAAATTGAATCCCCAACATGGGAACAATCAGAGCGACCAGAAAAAGCAATTTCCCGAATAATTTTTCTATTCCTATTAATCCCGTCCATTCCCAGGCCGCCAGCAAAGTGACGATGCCGATAAATAATGAAAAATAGACTGCTGGCAATTTAAAAATTGCGGCAATCACCAAAGAAACCAGAACAAGAGCGGTTATAATTCTAGGTAATAACATATTGAATATTAAAATTATTATAGTTAAAAATGTGTCAAGACTGATTGATAATCTGCTCGCCAGTGTGACCAAAACGTCTTTGCCGACGTTTAAAACTGGCAATGGCATCATCAAGAGCAGCCTGATCAAAGTCAGGCCAAAGACAGGATGTAAAATAAAACTCAGTATAAGCCAGCTGCCACAGTAAAAAATTACTGATTCTTTGTTCGCCGCCGGTTCTGATAAACAAATCAGGCTCAGGCAGGCCTTTGGTCGACAAATGCTCAGCAATCATCTCTTCAGTAATCTCTTGTGGCTGAATTTGAGCCGCCCGAACCTGTTCGGCAATTTTCTGGGTTGCCTGTTTGATATCCCAGTGACCACCATAATTAGCAGCAACAACCAGCACTAACCCGGTATTATCCCGGGTCTGTGCTTCCGCCTGAATAATCTTATTTTGCAGCTTGTCGGAAAAAGCCGATTTATCGCCAATAATCTTCAAGCGAATATTATTTTTATCGAGCTTATCCACTTCCCGTTGCAAAGTCGCCATAAACAGTTCCATCAACATGGTGACTTCGGTTTTCGGCCTGCGCCAGTTTTCACTGCTAAAAGCAAACAGGGATAATACTTCTATATTTTTGGAAGCACAGGCCTCGACAATTCTGCGTACCGTTTTAACCCCTTGCTGATGTCCGAATACACGCGGCATTAAGCGTTTCTGGGCCCACCTGCCATTGCCATCCATAATGATGGCAATATGCCGGGGGTTTCCATTATCGATAATGACAGGGGCTTCCTTGGCATTCATATCAACTTCCATTTACATCGACAACAAGTCAGCTTCTTTTTCTTCAAGCAGTTTCTCGACCTCTTTAATAAACTGATCGGTCAGTTTCTGGATTTTTTCTTCGCC
The DNA here is from genome assembly GCA_964385115.1 of uncultured Methylomarinum sp. Lineage (GTDB taxonomy): Bacteria > Pseudomonadota > Gammaproteobacteria > Methylococcales > Methylomonadaceae > Methylomarinum. Next base: position 7,648 of record CAYLNS010000023.1, read on the forward strand.
GGCTCTGGCCTCATCTTCTGAAATCATTTTTTCTTTTAAGGCTTCTTTGATTTCGGAATTGGCATCGCGACGAATATTGCGAATCGATACCCTGCCCTGTTCGGCTTCCTGCTTAACCACTTTCACCAAATCGCGCCTGCGCTCTTCAGTTAATGGGGGTAGCGGAATACGAATCACGGCACCCTGAGTTGCAGGGTTAAGTCCCAAATCAGAAGCCATAATCGCTTTTTCAATCGCCTGAACCATGCCTTTTTCCCAGGGAGTCACCTTCAAGGTTCTGGAATCTTCGACCGACACATTGGCAACCTGCGATAAAGGCGAGTCACTGCCATAATAAGAGACCGTTATCTGATCCAGCAGACTGGGATGCGCACGACCGGTTCTTATTTTACTAAATGCTTTTTTAAGTGCTTCAATACTTTTGGCCATACGGGCTGAAGCATCCTGTTGAATATCACTGATCATTTTTTCCTCTTATATCTCTTAAATGTGATTAGCAGAATAATTTGGCTTTCAAGATTTGACGATTAATGAGCCAATATCCTCACCACGCATCAAACGCATAACCGCACCTGGCTCAAATACATTCATGACACGCATTGGCAAATCATTATCGCGGCATAAAACCAGCGCTGTTGTATCCATAACATTAAGACGTTGATCCAATGCTTCGTCGTAAGTCAGACGGGGATAAAATTCAGCATCAGGAAATTTTTCCGGATCAGCCGAGTAAACACCCCGAACTTTGGTTGCCTTAATCATCAATTCCGCTTCAATTTCAATGGCTCTCAGGCTGGCGGCCGTATCCGTGGTAAAAAACGGATTCCCCGTTCCTGCGGCAAAAATAACCACGCGTTTTTTCTCCAGATGCCTGACTGCACGACGCTTGATATAATCTTCGCAAATCTGGTTGATTTTCAAAGCTGTCATAACCCGGACAGGCTGGCCGCGATATTCCAAAGCATCCTGCATTGCCAGCGCATTAATAACGGTCGCCAACATACCCATCTGGTCACCGGTTACCCGGTTCAATCCTTCTGCTGCGGTTTCAGCACCTCGCAGAATATTACCGCCACCAATAACCAGACCGACCTCAATCCCGGCATCACACAATTCTTTGACTTCATCAGCCAGCCGACCAACAATGTCAGGATCAATATTCTTACCTTGTTGCCCCATCAAGGCTTCCCCACTCAGCTTCAGCAGAATTCTTTGGCAAATCAATTGGCTCATTGTTAGTCCTACGCTATTTTAAATTTAGATGCTTGATTAATTCGATAATAAATTCAACAACCCTTGATTTTTTAACAACAAGGTTTGAATTCTTTTATTATTGCCAGAAGGGAAACTCACTGATTTATACAAAAAACCCGGTAAAAACCGGGTTTTTTGTTTTTAAATCAGCCTCTGACTTGCGCCATCACTTCAGCCGCAAAGTCTTCTTCTTTTTTCTCAATCCCTTCGCCCACTTCAAAGCGGGTAAACCGCACAACCGAGTTATCCTTTGATTTTAACAATTTACCGACAGTTGTTTTGTCATCCTTAATAAAAGGCTGTCCTTCCAGCGTTATTTCATTCAGGAATTTTTTAATCCGGCCAACAATCATTTTTTCTACAATCTCAGCCGGCTTGCCACTTTCCAATGCCTGGGCCGTAAAAATTTCCTTTTCTTTTTCCACTGCTTCAGCAGGAACATCTTTTTCTGAAACATGAGCAGGGTTGATGGCTGCAATATGCATGGCGACATCTTTACCTAACTCAGGATCATGCTTGGCCAATTCGACAATAACACCAATTTTGCTGCCATGCAGATAGCTGGCATTACCGCCTTCAGCAGTATATTTTACAAACCGTCTGACGGTGATATTTTCACCCAGCTTGGCAATCAGAGCGCGGCGTGTATTGTCAACAGTTTCGCCAGTGGACAGAGGCATTTCAGCCAATTGCTCATCGGTTTCAACATTGGCAGTTACCAGTGAATTTGCAATATCATTGACGAAATTTACAAAATCATCACCTTTTGCGACAAAGTCAGTTTCACAATTCACATCAACCATTGCGGCTGTTTTACCATCATCAGAAACTTTAATACCGATAGAACCTTCTGCAGCAGTCCGGCCTGATTTCTTATCAGCTTTTGCCAGACCTGATTTACGCATGTTTTCTATCGCTTTTTCCATGTCACCATCGGCTTCAACCAATGCTTTTTTACATTCCATCATTCCGGAACCGGTTCTTTCACGCAGTTCCTTTACCATTGCGGCAGTAATACTCATTTTCTGTTTTCCTCAATAATCTAACTAAAAAAACGCCTCACAAAGGAGGCGTTTAAAAAACTTTCAGTCTTCCTGAAACTTTATTAATACGTTATTTACTAACGCCTCATTACTCTTCAGTTGCAGCTTCTTCGACAAAGTCATCGGCTTTGGCTGATGCTGCCAAAGCGGCTGTTTTAGCTTCAAGAATGGCTGCCGAAGCTGCCTGACAATACAGTTTTATAGAGCGGATTGAATCATCATTCCCTGGAATAACATAATCAATATTTTCCGGAGAATTGTTAGAATCAACGACGCCAACAACAGGAATGCCCAGTTTTTTAGCTTCCATGACGGCATTTTTTTCATAACCGACATCCAGCACAAAAATCACATCTGGAGTTCCTTTCATATCCTTGATTCCACCCAGACTACGCTCAAGCTTCTGCATCTCCCGCTCCATGCCCAGAGCTTCTTTTTTATTGAAACGCTGGTACAAAGTTCCGTCAGCTTTCATCGCTTCCAGTTCTTTCAAGCGGTTGATTGATTTTTTAATGGTCTTAAAGTTAGTCAACATACCCCCTAACCAGCGGTGGTTGACATAAGGCATTCCACAACGTTTCGCTTCTTCCGCGACAGTTTTACGTGCTGCTTTTTTGGTTCCTACAAATAAAATAGTCCCTTTATTAGCCGCCATCTGGCCCAGATAATTCATTGCATCATTAAATAATGGAAGTGTTTTTTCCAGGTTAATGATATGAATCTTGTTACGTGCGCCAAAAAGATAAGGCGCCATTTTCGGGTTCCAGTAACGGGTTTGGTGTCCAAAGTGGACGCCGGCTTCAAGCATATCACGCATTGACACTGCTGCCATGTTTATCTCCTAACAATAAATGACCGGTTTTCCGGTCTGGGTTACGCCTCCACCTACCCCAAATAACAACTGATTGTAAAGACAATCAGCACCCTGCCATTTGTGTCGATAGATGTGAGAATTAAATCAAAAATGAACTTTACTTTATACCATATTTTTATATTTTCACCAATTCATTTTCACTATAACCCGAATACCTGGCGTATCTATTTTTTATAAATTCACCTATTAAATACCGCTATCACAAAACCCTGTTTTGCATAAAACACACAGACCAAGAACTTATAAAAACAATAACTTGCAAAATACAATACTTAAATTGTTGTTTTTATGCAAAATACACTATAATTAAGAGATTCTTTTTTCATTCCTTGAACCGGGGCAACTATGAAGCAAAACAAACGCCATAAAAAACGGATTCCTTCCAGCTATAAAGCACTTGCCACAAGCCTGGTGTTGGCAAGCTCTGTGCAGATGTCTTATGCCGATATCAACAGCACCGTCAGCAATGCTTTAAAGTTTGGTCAGCCCGATGCAAAATATGGTCAGATTAAATTTAATCTGCGTTATCGCTATGAATACGCAAATACTGAGAATAATCCGGCAGAGCCTGCTCATGCGAATACATTCCGGCTGAGATTAGGTTATTTAACTCCCGAAATCGCAAAACTTCAGGCTTATGCAGAATATGAAAACCTGTTTGCCGCGCAGAATGATTACTATGTTCCCGCTAATGTCTACGGCAGCTCCCGCTACAATACTATTGTTGACCCGGCTGACAGGCATGAGCTCAATCAGTTATGGATAACTTTTAAAGGTATCCCTGATACGGTTATCAAAGGTGGTAGACAACGTATCAAACTCGATGATGACCGCTTTATCGGCAACGTGGGCTGGCGCCAGATGGAACAAACCTATGATGCTGTCATGGTTACTAACAATTCCATTAAAAGCGTTATCATCAAAGCTGGATACATTGGCCGGGTCAGGAACATCAAGTCACTGACCGATAATATTGACGCCCCTTTCGTCAACATTAAACATAATTTGGGAAAATATGGCTCATTGACTGCATACGGTTACTGGCTGGACTTTCGTAACGATGCCGCTAACTTTGGCAAATCAAGCCAGAGTTACGGTCTGCGTTTGATTGGTTCCCCCAAACTCAATGACACTATCACCTTGCATTACACTGCTGAATATACCTTTCAGTCAGATTACGGCACCAATCGCAACAATTACGAAGCGGATCGTTATAATTTAATGGCAGGCCTTACCGCTTATGGCATTACCTTTAAAGGCGGTATGGAACAACTGGATGGAAAAAATGGCTCTGCTTTTACCACACCCCTTGGAACCAACCATGCATTCCAGGGTTGGGCTGACCGTTTCCTGAATACGCCGGCAACAGGACTTCGGGATATCAATGCAACCCTGGCCACCAAGGTAGTTGGCACCAAACTGATGTTTGTTTATCATAAGTTCCAGGATGACACCAGTCGCATCGATTACGCTGACGAATATGATTTCCTGGTGACCAAAAAATTTGGCAAGCATTATTCGTTACTGGCTAAATACGCCTATTATGATGGTGATAAAAATGCACCGGGCGCCTTTAAAAATGACACCCATAAAATCTGGGTGCAAGGCAGCATTTCTTTCTAAGCCCGGCTTATCCGAAACCAAAAAAGGCGGGGTTTAGGGTTTACCTGCCTTTTTTATTTCCCGTCATTATTCAGCAGAGCATGATACTTATTACGTATCTCATTCAAATCCACCGTAGGCTCCGGAAAAGTCATTTGCTGTTTTTCCAACACCTCAACAACGATTCTGGAGATAGCCAGATTACGAAACCATTTGTGATTTGACGGAATCACGAACCAGGGCGCCTGCTCTGTGCTGCATTTTGACACAACATCCTGATAAGCCTGCTGATAATCATTCCAGTATCGACGTTCACTATAATCGGATTCACTGATTTTCCACCAGCGATCGGGATCATCCAGACGCTTTTTAAAACGCCGCAACTGTTCATCCGGACTGATATGCAGAAAAAACTTTAAAATTTTAGTGTTATTTTCTGTCAAAAAAGATTCAAATGCATTAATTTGCTGGTAACGAGCCTTCCAGACTTTTTTAGGCACCAGGTTATGCACTCTGGCAACCAGAACATCTTCATAGTGGGAACGGTTAAAAATCACTGCCTCCCCCTTTTTAGGTACCGCCTGATGAATTCTCCATAAAAAATCATGCGCCGCCTCCAGTGATGACGGTTGCTTAAATGCCTGAACCCTGCACCCTTGCGGATTCATGTATCCAAGCACATGCCGAATGGTTCCATCTTTGCCACTGGCATCCAACCCCTGCAATACTATTAACAGACTGCGTTTGTTTTCCGCATAGAGCAGATACTGCAAATCCCGCAGTCTTTTGGCATAGTATTCAATCTCATGCTTTGCCGCCTTCTTATTCGTCAAATCATCTTTGTAATCTGGATCACACTTTGTTAAATCAAACGAACAGCCACAAGGCACAACGAAACGATGATAAAAATCTTTGTTTTTCGCCACAACAATCCTCGTTTAAATGATAATGAGTAATCTGAATAATACGCCCAACTATGACAAAAAACGAATACCTAAAACAAACGCTCGTATTCTTTAAGGAAAAAGCAACAGAAAGCGGTTATTCATAGCCATTCGGATTCTGACTCTGCCATCTCCAGGTATCAGCCATCATATCCTGCAGGTCTTTTTCCGCCTGCCACTTCAGCTTAGTGGCAGCCAACTCTGGATCGGCAAAACAGGCGGCAATATCGCCTGGCCTGCGCTCAACAATCCGGTAATTAACTACTTGCCCGGTAGCCCGATTAAACGCCTCAATCATCTCCAAAACACTGTAACCATTACCGGTTCCCAGATTAAAAGAATCACAGACAGATTCATCCTGCTGCTTTTCCAGCAAATAATTTAATGCCTTGATATGACCTTTAGCCAAATCAACCACATGAATATAATCTCTGACACCGGTTCCATCCGGGGTTTCATAATCATCGCCAAATACAGATAACACCTCAAGCTTACCAGCAGCAACCAATGACAAATAAGGCATCAGGTTATTCGGAATGCCATTCGGCGACTCCCCCATCAAACCACTTTGATGAGCCCCTACCGGATTAAAATAACGCAGAATCGCTATTTTACGGGGATGCTCTTCCTGATTGAGCCGATCGGCCGCAGCCAGATCCCGTAAAATTTCTTCAATAAATAACTTGGTTCTGCCATAAGGATTGGTTGCCTGCAACGGGAAGTCTTCAGTAATAGGCACCGTATGAGGATCCCCGTAAACCGTCGCCGATGAGCTGAAGACCAGACATTTCACAGCAAACTGCTCCATCACCTCGGCCAGCACCAGTGTGGAAACGATATTATTATGATAATAGTCCAACGGCTTTTGACAGGACTCCCCCACCGCCTTGAGGCCGGCAAAATGAATCACCGCATCAACTGGGTTTTCCTTGAAAATCTCACTTAACGCTTCACTATCCCTTACATCAGCCTGGTAAAATTTTGGCTGCTTGCCGGTGATTTTTTCAATTCGCCTGACAGACTCCGGCTTGCTGTTTGATAAATTATCGACAATCACAACCTCAAATCCCGCATCCAGTAATTCAACACAAGTATGACTGCCTATATAACCGGCACCGCCGGTTACCAGTATTGTTTTTCCCATAACATCCTCAGTTTATAAATTTAACTTCATCACCTAAAGCCAGATTGAGTATTGATTTCGCACTTTGCTTGTTTGCCGCAATTTCTATCAACCCCATTGAATTTTTATACCAGAACAATTCACCCGAGGCTACCTGACAAAAAGTTCCGACCTGCTTCAGCAATAAACCATTCACCTTTAAGTCTAGCCCATCATAGCGGGCTTGATAACGTATGCCAGTCATTGCATTGCCATAATGATCGAAATAAATAATACGGGGCAAGTCAACTGGCCAGCCTGACAAATCCGGCACAGCACATTCCTGTAAACAGTCTTCAGCCTGATTCAGATAAAGCCTAGCCGCAAATGGGGCAAACATATCTCTACCGTGAAAGCTCAGTGAACAGTCATCCAACGGCCAGACTACAGAATACCAACGCACCGTTTCAGAATGAAGTGTCAGCGTATTAAACAGCCCATTATCCGGCCCCACAAAGAAACGCCCGTCAGCTTCAACCATCACCGCCGCCCTGCTTCCACCGACACCCGGGTCAACAACCGCAACAAAGATACTTCCCCGAGCAAAATAAGGCACCAATGCGGCCAGCAGGTAGGCACTTAATTGTGGGTCAGATTGGGGCGCATCATTAACCGAATGGATAATTCTAGCCTCTGGTGCCATAGCATGAATCACCGCTTCCATTTGTCCGGTATAAATTCCCTGACTGCCAAAGTCGGTAAAAAAAATAATAGCCACTGTTTCTACTCAGCCTGACAAAACAAAATAAATTTAGCTTGCGGAAGAAGTCTCTGCAAGATAGATATCAGATTCAAGCCTATACTGATTTGCCATTTACATTTCCAGAATATCCAAACCGGCTTGATTCGCTTCCAGTGGCCGGGAGACCACTTGCTGATTATTATCAAACAAATAAGGCTTACGCTCGCCTGAACGATCTATTTTAAGATTTTTAAAATCAAACAATTCATTATCTGCCAACTGAGAAGGTGCCAGATTTTGTATGGCCGAAAATATGGCTTCGGTTCTGCCCCCCCCTTTTTTATCCCACTCTGCCAGCATGGCTTTTATATTCTGTCTTTGCAGGTTCTGCTGGGAACCACAAAGATTACAGGGAATAATGGGAAATTCCATTAAATCAGAAAATCGTTTGATATCTTTTTCACGACAATAGGCTAACGGCCTGATAATTATATTCCGCTTATCATCAGACAATAATTTCGGCGGCATCGCTGATAATTTTGACCCGAAAAACATATTCAAAAACAAGGTCTCAACAATATCATCTTTATGATGACCCAAAGCAATCTTGGTGGCGCCGATTTCTTCGGCAAAGGAATAGAGTGTTCCACGCCTTAAGCGAGAACACAGACCACAGGTTGTTTTACCTTCCGGAATTTTATCTTTGACAATTGAATAGGTATCACGGTTGATAATATGATATTCAATGTTTAACTGATTCAGATATTCAGGCAGCACATGCTCAGGAAAGCCCGGCTGTTTCTGATCCATATTCACAGCAACAATATCAAACTCAATCGGCGCGCTTTTCTTAAGACTCATTAAAATATTGAGCAGAGTATAACTGTCAGCGCCTCCCGACAAACAAACCATAACCCGGTCACCCGACTCTATCATCCGGTAATCTTCTATAGCTTGACCCGTCTGACGTCTCAGCCGTTTTTGCAGCTTATTGAAATTATATTTTTCAGAACCCGTTAATGTTTTCATTAAGGAATATTAAAACTAAGAGACATCATGAGTAACTCATGAAGAAGATGGAAAAAGAAACCCAAAATCAATCTAAAAGATTGGTCGGGACGGCGGGATTCGAACCCACGACCCCTACACCCCCAGTATAGTGCGCTACCAAACTGCGCTACGCCCCGACAAATGGGTTTAAAAAAGGCCCGTGAACAGGCCTTTTCTGAAACAGGCAAATATTACCATATTTACCGTTTTTTTGACAGATTACTTCAATAATTCCAGTATATCTTCCAGCTCACCAATCATCTGATGAACCAGTTGTTTGGTGCGGGTTGAATCCTCTTTGGCATCATCACTGGACAAATGCGCCCGAGCCCCGCCAATTGTGTAACCTTGCTCATAAAGCAAAGAACGAATCTGGCGAATCATCAACACATCGTGACGCTGATAATAACGCCGGTTACCTCTGCGTTTTACCGGCTTAAGCTCAGTAAATTCCTGCTCCCAATAACGAAGCACATGAGGTTTGACCGCACACAACTCACTGACTTCGCCAATGGTAAAGTAGCGTTTTGCCGGTATCGCCGGCAATTCATTATTATTACTGGGTTCCAGCATAGGATTCCACTCTGGCTTTTAGTTTTTGACCGGCTCTGAAAGTCACCACCCGTCTTGCGGTAATTGGAATTTCTTCACCTGTTTTAGGGTTTCTTCCCGGGCGACTTTTTTTATCCCGTAATTCAAACTTACCAAACCCGGAGATTTTAACCTGCTCACCTCGCTCCAGAGAAGACTTTATCTCCTCAAAGAAAAGCTCGACCATTTCCTTGGCCTCACGCTTATTTAAACCAAGCTCTTCAAACAGTTTTTCTGCGATATCCGCTTTTGTTAATGCCATTCAATCAATCCCTCAGTTTTGCATTATGTTTTGCTGTCAGAGATTCCAGCACTCTAGTAAATATAGCATCAATTTCAGAATCTGTAAGGGTTTGTGAAAAATCCTGCAGAATCAGACTTAAGGCAATACTTTTTTGACCCTCATCCACTCCAGGACCTTGATAAATATCAAAAATCTGCACATCCTGAATAACATCAAGATTTAGCCCGAACACCGTTGAAATTATATCAGATGCCAGAATCTTTTCATCCACCAATAATGCCATATCCCGCCTGACGGAAGGGAATTTGGAAAGCTCAGTAAATGAAGGCACTCTCTTCTGTTGGATTTTTTCCAGTTCAAGTTCAAACAAAAAAACCGGCGAATCGAAACCCAGCTGTTTTTCAAGAGTCGGATGCAACATACCCAGTCGTCCGACTGAATTGCCATTTTTATCCATAACCTGGGCTGCCTGCCCGGGATGCAGTGCCGGATGTTTATCAGCAACAACATTAAAATCAAATCCCGATAAAGCAAATATAGCTTCCAAGTCGGCCTTTACATCAAAAAAATCAACTTTCCGAGGTTTTTCACCCCATTGTTCTGCGCTCACGCTACCCAAGGCCAGACCACTGAGCATAGACTGTTGAACAATTTCACCCTGCTTCTCAATAAACCGCAAGCCGGTTTCAAACAAGCGAACACGCCCCTGCTGCCGCTTGGTATTATACAAAGCAGCATTCAGCAAGCCGCACCATAACGTAGTCCGCATGACCGACAATTCAGATGAAATCGGATTTTTCAGCTGGATAAACTGATCTTCAGGCGCAATTAATTGCTGAATATCTTCATCAACAAAGCTGTAGGTAATGGCTTCCTGATAATCCAGATCCACCAGTAAATCCCTGATTCTATCGACAGGCAGTATCGCTTCAGGCGCCTTACCCAATTCGGTACGCATCAATAACTGCGTGTTCGGCAGGTTGTTATAGCCATAAATCCTGCCAACTTCCTCCAGCAAATCGGCTTCTATGGCAATATCAAAACGAAATCCTGGAGGCGTAATGGTCCAGCCATCTACATGATTTTCAACTTTCATTCCCAACCGGGTAAAAATATCGCTTATTTCCTCTGCCGGTAACTCTATACCTAAAATCTTTTTAATCCGTAACTGGCGTAACAGCACTGGATTTCGTTGTGGCAGGTTTTGTTCACTGGCGACCTCTGATATTGGCCCGGCCTTTCCGCCGGTAATATCCAGAATCAATTGTGTAGCCCGTTCCATTGCCCGATGTTGCAGCGTAAAATCGACACCTCGCTCAAAACGATGGGAGGAGTCGGTATGTAGCCCAAAATCCCTGGCCTTGCCTGCAATGGCAATCGGATTAAAAAAGGCGCATTCCAGAAAAATTTGTGAGGTATCATCACTGACAGCCGATTCACTTCCGCCCATCACACCGGCCAGCGCCAGGGCTTTTTCCTGGTCCGCTATCACTAATGCCTCACCATCCAGTTTTATGGTTTGTTCATTCAGCAGACTCAGTTCCTCACCAGCCCGACTGTTTCTGACAACGATACCGCCTTGCAATTTATCCGCATCAAAAGCATGCAGCGGCTGCCCCATTTCCAGCAACACATAATTAGTCACATCAACCAAAGGCCCCAGGCTTCTCAGCCCTGAACGTCTCAGACGCTCCTGCATCCACAGCGGCGTTTCAGCCTGCGGATTGACATCTTTAATCAAGCGCCCTAAATAACGTGGACAAGCTTCGGGGTTTTCAACCTTAATATCCAGAACTTCGTCATGTACACTGGCGACCGTCTCCACAGCCACTGGCTGCCAATCCATTTTATTTAAAACCGCCACTTCGCGGGCAATGCCCTCGACACTTAAACAGTCGGCACGATTAGGCGTCAGGTCGACCTCAATAATATGATCATCCAGAGCCAGATATTCTCTGATATCAACACCCACCGGAGCGCTATCTGATAACTCCATCAAACCATCGGCGTCTTCCGCCAGACCCAATTCTTTTTCGGAACACAGCATGCCGAAAGACAATTCACCTCGCAATTTCGATTTTTTAATCTTGAAATCACCCGGCAAAACCGCTCCAATCAATGCCGCAGGCACCTTTAAGCCAGCCCGGACATTAGCCGCGCCACAAACAATCTGCAAAGGCTCCGCCTCACCAACATCCACCTGACAAACTTTAAGCTTGTCGGCATTAGGATGTTGTACCAGAGACACCACCTGGGCAACGACAACATGACTGAACTGAGCAGCAGCCGGCCGGACTGAATCCACCTCAAGCCCTGCCATAGTAATCTGTTCGACTAATTGTTCTGTATTTACCGGCGGATTAACCAGTTCCCGTAACCAAGCTTCACTGATTTGCATAGCGCCTCTCCCTAGTTAAATTGTTGCAAAAATCTAAGATCATTTTCAAAAAACAATCTTAAATCATTGATTCCATAACGTAACATCGCCAGGCGCTCTACCCCCATACCGAAAGCAAAGCCACTATAACTGTCGGTATCAATATTGACGGCTTTAAAAACCTGAGGATGAATCATGCCACAGCCCATTACTTCCAGCCAACCGGTATGTCCGCATACCCGGCAACCCTCGCCATCGCACATGACACATTCAATATCGACCTCAGCCGAAGGCTCGGTAAAAGGAAAATAAGAAGGTCTGAATCGCACCTGGATATCTTTCTCAAAAAAGGCGCGCAGAAAGTCATACACCACCCCTTTTAAATCAGCAAAGCTGACCTCACTATCAACCAGAAAACCTTCTACCTGATGAAACATCGGCGTATGCGTTAAATCCGAATCACAGCGATAGACCCTGCCCGGGGCAATCACCTTTAAAGGCGGCTTTTGCGTTTCCATCACACGAACCTGTACTGGTGAGGTATGTGTTCTCAACAAGGTGTGTGCATCAAAATAAAAAGTATCGTGCATCGCCCGGGCCGGATGATGCGCGGGTATGTTCAAGGCCTCGAAATTATGATAGTCATCTTCGATCTCAGGGCCTTCTTCAACCTTAAATCCTACGCTGGCAAAAATTTGTGAAATCCTGCGCAAGGTAATGGTAACCGGATGCAAACCCGCAACACCCCGGCCCCGTCCTGGCAGAGTCACATCAACGGCTTCAGCTGCAAGCCGTTTTTCCAGTTCTGCTTTTTGCAGTGTGGAACGAACTTCTTCAAGAGCCTGCTGAAACTGCCCTTTTGCACGGTTAATCACCTGCCCGGCCGATCGCCTCTGCTCTGGTTCCAGTTTGCCCAGCTCCTTCATTTGCAGGGTAAAAAAACCTTTCTTACCCAGATAATTAACGCGAATCTGATCCAGTTGATTTAGATCACGGACTTGTGCAAGTTCTGATTCTGCTTGCTTGAGGATATCTTCAATGTTAGCCGACACGGCTCAGCTCACTATAAATGTTATTGGAAGGAAAAATCTGACAGGGAATTAGGAAACTGCTGGAATGATTTGTGACTGTGCCAGCATCCTGCCCCTGATAATGTTCTGTTGTAACTACTCAGCGTATTTTGGTTTTCAATATCAATCACTTACTCCAGAAGACGCCGTAAATACATCCGTGTAGGCTTGAATGTGACATCCTTGTCACATACACTTCTTCCGTAAGCAACTGATATTGAATGGTATTTATTTTTCAAAGTACGCTGATTAGTTACGTTCTAATTTATATACGGGCATAAAAACAAGACCCCGCAAATAAAAATTCCGGATTGCCGGC
>CAYLNS010000024.1:0-3117 GCA_964385115.1 uncultured Methylomarinum sp.
GCGTCTTCTGGAATAAGTGACTGATAGTAAAGCTCTAAATACGCTGAGTAGTTACGTTTTCACTTATAAACGTCTCAAATAGCTATAATAGCCCCCTTAACTTTATTAGAATAATGACAAAAATGAATACTCAATGGACACAATTTTTAACCGGCCTTGGCGCAAGTTTCAGTGATGACACACCACAGGCTCTGCATTTTCCATCAACCCCGGCGGAAAAAGCCAACCAGCTATATCCGGTTACCCATTTAACCAGCCTTAGCGTCACAGGGCCTGACGCCGCAACTTTTCTACAGGGTCAGCTGACCTGTGATATCAACCAGATTCAGAACAATAAGGCCGGCTTTGCCGCTTTTTGTAATGCTAAAGGCCGGGTTATCAGTCCTTTTTTAATTATTCGAGAACAGCATGGCTTTATCCTTATTCTGCCTCAATCCCTGGCAGAAAAAGTTATAAAAAAGCTATCCATGTATATTCTGCGCTCAGATGTCCAAATAATCGACAGTACAGAACAATTATGTTTAAGCGGACTGTTTATCCAATCACAACACGACGACTTACCGGCATTGCCTCAGACGCAATACGATGTTCTCTCAAATAATGGCATCTCTTTTGTCAAACTGCCGGGAATTCATTACCGTTTTTTAGCAATAGCTCAGCCACAAGAAAGTATCACTTTATGGCAAAATTTCATTACAAACCTGGACTTTGCTCCGGCAAATTCCGGGCTATGGCATTTTCAGGATATATCCGCCGGAATCCCCTGGTTTGATGAAGAGCAATCCGAACAATATATTCCCCAAATGCTGAATATTGACAAGCTGGGGGGAATCAGCTTCAACAAGGGCTGCTATACCGGACAGGAAATTGTCGCTCGCACACACTATCTGGGTAAAAATAAACGAGAAATGTTCCTGGCAGAATCAGGACAAACTGCTATGCTTAATTCACAAAGTACGATTATAGTTAGTCATACACAGGAAAAAATAGCATCCATACTGACTTATCAGTATGCCCAGGAATGTTACAGGTTATTGATTGTTATGCCGCCTGAACACAAAAACAATAATCATCTTGCCGTTTGTACCGATAGGCAGGTTTTTAAAATTAACATTATTCCATTTCAATAACGGATGAAACATGCAATTTAAGTCTGTTCAGGACTTTCTTGTCCACGTCAAAGCTGAACTTGATGCCAATCGGCTGATTTTGCCAACCCTGCCGGATGTCGCCTTAAGGGTCCGGGATGCTGTGTCCAAAGGCGATGCCACAGCCCAGGAACTGGCTAAAATGATTATTACCGATGCGGCCTTATCAGCCAGGCTGATACAAGTTGCCAACAGCCCGCTTTACCGGGGCACCAAAAAAGTAACCAATATTCAAATGGCCGTTACCCGGCTGGGTAATTCAACCATTCGCACGCTGATAACCAGCCTGGTTATGCAGCAAATGTTCAAACCTACCTCAAAACTTTTAGAACAGCATTTCCAGGAAACCTGGGAACAAAGTGTTAATGTGTCAGCCATCAGCCGGGCATTATGTGCCATGGTGCCGCATCTTAACCCTGACGAAGCCATGCTGGGCGGGCTGATACACCAGATTGGCAAATTACCGATTTTAATGCTGGTGGAGAAAATCCCGGAATTCAGAGACAGTCCGTCAAGATTAAATAAATTACTGGAAAAAGCCCATCCCGCTATCGGAAAAATCATTATGGATAGCTGGGACTTTCCAACTGAGCTTAAAGCCGTCGCCTCAGAATATGTGGATTTTCAACGGGACTCTGGCCCCCAGGCTGATTATGTTGATGTTGTTCAGGTTGCTTTTCTGCAAAGTATTGCCGGAACTGATCATCCGGCCTGCCGTGTTGAATGGAGCACCGTCCCCTCTTTTGAAAAACTGGGACTCATGGCCGATGCAGAAATTCTTGAAATTGAAGGGGTCTCAGAAGAAATTGAAATGGCTCATGCCATGTTGACTTAAACAGGTTTCGCCTGGCCCCGCTCAGACACGCGCACCGTGCCCCCCTACAAAGCATATTTAATGAGCTTCTAATGTAAGCCTATCTGAAATCACCTTGTTATCGTATAATCTCAGGGTACTGATTTTATATAACATTCAATATATTCCTGATGATTGACGAAAAAGCTGCCGCCCGGTTTCGCCGCCTGGGTACTTTAACCATTTTTGCTGTTTATTTTGTTATTCTGGTCGGTGGCATAGTCAGAGCCTCCGGCGCCGGGATGGGCTGTCCGGACTGGCCAACCTGTTTTGGACAATGGGTGCCCCCCACAGAAGAGTCACAACTCCCCCCCAATTATCACGAAATCTATGCCAAACGCGGCTATCAGGATACCCGGTTTAATCCGGTTAAAACCTGGACCGAATATGCCAACAGACTGGTTGGTGTCAGCATTGGCATTTTAATTTTCTTGACAGCCTGGGCATCACGAATTTATCTGAAAACCGATAAGACCATTTTTTATCTGTGTCTGTCTGTTTTTTTTCTGGTGGGTTTCCAAGGCTGGCTCGGTTCACGAGTAGTGGCCAGCAATCTTCACCCTTTTATGATTACATTGCATATGCTGCTGGCGCTTTTTATTGTTGCCTTGCTCATCTATGCCATCGCCCGATCACAAAAAAACCTGCTGGCACAACTGGATATTTCAGCAATCAACCGTAAAGTCATGACTGTGCTTAAAGTTGCCATGGGCTTAACACTGATTCAGGTGGCCATGGGTACCCAGGTGAGAGAAGCCGTTGATTTTATTGCCAATGAACACAGCTACATTGACCGTCAATACTGGCGGGATGACTTCCCGGTTATTTTTTATGTTCACCGGTCATTTTCTTCCATTATCCTGTTCACTAATTTATGGATAAGCTGGAAAATCATTCAAGGTACAGAAAAAGGCAGTCTTTTGTTTAAACTGGCTATTTCACTTTCAGGACTGGTTATCACCGCAATTCTGGCAGGCATTTCGCTGGACAGACTCGGTGTACCGCCAGTTGCACAGCCTATTCACCTGGTTATAGCCAATCTGATTTTCGGCAATCAGTTTTTTCTTTATATCTGTTTAAAATATGCCGATAGCAATAGCACAGCACAACTTACCG
>CAYLNS010000024.1:3217-20682 GCA_964385115.1 uncultured Methylomarinum sp.
TTTCTTTATATCTGTTTAAAATATGCCGATAGCAATAGCACAGCACAACTTACCGGAAAGTCTTAACCCGGCAAAAGCTATCCATAACAGATGGCTTTGCGGCATATAACATTACAATAGCAAGGCTGGGTCAGACAATCTAAACTGACTACAAACATTCAGCATATTTAATAGTCAATATCGTGCGAGTAACATGATGGCACATGCAAGTCGTACAAGGGTGTGTACGGCGTCTTCTGGAGTAAGTGACGGATATTAAATATCCAAATAAGCTTAAGAGTTACAGTATTCGTGGCCCTGACACAATGGAATCTCACCCAGTCAGATGTTGTATCAATTCACAACATCAGCAAATCCTTACACCAAACTCAGCAATACCCCGGCCGCGACTGCCGAACCGATAACACCGGCGACATTCGGCCCCATCGCATGCATCAATAAAAAGTTATGTGGATTGGATTCCAAGCCTACTTTATTAGCAACCCGGGCCGCCATGGGCACAGCAGAGACACCTGCCGCACCAATTAACGGATTAATCGGTGTTTTACTGAATTTATTCATGACTTTCGCCATCAATACACCGCAAGCCGTTCCAATACAAAAGGCAATCGCGCCCAGCCCTAAAATACCCAGGGTTTCCACTTTTAGAAAAGCTTCCGCGCTCAGTTTTGAACCTACAGACAAACCTAAAAAGATAGTCACAATATTAATCAGCTCATTCTGCGCTGTTTTACTCAGCCTTTCCACGACACCACAGGTATTCATCAGGTTTCCCAAACAAAACATTCCTACCAGAGGCGCTGCAGAAGGTAGCAAAAATGCCGTTAAAATCAATAACATCAGTGGAAACAGAATCTTTTCAGTCTGACTGACAGCTCTTAATTGCTGCATCTCTATTTTACGTTCATCTTCTGTTGTCAAAGCCCGCATAATAGGTGGCTGAATCAACGGCACCAAAGCCATATATGAATAGGCAGCAACGGCAATGGCGCCTAATAAATCAGGCGCCAGTTTTGAAGCAACATAAATCGCCGTCGGCCCGTCCGCTCCGCCAATAATGGCAATTGCAGCCGCATCTTTAAATGAAAACTCCAATCCTGGAATCATATTTAAAGCCAAAGCGCCCAGCAATGTTGCAAAAATTCCAAACTGAGCCGCAGCCCCCAAAAATAGTGTTTTAGGGTTGGCTAACATGGGACCGAAATCTGTCATGGCACCAACACCCATAAAAATTAACAACGGAAAAATTCCCGTTTTAATCCCAAAATAAAGGTAATGCAAAATCCCGCCTTCTCCAGCCATGTCTGCAACAGGGATATTACTTAATACCGCACCGAAACCAATCGGCAACAACAGCAATGGCTCAAATCCTTTTTTAATGGCAAGATAAAGCAACAAAAAACCCACTAACATCATAATGACCTGAGGCCCGCTGACGTTATAAACTCCCGTGCTTTGCCATAAAAGCGTCAAATTTTCCATATTATTCTCTAAACTATAAAGTTATCAGGTTATCACCAACAGCAACAGCGTCACCTTGTTTTACATTAATTGCCGTTACAGTCCCGGAAGTTTTAGCCCGGACTTCGGTTTCCATTTTCATCGCTTCCAGAATAATAACAATATCACCCGCATTCACAGCATCGCCCACATTGACATTGACCGCCAAAATAGTCCCCGCCATCGGTGCAGAAATTACCTCACCATCTCCCGATGCGGGAGCCGCTGCAACAGGCTGATTACCAGTAGCCGGCTGGACATTAATCTCGGTATTTCCAGGGCCCACGACAACATTATAATTTTGACCATCCACATTGACAGTATAAGATTCAGTCCCTGAGTCAGTAGGTTTGCTTGTCTGAGATGACGCCGCGGCAAATGCTTCAGCATCTGGCGCAGACTCAAAAGCATCCGGGTTTCCACGGTTTTGCAAAAATTTCCAGCCTACCTGGGAAAATAATGCATAGATCAGTGCATCATCTTCTATATTATCCGATAACTTAACCCCTTCAGCCTGAGCCTTTTCCTTGACTTCATTAATCAGGCTGTCCATTTCCGGCTCCAGCAGATCAGCCGGACGGCAAGTGATGGGTTCGCCACCATCCAGAACCCGGGCTTGCAACTCCTTGTTAACCGGAGCAGGCGTCGCACCATATTCACCTTTTAATACGCCTGCGGTTTCTTTACTGATAGATTTATAACGCTCGCCCGCCAGCACATTCATTACCGCCTGAGTGCCCACAATCTGTGATGTAGGTGTTACCAACGGCAAAAAGCCCAAATCTTCTCTGACTTTGGGAATTTCTTTCAAGACTTCATCAAATTTATCTGCAGCCCCCTGCTCTTTTAGCTGACTTTCCATATTAGTCAACATACCCCCCGGAACCTGAGAAATCAGAATTCTGCTATCCACACCTTTCAGGCTGCCTTCAAACTGGGCATACTTCTTACGAATATCACGAAAATAAGCGGCTATTTTCTCCAGCTTCTGGATTTCCAGCCCGGTATCACGCTCCTGCCCTTGCATACTGGCAACAATGGTTTCAGTAGGACTGTGTCCATAAGTCATACTGAGTGATGAAATCGCGGTATCAACATTATCCACACCGGCATCAATAGCCTTGATTAAGGTGCCGACACTCAAACCGGTCGTCGCATGGCAATGTAAATGAATAGGAATATCGACTGCCTGTTTCAACTGGCTGACCAATTCAAAAGCATCATAGGGTGTCAACAGACCAGCCATATCCTTGATACAAATTGAATGGGCGCCCATATCTTCAATCTTACGTCCTTGTTCCAGCCATTTTTCAATGGTATGTACAGGACTGATAGTATAAGAAATGGTCCCTTGCGCATGTGCATCTGTATTCAAAACCGCTTTGACCGCCCGTTCAATATTCCGCATGTCGTTCATGGCATCAAAAATACGGAAAACATCAATACCATTGACCACGCACCGCTCAACAAACTTATCCACCACATCATCTGCATAATGCCGATAGCCCAGAATATTCTGACCACGAAACAGCATCTGTTGAGGCGTGTTAGGCATCGCCTTTTTAAGCAATCTTAAACGCTCCCAGGGATCTTCCCCCAGATAGCGAATACAGGCATCAAAAGTGGCCCCACCCCAGGATTCAATCGACCAATAACCCATTTGATCAAGGTCTTCACAAATCGGCAGCATATCTTCAATGCGCAACCGTGTTGCCAGTATTGATTGATGTGCATCTCGAAGTACAACCTCGGTAATGCCTAAAGGTTTTGCCATTTTCTTCTCCTGGGCCTGTAGGCCACTTAAGTTTTTATAGGTACCTTTTGGGTACATTTAACTGTGTGTTTTCAATTAAATATCTGTCGTTTATTTGTTCGAAACCGGGGTAAAAAGTGCAAAAAATGAACAATACCCATTGCAAATAGTCAATGCAGACAGATAGTAAAGAAAGATACTGTTTTATATAACACCTATACAGCATCAGAATATTCTTTATCGGATTAGAGCTTGTTAACAGCCGACCGATAACCTGAAAAAAATGATGCGCTACGAATCCTGATGATGTTTTTTACGATATTGCGTAACCGCCACGGTGATGGCAGCAATCACACCGGATTGCTGTTGAGAATATGATTTTTCTGAAGGCTCTGTTACCACAGGCTCCGGAAAAAAATGTTCAACCAGTACTCTTAACACATTGACAGCAATAACCAGCATGGCCAGAAACATGAAAACAATCAACATTCCGCTGACCATTAATTCCAAGCCACCCATCATCATTTCGTACATTTTGTCAGACCATAAAACGCTAAAAATAGCAGGCATTATGCCCAAATCGGCCACAATACACAATAGCGACAACAGCAAGTTAAAATACAATCAAATACTTATGCAGATTGCAGACTTTGCTATTCAGACTGCTTTTCGTGTAAAGTATTGTGTTCTTCGAACAGTCTTTAGCCCACTAAACACTGGTTTTTTTAGGGTTTTTCACTAGAGACCACGCAATGATATCAACAATTTTAACTGCCGCTATTTTCATGATTGCCCTGGGAGCGACATTAGCCGTTATCCTCGCCATCGCCAACAAAAAGCTTTTTGTCAAGGAAGACCCGCGGATTGAAGAAGTTGACGAAATGCTGCCCCAGGCACAATGCGGTGCTTGTGGTGTTCCCGGATGCAGGCCTTTTGCCGAAGCAGTGGTGGCAGGTGAAAAAAATCCGGCTGATTGTACCGTCAACACTCCGGAGGGTAATGCAAAAATTGCTGAATACCTGGGTGTTGACATGCAACCCAAAGAAAAAGTGGTTGCCCGCTTAGCTTGTGCCGGCGGGACTCATGTTGCCTACACCCGTGCAAAATATGAAGGTTTAAAATCCTGCCAGGCTGCGGCAACGGTATCGGGTGGCGGCAAAGGCTGTAGCTGGGGCTGTCTTGGACTGGCCGACTGTGCCGAAGTCTGTGATTTTGACGCCATTTACATGGATGAACATGGCCTGCCGATCGTCATTGAAGACAAATGCACCGCGTGCAATGATTGTGTCGTCGTCTGTCCCAAAGATCTTTTTTCATTACATCCGGTCAGTCATAAATTGTTTGTCGCCTGTAAAAGTCTGGCTGAAGGCGATGAAGCCCTGGAAGAATGCGAAGTGGCCTGTACCGGCTGTGAAAAATGTGCGGTTGATGCCCCGAAAGGATTGATTGAAATCCGCAATAATCTGGCTGTCATCAATTATGACCTATATGACCAGATTGAAGTGGACAGAACGCCCATAGAGCGCTGCCCCACCGGCGCTATAGTCTGGATAGACAGTAAGCTGGGAACGACCCGCTCCAGTGTAGGCCGGGAAGCCAACCGTTCCGAACGCAATGAACCGCTGCCGCTGGGCTAAGCAAAACGCAACCGGATAACTCAGATTCAAAAGCCGGGTGGCCGTTGAATCACAAATCAGATACGAATTAAACAACAACTGATGGAATCGAAAAATTGATTCCAGAAAACCTTTCCAGAGGATTTATATGGCTTTTTTTGGTAAAGCAAAAGACATTAAAGAAATCAAATATCCCGGAATCCGGGTGGCAATGGATGGTAGCTCGGCTGTAATTCATTGCGAGCGGGAATCCAGCGATGCCGCCGGTGCTTTTCCAATCACACCGGCCACCAATATGGGTGAACAATGGGCAGAAGCGGCCAGTGATGGATATTTGAACATTTCTGAACGTCCTTTGATTTTCATCCAGCCTGAAGGCGAACATGCCGCTGCCGGCATGACGGCCGGCTTATCACTGAGCGGCCTGCGAGCCAGCAACTTTTCCGCCTCTCAGGGAATCGCCTACATGCATGAATCACTTTATGCAGCTGTCGGTAAAAGATTGCCCTATGTTTTAAACATTGCCACCCGCGCCATTACCAAATCCTCGCTGAATGTACACTGCGGCCATGATGATTATCACTGCATGGATGACACCGGCTTCATCCAATTATTCGGAAACAGCGCCCAGGCGGTTGCAGATTTAAATATTATTGGCCGGAAAATCGCCGAACTGGCACTCAATCCGGTTGCCGTTGCCCAGGATGGTTTTTTAACCTCGCATCTGATTGAACCGTTAAATCTGCCTGAGCGGGAGCTGATAGAGGAATTTCTGGGGCTGCCGGACGATATTATCCCGACACCGACACCGGCTCAGCGCATTCTGTATGGAGAAAACCGGCGCCGAATCCCGGTCAACTGGGATGTGGACAGACCGCTAATGACAGGCACGGTCACCAATCAAGATGCCTATATGCAGACAACGGCCGCCCAGCGCCCCTATTTTTTCGACCATGTCGCTGATTTTGCCGATCAATGCATGGACGAGTGGTTTGAATTAACCGGTCGCCGTTATCAACGCGCCACTTTAAATGGCCCCAGCGATGCCGACTATCTGATTATCGGTCAAGGCAGCATTACCATTACTGCCCAGGCAGTGGCCGACTATTTACAAAAACAGCGCGGACTTAAAATAGCCATTGTCGACATGACCCTGTTCCGGCCTTTCCCCGGTGATTTACTGGGCAATCTCATGAAAGGCAAAAAAGGCGTGCTGGTTCTGGAAAGAACCGACCAGCCTTTGGCTGAAGACCTGCCATTGATGCGCGAAATCCGCGCGACAGTCAGCAAATGCCTGGAAAACGGTAGACACAAAGGGGAACAACCCTTCCCGGGTTATGCCAGCTACCATAAAATGACGGATGCGCCGGACTTGTTTTCCGGCTCATTCGGCCT
The DNA here is from genome assembly GCA_964385115.1 of uncultured Methylomarinum sp. GTDB lineage: Bacteria > Pseudomonadota > Gammaproteobacteria > Methylococcales > Methylomonadaceae > Methylomarinum. Next base: position 9,482 of record CAYLNS010000024.1, read on the forward strand.
GGGCAGCCGCGATTTACAACCGGGTGATTTGATTGCCGCCATCGACAACATGCTTCCTGATGGAGCCAAACGCAAATTTTTCTATCTCGGCATCGAATTTACCCGTGATACACCCTACTCGCCACAGCAGGAAATTCAGATGCAGCAGGTAGAACAGGCCTATCCCGGGATTCGTGATTTAGCGCTTAAGCGTACCGAAAACCCCAATCTGTTACCTGAAAACAGCCTGACCATCAGAATGCATTCTGTCGGCGGCTGGGGTGCTGTCACGACCGGAAAAAATCTGGCGATGACGCTTTTTGACCTGCTGGATTACGATATCAAAGCCAATCCTAAATATGGCTCGGAGAAAAAAGGCCACCCGACCACTTATTACCTGTCTGTTTCACCCGACCCCATCCATCTTAATTGCGAATACCATCATGTCGACGTTGTCATGTCGCCTGACCCCAATGTATTCAGCCATACCAACCCGTTATTCGGTCTGGATGAAGGCGGTACCTTTATTATTCAAAGCGCCCAGGAAACACCGGAAGCCGTCTGGCAATCATTCCCCAAAGCAGCGCAACAATATATTGTCGACAGAAAAATAAAAGTCTTTTATGTGGATGCCTTCAAGATTGCCCGGGAAGAGGCTTCCGATGCCGAATTACAATTCCGCATGCAAGGCATTGCCTTTCAGGGTGCTTTTTTCAAAGCCTCGCCCATTGCAGAAAAAGCGGGTAAAACCCAGGAACAAATTCTCGACGCCGTCCACGACACACTGAAGCGTAAATTCGGTCAAAAAGGCGACCAGGTTGTTGAAGATAACTTCCGTATCGTCAATCGCGGCTTTCATGAGACCCATGAGCTTGACCACTCGCTGATGACCATTGGCGATGTCCATGAAAGCGCCAAGCCCAAGGTATTGACAGCGCCCATCATGCTGCGCCGCAAACCGGCTAACGATGATACCTTATCGGATATCCACCGATTCTGGAACCAGACCGGCTTTAATTATCAGACCGGCCATAACAGCGACAATCTGGCCGACCCTTTTGCCGCCACCGGCGTCATGCCGGCGGCTACCGGCGTTTTCCGGGATATGTCTACTATTCGCTTCGAGCATCCTGTCTGGATTCCAGAAAACTGTACCGCCTGCGGGGATTGCTTCTCCCTGTGCCCGGACAGCGCCATTCCAGGGCTCATCAATACCGTCAGTGAAGTCTTTGAAACCAATATCAAACGCATAGAAAGACAAGGTCACAAAGTCAAACACCTGCGCCGGGCAGTGCGTGTAGTGGAAAGAAAATACCATGCATTAACGGCTGAAAAATCCGAAGGGACCAATCTGAAACCCATTTTTGCCAAAGCTATTGGCGAGACAATAAAAGAATATCCTGAAGAAACGCGCGAAGAAGTCACCCAGGAGTTTGAATGGTTTAAAGACACCATGGGGGAATTCAAATTCGCCCTGACCAAGCCCTATCATGACGCCATGAATAAGCGTCAACCTGGCAGTGGTGGTCTCTATTCCATCACCATCAACCCATATACCTGCAAAGGCTGTATGGAATGCGTCAAGGAATGTGAAGACGGCGCACTGGAACCGGCCACACAAACGCATGAAAGTGTACAATTGCTGAAAAAGGAATGGGAATACTGGCTGGATTTGCCGACCTCCAACGAAAAATACAATCGTGTCGATGATATTGACGAAAAAGTCGGTGCGCTGCACACCCTGTTACAGGATAAAACCAATTACAGTTCCATGGTTTGTGGCGATGGCGCCTGTGCCGGATGTGGTGAAAAATCTGTCATTCACCTGTTCACATCAACCGTCACCGCCCTGATGCAACCGCGTGTTAAACAGCACCTGGCTCATCTTGATCGGCTGATTAATGATATGGAAAAGCATATCCGGCTGAAACTGGCAGAAAAACTGGATATCAGCGATGTTGATGCCATTGAAGACGCCATTGCCCGAAATCAGAATGTTGACCTGACTCTAACCAAACTCAGCACACAACTGGACGAAGGCAAACCCACCCAGCCTATCGATAAAAAATGGCTGAAATGGGCCACCCAGCTGGTTGCCAAACTGAAATATCTGAAATGGCAATATAAAGAAGGCATTACCGGCGAAGGCCGCGCCGCTTTAGGCATCAGCAACAGCACCGGCTGTACCAGCGTCTGGGGCTCCACATTTCCATACAACCCTTACCCATTTCCGTGGACCAATCATTTGTTCCAGGACTCCCCTTCCGTAGCCATGGGTCTGTTTGAGGGCCATATGCGCAAAATGGCGGACGGTTTTAAGGCGATTCGCATGGCAGAACTGGAAATTGCCGGCAAATACAACAAAGAAGAGCATGATAAATTCTTCACCTATTTTGACTGGCGTCAGTTTAACGATGAAGAATATAAAATGTGTCCGCCACTGGTCTGTATCGGTGGCGATGGCGCCATGTACGATATCGGCTTCCAGAATCTGTCCCGGGCCTTGATGTCAGGCACCCCTGTCAAAGTATTGGTACTGGATACTCAGGTTTATTCCAACACCGGCGGACAAGCCAGTATGGCAAGCTTTATGTCCCAGGTTTCTGATCTGGCACCATACGGCGACAGCAGCAAGGGCAAGCAGGAAAAGCGCAAGGAAATGGGTTTGATTTCCATGGCGCACCGTACCAGTTTTGTATTGCAAAGCGCCCAGTCTCACCTGAATCACCTGCTTGAAGGCTTTATTGACGGCCTGAATTTCAGAGGCCCCGCCATCTGGAATATCTATTCCGTCTGCCAGCCTGAGCATGGTGTCGGCGATGACATGGCCACCCGGCAAAGCAAAATGGCGGTGGAATCACGAGCCTATCCATTGATGCATTTTGACCCTGAAAAAGGACAGGGCTGGAAACAATGTCTGTCTATCAAAGGCAATCCGTCCATCGATCAGGACTGGACCCGCTATACCCTGCACTATACCGATGAATACGGTAACGAAGAAAGCATGGATCTGCCGTTTACCTTTGCCGATTGGGCCTTGACAGAAGGCCGCTTCCGCAAGCATTTCCGTATTGTCCCCCAGGACCAATGGAATGATGACATGGTATTGCTACATGAATTTATTGAGCTGGATGAATCTGAGCAAAGCGACAGTATTCCTTATATCTGGGCGATAAACCCGGCTGATAATACCCTGATCCGGGTCGTGGTGGATGCCGAGATGGTCAACTCCACCCTGGAGCGGCGTGAATACTGGCGACTGTTAAAAAGTCTGGTGGGTGAGGATGAAGAAAAAATTGATCCTCAGAAAATTGCTGAGCAAGCCAAAACTGAAGCTGCGCAAAAACTGATTAGTGGCCTGATGAATCTGGTTGCCGGTGGTGACAATGAAGATCTGTTAAAAGCCATCACCTCAGCGCCTGCCAGCAATATTGTCGCCGCACCACCCACAGCAGCCGCTGCAGCACCGGCCGCCAAAGCGCCAACTGACACAGCCGCGGCACCGGAAGACTCAGCCCCGGCCGCCGGCTTTGAACCGGTCTGGATTGAAACACCCGACTGCACCAGCTGTGATGAATGTGTCGATATTAACCCGAATATTTTCCAGTATAACGAGGAAAAGAAAGCGGTTGTCGTTAATCCGACTGCCGGCACTTATGAAGATATCGTCAAGGCCGCGGAAAAATGCACCGCCGTTATTATTCATCCGGGAACCCCATGGAATCCTGATGAACCGAATCTGGACAAATTGATAAAACGTGCAGCAAAATTTCAATAACATCATCACTACAGGGCTGGCTGACTGCCGCCCTGTAGCTATTCACTGATATGGGATTATTACAAATTTTCGGCCGGAAAACCTTTCCGCACGGCATCCATCCCCCTGAATACAAAGAAGCCACACGCCATAAAAAAACCCGGCGTCTGCCCTTTCCACCCCAGGTGATTCTGCCGTTATCCCAGCATATCGGCGCACCGGCAACGCCTGTCGTGCATAAAGGCCAGTATGTCGTGCGCGGCGAGGTGATAGCCGAGCCTTCCGAAAATGCCTTGTCGGTGCCTATTCATGCTTCCGTCAGCGGCACGGTCAAAGATATCGAGCTGATGCCCAGCGCCAAAGGTCCTAAAGTCATGTCGATTATTATCGACACCGACCCCAGTTCACCGCAGATTCCATTACAGGGTGAGCCCCAGGACTTCACCCACATGGACAGCAAACAAATCATCAATGCCGTCAAGGAGACCGGCATGGTTGGCCTGGGCGGAGCGGCATTTCCAAGTTATGCCAAAATGCTGCTCCCCAAAGATCGCAGCATCCATACGGTAATCATCAATGGCTGCGAATGTGAGCCCTTTTTAACCACCGACCACCGGGTCATGCTGGAAAAGGTCAATGACCTGATTCGAGGCATTCAAATCGTCATGAAGGCGGTCAATGCCGACAAAACCATCATCGGCGTTGAAGACAACAAACAGGAAGTGGTGGAAGCAATTCGTCAGCATCTCCCTGAAAATGGCCCGATTTCCATTGAAGTCGTTGAAACCAAATACCCTCAGGGCGCTGAAAAAATGCTGGTCAAATCTCTGCTGGGCGTGGAAATCCCCTCGCGCGGGCTGCCTTCGGAAATTGGTCTGGCTGTTTTTAATGTCGCAACCATGGCAGAACTGGGAAATCTTTTTCCTAAAAGACAAGGACTGATTGAACGCATCATCACCGTAACCGGAGATGAGCTGAAACGCCCCGGTAATTATATTGTTCCGATTGGAACCCCGTTACAGGCCATTCTGGATGACGCCGAATTTACCGGTGAAGAAGCAGAACTTATCCTCGGCGGGCCGATGATGGGACTGCCGGTTGCATCCTTGGAAACCCCCGTCACTAAAGGAACGGGCGGCGTACTGGTACTGGATCAAAGAGCTTATAAAGCCAATGATATTCAGCCCTGCATCAAATGCTCGCTGTGTCTGCAGGCCTGTCCCATCAACCTGAATCCATCGGAACTGGGTCTGTTGGCTGCAAAAAGACGCTACGACATCATGGAGGAACAATATCATCTGAATGACTGCTTTGAATGTGGCGCCTGCAGTTATGTCTGCCCTTCCAATATTCCATTGGTACAATATTTTAAAATTGCCAAAACCCTGAACCGCGAAAGACATTTACAAAATGGCTAAACATCAACCCATTCTCGATCTTCGCCCATCACCGTATATTCACAGCCCCCTGTCTGTGAATAAAATCATGCGCAATGTGGTTTATGCCCTGCTGCCGCTGGTGGCATATTCCACCTGGCAATTTGGCATCAGCGCTCTGGCACTGATGATAACCACCACACTCAGCTGTATTTTGACAGAACATTTTTTTTGTAAACTGTCGGCCAAAAAATCCACGATAAGCGATTACAGCTCGGTTATTACCGGCTTGCTGCTGGCCATGACCCTGCCGCCCGGCTTTCCCTTATGGATGGCGGCAGTCGCCGGTTTTGTCGCAATAGCCATGGGAAAAACCCTATTCGGCGGCATTGGTTTCAATGTCTTTAATCCGGCGCTGGTTGGCCGGGCCTTTGTCCAAGCGGCTTTTCCAGTTTCTATTACTACCTGGACGCCGGCATTTGCCGCCAACCGTTTTAGCGAATTTATTCCCTCGACACTGGCGCTGCCGTTTATGAAACCGGCCGCCACCGCCGAATGGAGCAGCCAAGTGGCTGATGGCTTCAGCGGCGCCACGCCGCTGGCATTGATGAAATTCCAACACATCATGACAGATACCAGCGACCTGCTGCTGGGCTTTACCGCAGGCTCTGCCGGAGAAACACCGGCATTGCTGATTCTGCTCTGTGGCGGCTATCTTGCTTTTAGAAAAATGCTGGACTGGCGCATACCGGCAGCGGTTATTTTTGGCACTGCCGTTTCGGCGGAAATTTTTTATTTAATCGATGCCAGTCATTATCCCAGCCCCTTATTCATGATTTTATCCGGGGGACTGATGTTTGGCGCCGTCTTTATGGCCAGCGACATGGTGGCCTCCCCGGTCACACCGCTCGGTATTTTTGTGTTTGGCCTGCTGGTCGGGTTTCTAACAGTTATTATCCGTCTTTTTGGCGGACTGACCGAAGCGGTGATGTATGCCATTTTGTTCGGAAATGCAGCCACGCCGTTGATAGAAAGCTTCACCCAACCAAAAATCTACGGCGCCCGGAAAAAGGATTAACAACATGTCTGAAGAGCCGATACCCACACCCGAATTACCCTCCAGCACCCAGTTAATTATCACCTTATCCCTGGTGGCCATGATATCAGGCCTGTTGGTCGTGCTGGTGTATGAAGTCACCAAACCGATTATTGCCGAAAACCAGCGCATCGCCACCGAGCGGGCAATCTTTAAGGTATTGCCGCAGGCAGTGAAACGTCTGACGTTTAAAGTCTCCGGCGAACAATTGATTCCGGTGGACGATAAAGCCAGCGGGGAACTTATCTACGCAGGCTATGACAAACACAATAAACTGGTAGGACTAGCATTGCCTGCCGCGGCGCAAGGCTATCAGGATACTGTAAAAATACTCTACGGCTATAATCCATATAGTGGTTGCATCACCGGCTTTGATGTATTAAAAAGTACAGAAACACCCGGTTTTGGCACACAAATCACCACAAACGAAGATTTTTTAGCCAATTTCAGTTGTCTTGACGCCAAAGTGGATGCCGAGTTGAAGCAACTGGCACACCCGATAAAAACTGTCCGTCATGGCAGCAAAAACAAACCGTGGGAAATTGACGCCATTGCCGGTGTCACCATTACATCCAATGCCGTGGGCCGCATGTTGAATAAAAGCGGTCAGACACTGCATCCAGTAATTGCCAAAAACCTGACGTTACTGGAACAGGCCGCTGCCAACAGCAAAGAGGAAAATCATGAATAAACAAGAACAAAACCCTATCACCTTTCAGGATTTTACCGCCGGACTCTGGAAAGAAAACCCGGTCTTTGTCATGATGCTGGGCCTGTGTCCGGTACTGGCTGTCACCAATACCGTAGAAAATTCATTGGGCATGGGCATTGCCACGCTGTTTGTACTGGTCTGCTCCAATGCTCTGGTTTCTGCCCTACGACATCTGATTCCCAAACAGGTCCGAATCACCACCTATATCGTGATTATCGCCACCTTCGTTACCGTTGTCGATTACCTGATTCAGGCCATCAGTCTGGATTTATACAATAAACTGGGGGCATTTATTCAGCTGATTGTGGTCAATTGCCTGATTTTAGGCCGCGCCGAGGCATTTGCTTCCAAAAACTCATTTGGCCGCACCGTTGTCAGCGCCACCGGCATGGGGCTGGGCTTTACCCTGGCCCTCATCATGCTCGGCGGCGTTCGGGAATTACTGGGTGCCGGCCAATTACTCGGCATCCAGATATTCAGCCCCCAGTTTGAACCCTGGGTAGTGATGATTCTGCCGCCGGGCGGCTTTATCGTTCTGGGCTGCTGGCTGCTGCTGATTAATTATCTGGAACAGCGTCGCACCGGACAAATGCTGGCCCAGGATGCGGCTGCATCACATTGTACCGTCCCCCAACAACATTAAGGGCTGAGAAATGAATCCTGAATCCTTAAGTTTTATTTTTTTAAGCGCATTTTTAATCAACAACTTTGTGCTGGCCATGTTTTTAGGTCTGTGCCCTTTTGTCGGCGTCTCGGCCAAAAGAAACACCGCATTCAACATGAGCCTGGCCACGGCCTTTGTCATGTTTATCAGCTCCTTATGCGCCTACGGCATCAACCTGATTCTGACTAAATACAACCTGGAATTTCTGCGACTGATTAGTTACATCGCACTGATTGCCTCCTCGGTACAACTGGTCGAAATGGTCTTAAAAAAATTCAGTCCGACATTATTCAGAGCCTTAGGCATTTTTCTGCCGCTTATCACCACCAACTGCGCAATTTTAGGCGTCGCCTTATTCCAGACCGCCCGCGGCTATAATTTTTTACAGTCCGTCGCCTTCAGCCTGGGAGCAGGCGCCGGCTTTGCCTTGGCCATCATGTTAATGGCCGGCTTAAGAGAAAAACTGGAACTGTCCAATTTACCCAATATCACCCAGGCAGCCGCTCTCAGCATGATTCTGGCCGGCATCCTGTCCATGACCTTCATGGGCTTTGCCGGATTAGGCGGCCAAACCGCATGAGGTTTCCCAATGCTTAACTTTATTATCGCCATGCTGATTATCTTTGTCCTGATGGTCAGCTGGATACTGATTCAACAAGCCGCCCGCAAATACGCCGCCCGCCACCCGGAACTCGGCCCCGCCAAAGAGGAAGGTTTGGGCTGTGGAAAAAACTGCGGCTGTGGTGCCGGCGCATGCGAAAAAACCAACGAATCCAGCCCTTCATCGTAAAAACATACAGCCAAATATTGTCCCGCAAACCGACATAGCTATTCGCGACAATCCTGCTAAAATGCTTTTTAGCGACACTTTGTTTTCCCCCTCTGTCAGAACAGATGTCCATTCGATAAAATGGAATTCTAAAAGAATTCCCGAGGGGGCTTGAGAGAAAAACACATGCGTTATCCAGAAGAAAGAAAAGAAGCAGTATTAAAAAAAATGTTGATACAGCCATCCCTGCCCCGGCGTCCGGCCGGGGCAGGGATGGGCCGTTCACCGCGACTTTAGGTGCAAAGGAGAATCAATTATGATTGAAATAGTTTTAAAAAATATAGCAATATTCCCAGACTGGATACAAACCACACTATTGTTTAGTTGGGGTATATTTCTATTCTTGATTCCTATATTTGGGATAGTGAAGATATTGCAGTCAAATAATCTAAAAATAATTTATCAATCAACGCCAAAAATTATCAAAAAAACAAGTGATTTTTTACAGTATCAAATTGATGACCCCATCAAATTTCCAAAAATTGAAAGATTGTTGCAATATTTAATGATCTTTCAATCATATTTTTTATCGTTTTGGCTTTTCTTATACTTTATATTGCTAGTACTTTTATGGGGATTAACTGAGAAAGAGCTTACTATTGTGCAAAACATAAGCGTTCTTTTCTTTAGTCTAGCGTGTGCATACATGTCTGCTGCGTTAAAAACACAAGGCAATAGAGAACTGATAAAGGCTCGCACCACAACAAGCACATAACGAATAACTCCAGCGGACAAGGGCGCATCAAGGTGCGTGGAGATAAATTCAGTTCAGTGGGCGATGGTGCATAACAATGCAGTAGAACTCCCATCCCTACTTGGCTTCCGTCTGGGTCAGGAATGGGCCAATCACCGCGGCATTAGGCGCAAAAGAAAATGATAGACATCACAAAGGAACAGATAGACTGCGCTCTTCTACGAGTAGAAAATAGTTTGATGAAATATATTTCATTACAAAACGATTTGAAGAATACTGATATTTCAAAAGATCGAGCATATCAAAAGCGATTCAATCATTATTATCGTGTTCGGAGAAACAGCAGTTGGCAGTCTCAATTTTATAAAATCCTTCAGGAAAAAAAGAACGAAAAAATCACATTTTCCGAAGCACTCAAGAACATTCATGCAAAGACTGGAAGGTATGAGGCTTCATTTGCAAGTAAGCTTGTCGCAACAATTCACCCAGACAAGCCTGTTATTGATAAGTTCGTTCTTGAAAACGCAGGACTCAAACTACCATATTCACCCTCAAAGGACAGGGAGAAAAAAATAGTATATGTATATGTTCAGCTGCAAGAAAAGTTTCAAGACTTATTGGCTAAAGAAAATGGAAAATATTTGGTAGAGAAGTTCGGAGCTAAGTTTCCAAACAAGAATATAACCAAAGTTAAAATGGTAGATCTTGTGTTATGGCAAACAAGGTAAATTCACTCTGACGGTAAAAAGCACGGTAAGCTGGGGAGAGGAACGACCCCCAACACTTTCATCCCTTAAAATAAAGAAACAAAATACCATGCAATATCATCGAGCCAATATACCGGGCGCTTGTTATTTTTTCACCGTTAATTTAGCAGAACGAAATCAATCGCTTCTCGTTGATCATATTGCCGAATTGCGATTAGCGTTTAAGCAAACCCGGCAAAATCATGCCTTTGACATTATTGCCATTGTTGTATTACCGGATCATTTGCATACGATGTGGCAATTACCCGGAAACGATGCAAACTTTCCTATGCGATGGAATTTGATCAAGCGTCGGTTTTCAAGCGCATTACCCAAAAATGAACGTATCTCTGCCAGCCGACAGAAAAAAGGTGAACGTGGCATTTGGCAACGCCGATATTGGGAACATTTAATACGGGATGATGATTTTGAACACCCTGTGAATTACATTCATTTTAACCCGGTTAAACATGGCTATGTCCGTTCAGCTGTGGATTGGCCCTATTCCTGCATTCATCGCTATGTTGAAAAAGGAATCATTGCCAATAATTGGGCATACCATGAAGTTGGGGGTGATTTCGGTGAGATATGTGGATGAATGTTGGGGTTCGTTCCTCTCCCCAACCTACCGTGCTACCACGCTGAATTTGACGTTAGAGAGTATATGAGAAAATGTGCGAGATGAGCGAATTAACACTTGAGCAATCGGGTGCATATAAAAGCATAAAACCAATGCTAGATGGAAATATTTTTCACGTGACTCCACAGCATAATTTAGCCAGCATCCTTCATGACCGAGAAATACGCCCAAATTATAGTGGCCATCTAGAAGGTGCATTTGGAAATTTCAGGAAGTCGTACGCAAGAGTACGAAACAGGGTTTCCCTATTTGATTTCCATAATCCACCCGAGTCAAAAATCAAAGATCATATATGCAAATGCCTGCCAACTAGCCATGCATCGGCTGATACTCCGCTAGTATTTTTGTTCCTGGCGGAAGCTTACTGGTTTAATGTTATACCTTATTCATCAGCCGAATTTGACGCAAATTCAGATCAACAGATTGTACCGCATGTTGAAGCAACTTACCCTGGCGCAATTCCTTTGGTAGCAATAGATAGAATCATCAAGGTAACCTTCACTGAAGACCCTAATTCAGTGGCAAATATATTGAAGAGATCACGCAATAATACACTCTAAATCGGATAAGGGGCGGTTTCTCTCCGCCCCCCACCACCGTAACCTGCGGGTCCGCATACAGCGATTCATTAGCGCGGTAGATACTCTCTTAAAAGAACAACGGGGTCGGGTCTTTGATTTATGATCATGAATTGACCAAAAGGTACCA
>CAYLNS010000025.1:0-3842 GCA_964385115.1 uncultured Methylomarinum sp.
GTATCGCCTTTACCAATCAACACCACATCAGCATCACGCATGGCGAAAATACCGACGGTGACCACACCAACGATATCATTAATAGTTTTTTCCATGGCAATCGGGTCCAGAATCTCCAGGTTATGGACATCCAGAATTTCATTGCCATTATCGGTGTAATAATCTTCTCTCCAGACCGGTTGACCACCCATTTTGACCATTTCCCGGGCTACATAGCTGCGGGCCATCGGAATCACTTCGATGGGAAGTGGAAATTTTCCCAATACATCAACGCATTTGGTTTCGTCGGCAATGCAGACAAATTTACGGCTGGCTGCGGCGATAATTTTTTCGCGGGTCAGCGCGCCCCCCCCGCCTTTAATCAGTTTTTTGCGCGGGTCAACTTCATCAGCGCCATCAATATAAACTTCTATGTCACCGACACTGTTTAAGTCCAGAACGGGGATGCCGATATTTTTCAGGCGTTCAGAAGTGGCTTCAGAACTTGAAACAGCACCCTCGATATCATTTTTGTAATCAGCCAGCATTTCAATGAAGAAATTAACCGTAGAGCCTGTGCCAACGCCGACAATAGGCACATTTTTAATATATTTGATAGCTTCCTGGGCAACCTGTTTTTTTAATTCGTCTTGTGTCATTTGTTTTTCCTGATTTTAGTTGTGTAATCGGGGGTTTTATTATTTGTATGGGATAATACCTTATTAACAGTAATTTTTCAGCACCTCTCTATGATACAAAAATACATTGAAAGAATATTAAGGGCAAAAGTTTATGATGTGGCCATTGAAACGCCTCTGGATTTCGCTCCGGCCTTATCAGATCGACTGAAAAACCAGGTTTATTTAAAGCGTGAAGATTTACAACCGGTTTTCTCATTCAAACTGCGGGGTGCTTATAACAAAATTATTCAGTTGACTGATGAGGAAAAGGCGGCCGGAGTGATTGCCGCCTCGGCCGGTAATCATGCCCAGGGTGTGGCTTTGTCGGCCAAAAAGCTGGGCATTAAAGCCTTGATTGTTATGCCCCGCACCACACCCGATATTAAAGTCAAGTCTGTCCGGTCCAGAGGCGCCAAGGCTATTTTATTTGGCGATTCCTATGATGAAGCCTGTGAACATGCCCGCGAAATTGCCGAAGAAAAGGGCATGACCTTTATTCATCCTTATGATGACCCCGATGTGATTGCCGGGCAAGGGACTGTGGGTATGGAAATTCTAAGACAGCACAATGGTGATATTGATGCCGTTTTTGTTCCGGTCGGCGGTGGTGGTCTGATTGCCGGTGTTGCTGCGTATATCAAATTTGTCCGGCCCGAAGTTAAAATTATCGGCGTCGAGCCGGATGATGCAGATTGCCTGAATCGGGCGATGAAAAGCGGGCGCCGCGTGAGCATCAAGCAGGTCGGGCTGTTTGCCGATGGCGTGGCCGTCAAACAAGTCGGCAAGGAGCCGTTTAAAATTCTGCATCATTTAATTGATGATGTCATTGTCGTCAATACCGATGAAATCTGTGCGGCCATCAAGGATATTTTTGATGATACGCGCTCGGTCGCTGAGCCGGCTGGCGCTTTGGCAGTGGCAGGTGCAAAAAAATATGTCGAGCAGCAGGATGTCACTGGGAAAACGCTGATTGCGATAGACAGCGGCGCGAATATCAATTTTGACCGTCTGCGCTATGTGGCGGAAAGAACCCAGGTCGGGGAGCATCGGGAAATCTTGCTGGCAGTTGCCATTCCTGAACAGGCGGGCAGTTTTTTAAGATTTTGTAAAAAACTGGGTAAGCGCAGTATTACCGAATTTAATTATCGTTATTTTAATGCGGAACAGGCGCAGGTTTTTGTCGGAATCAGCAGCAGTGGGGAGGAATCTGACAAGCATAATCTGATTGAAATGCTTGAAGATGATGGTTTTAAAGTCACGGATATGACGGAAAACGAGTTGGCCAAAGACCATATCCGCTATATGGTTGGCGGGCATGCGCCCTATCAATTAAGCGAGATTATCTACAGCCTGCAATTTCCTGAAAGACCCGGCGCATTATTGAAATTTTTAACATCACTCGGTGGGCGCTGGAATATCAGTCTGTTTCATTATCGTAATCATGGGGCCGCCTTCGGCAAGGTGTTGATTGGTTTGCAGATGAGCAAATCCGAACGGAAGGAATTTCAGCAGGCATTAACTGAGCTGGGTTTTATCTTTCAGGAAGAAACCGCAAACCCTGCATACCAGTTTTTTGCTGGAGGACAGGAAAAAGCCTGAGCGCCTGCTAAACTTGATAGCAAATTGAGGTAAAGCCAAAGACCGTCAATAAAATGACATGGTTTTTTGGTTTTATGTAACCTACTGATTTTATTTTTAAATTAAAAGTTGGTTTCTAATTTGCTTAAAGTTTAACAGGATAAAATAATGGCTGAAGAAGAACTGGAAAATGGCGAAGAGAAAAAATCGTCAAAAAAACTAATCATTATTATTGCAGCAGTGGTATTGCTGTTGGCCGGCGGTGGTGGCGCTTATTTCTTTATGGCAGGTGGCGATGACCCGGCTGCCGAAGCGGAAAATGCTGAAAAAGTACAGGAAGAAGCGGAAGCCGAGGAAGATGAAGGCGATAAGGAAATTTCATTTTATGAATTGGAAGAGCCGCTCAGGGTGCCATTTCCGAAAGGAAGCAGTGCCAGTCTGATAGAAGTCCGGCTGGCTTTTATGATTGATGACCCGGATGTTGAAGAGTTACTGGAAAAACACAAGCCTATGATGATTAATAATTTGTTGATGGCTATCAGTGCGGCAGGTGCAGATAATTTAAGTAACAAGGATGGAAAAGAAGCCCTAAGAGCAACGATATTGGATGAGGTGAATAAAGTGATGCATAAAATGACAGGCAAGGATCGGGTTAAGGACGTGTTTTTTACCGGATTTGTGATGCAATAACATGTCTACTGCTGATCTCTTATCACAGGATGAAATTGATGCCTTGCTTCATGGTGTCGATGATGGTGATGTCGACACCGAAGCACCGGAACAGGATTCCAGTCAGGGCAATACCAGGTCTTATGATTTTACCAATCAGGAGCGCATTGTTCGTGGCCGGATGCCGACTCTTGAAATGGTTAATGAAAGGCTGGCGCGCTATTTCAGGGTGTCCATGTTCAACTTTTTAAGACGGTCGGCTGAGATTTCGGTTTCCGGGATTCAGATACAAAAGTTTTCTGAGTATATTCAAAGTCTGTTTGTGCCGACAAATCTGAATATTATTCGTATGGCACCTCTGCGCGGTCGTGGCTTGGTGGTTATGGAGCCGCGGTTGGTGTTTACCGCGGTGGATAATTTTTTTGGTGGTGGCGGGCAGTTTTACAACAAGGTGGAAGGGCGTGAATTTACCCTGACCGAAATGCGGATTATCCGCTTAATCCTGGATTTATTGTTTAAGGATTTGCAGGAGGCCTGGAAGCCGGTCATGGATATTGATTTTGAATATATCAATTCCGAAGTCAATCCGCAGTTTGCCAATATTGTCAGTCCTTCCGAGATTGTTGTGATATCGACCATTCATCTCGAACTGGAAGGCGGCGGCGGTGATATGAATATCGTCATGCCTTATTCCATGATTGAACCCATCCGTGAACTGCTGGATGCCGTGACCAGTGATCGTGGTGAAGTGGATGGCCGCTGGCAGGAATCTTTAAGAAAAGAAGTCATGCGCTGTGATGTACCGGTGAGCAGTCTGCTAATCGAAAAAGTGGTGACTTTAAATGATGTCATGGAATTTAAAGAAGGCGATGTGATTCCTATTGATATGCCGGAGTCGGTGGTTTTGACGGCAGAAGATGTTCCTATTTTCAGAGG
>CAYLNS010000025.1:3942-15209 GCA_964385115.1 uncultured Methylomarinum sp.
TTGATATGCCGGAGTCGGTGGTTTTGACGGCAGAAGATGTTCCTATTTTCAGAGGTAAGCTGGGAGTGTCGGACGGCAATTATGCCATTCAGATTGAAGAAAAACTGGGCCTTGATTCGTATTAATCAATATTTACGAAATGGATTCTTGTTCTGCATGGATCAGGAATTGAAAGCGAGTGAATGTTAAAGCTGTTTACAGAGTTGGAATAAAACATGAGCGAAAATGAAAACGAAGAAAACCTGGGTGGCGACTGGGCGGCAGCCATGGAAGAGCAGGGCGTTGAGGAAGAATCTTCCGATGCGGAAGCTGACTGGGGTGATGCATTAAAAGAGCAGGAAGCGACTGAAAACAGCATGGATGCGGCGGCATTTCCTGATTTGGAAGAAGATAAAAGCCAGGCACTGACCGGGGAAGATGGCAAGGATGTGAATCTGGATATTATTCTGGATGTGCCGGTGACGATATCGATGGAGATTGGCAGAACACGAATTAATATCCGTAACCTATTGCAGCTTAATCAGGGTTCTGTGGTTGAACTGGACCGATTTGCCGGTGAGCCAATGGATGTACTGGTTAATGGGACGTTGATTGCTCATGGTGAAGTGGTTGTAGTTAATGACAAATTCGGCATCCGGCTGACGGATGTCATCAGTCCTTCTGAACGAGTCAAGAAGTTAGGCTGATGAAGCGATTGTGTTGGAGTATTCTGGTGTTTGTACAGCAGGTCTGGGGAGCGGATATTCAGCCTGCTGCCTCGGCCCAGGGCATATCTTACGGCAATATGCTGAATGCCTTGTTCAGCCTGTTGCTGGTGCTGGGCATTTTTTTTGTCTGTGCTTGGGTGATTCGGAAGACCGGACGGATTTATGGCTTAGGCCGCAATAATCTTAGAGTCGTTACCGGTGTGTCATTGGGTATGCGGGAAAAAGTGGTGCTGCTTCAGGTGGGCGAAAAACAGCTCCTGCTGGGAGTGTCACCGGGCCGGATTAATAAACTGCTGGAGCTGGAAGGCGACCAGCGATTACTGGCTGAAGAAGACAAATCCGGAAGTGATTTTGCCGGCAAACTCAAAGAAGTTATCAAAAGGCAGTCTGATGACTAAACTCATTTCATTAATCACGGTTTTGGGGGCAACGATAGCGAGTAATATCGCCTACGCAGCACCCGGAATACAGGCAGTGACCGTCACAACCAATCCCCAGGGCGGGCAGGATTACACCGTGACCATCCAGGTGCTGGCGATTATGACTTTGCTGAGTCTGTTGCCGGCCCTGCTGTTGACGATGACCTCTTTTACCCGGATTGTGATTGTGCTGGGCCTGCTCAGACAGGCGATTGGAACGGCGCAGGCTCCCAGTAATCAGGTATTGATTGGTTTATCGTTGTTTTTGACCTTGTTTATCATGATGCCGGTTTTTGAAAAGGTCAATGCCCAGGCGGTGCAACCTTACATGGAAGATAAAATAGATTTAACGACGGCGCTGGAAAATGCCTCCCGGCCTTTTCGCACCTTTATGCTCAGGCAGACCCGGGAAGAAGACCTGGAAATGTTTATGCGGGTTTCCAATCAACAGGATTTCGATTCAGTCGATGATGTGCCTTTTTCCTTGTTGCTGCCGGCTTATGTGACCAGCGAATTGAAAACCGCTTTTCAGATTGGTTTTTTGCTGTTTTTGCCTTTTTTAGTCATCGATTTAGTGGTTGCCAGTGTGTTGATGTCGATGGGCATGATGATGCTGTCTCCGATGATTGTTTCACTGCCCTTCAAAATCATGTTGTTTGTGCTGGCAGATGGCTGGTCTTTGGTCATGGAAATGCTGGCGGCCAGTTTTTATGTGTAAGCGGGGATTAAGCGCATGATGACACCCGATTCAATTTCCATGATTGCCCAGGAAACCGTATGGGTTGCGGTTAGATTACTGGCGCCTATCTTATTGTCTTCACTGGCTGTGGGCTTGATGGTATCAATGTTTCAAACCGCCACATCCATTCAGGAACAGACCCTGACCTTTATTCCCAAACTGGCCACTATTGTTATTGTGCTGATGATAGCCGGCCCCGGCATGTTACAAATGCTGATTGATTATTTTCAAAACCTGGTGCGAGAAATTCCTGTCCTGATCGGATGATTATTTCAGAGCAGGAAATCATCTCATGGCTGGCCGCTTTTATCTGGCCTTTCTTCAGAATCGGCTCCATGTTTATTGCTCTTCCTGTTTTCAGCGGTCAGTCCGTTCCCGCCCGTATAAAAGTGATGCTGGCCGCCTTGGTTACCTTTGTTGTCATCCCCGTTTTGCCGCCTGTTACGGACATAGAGCTGTTCAGTTATTCGGGGTTTCTGGTGGCCGTGCAGCAAATACTCCTGGGGATTACCACCGGCTTTATTTTGCAGATGGTGTTTTCGATTATGCTGGTGGCCGGTCAGTCGATTGCTTTTAGCATGGGGCTGGGGTTTGCATCGCTGGTTGACCCGGCAACGGGTATCCAGGTGCCGGTTATTGCCCAGATTTTTATTATTTCAGTCAGCTTGCTTTTTTTAGGCGTAAATGGACATTTGCTACTGCTTGAAATCATCATACGCAGCTTCGAAACATTACCTGTTTCAGCATCAGGGTTAAGCAAAAGTGGTTTATGGCAGGTGGTCGCCTGGAGCAGTCAAATTTTTGTCGGTGGCGTGTTACTTGCATTACCTGTGATGACGGCCATTTTATTTGTCAATATCAGCTTTGGAGTGGCCTCAAGAGCCGCACCTTCGTTACAGATTTTTGGTGTGGGTTTTCCGATTACGATTATGCTGGGCATGGTTCTAATCTGGATTATGTTGCCGGATATGCTGGAAGGCTTTTCAGATTTTCTGGCGGCAGGCTATGCATTGATCAGTGAGTTACTGAAGGTGACATAATGGCTGAAGATTCCGGCCAGGAAAAAAGTGAAGCGCCCTCGGCCAAAAGACTGGCCGATGCCCGAAAAAAAGGCCAGGTGCCACGATCAAAGGAGCTGGATACCTTTGTATCGTTGATGACCAGCGCTGTGTTGATTATTTTTATGGGCGGAAATATCGTTCAGGGATTGCTGGATATCATGACTCGTGAATTCAGCATTAGTCGGGAAGTAATCTTTAAGCAAGACAGCCTGGTGGAGCATCTTGCCCGAGCCATACTGGACGGGGTGTTGCTGATAATGCCGATGGCATTGGTGCTGGTTGTTGCGGCGTTGTTGACACCCATGATGATGGGCGGATGGAATTTCAGCTCCGAGGCTATTCAGCCTAAATTATCAAAATTCAATCCGCTAAAAGGCCTGAAAAAGATTTTTGGTATTCAGGGGCTGGTCGAACTTATCAAGGCTATTTTGAAGATTTCCGTTGTGTTTACCATCGCCTGGATACTCTTTAAATTTTACCGCCATGACTTCATGTATTTAAGTAATTTATCGCTTCAACAGGCTATCAGTCAGGTTGCGGATATGGTAACAACCGGGTTTTTGTTGTTGAGCGCCTCTTTGCTGATAGTGGTGATGATTGATGTGCCTTATCAGCTATGGAACAACATCCGACAGCTTAAAATGACCAAACAGGAGGTCCGGGATGAAAATAAAGAGTCTGATGGAAATCCTGAGATAAAAGGGCGTATCCGCAGAGTGCAAATGGAAATTGCCCAAAAAAGAATGATGGATGAAGTCCCGAAAGCCGATGTGATTGTTACCAATCCCACTCATTTTGCTGTTGCGCTTCGTTATGAGCAACACGGCAGCGGTGCGCCGGTTGTGGTTGCCAAGGGAACCGATTTGATTGCGGCACAAATCAGAAATCTGGCGATAGGTGCTGATGTGCCATTGGTCGCGGCACCGCCTCTGGCCCGGGCGCTGTATTATTCAACCGAATTGAATGAGGAAATACCGCAGGGGCTTTTTCTGGCGGTTGCCCAGGTTCTGGCCTATGTTTTTCAATTACAGGCGGCTGCTGAAAATGGCTATGACAAGCCTCAGCCGCCGACAGATATCAAGGTACCTGATGATTTTCGTCAGGCATAATCATTATGGAACTGAATAAAGTTAGTAACGTTTTACGCAACCTGTCCACCATGGGGCTTGGCGCGCCATTAGTCATTATCATGATTCTGGCAATGATTGTGTTGCCGCTGCCGCCCTTTTTACTGGACTTGTTTTTTACCTTTAACATTGCCTTTTCGCTGATTATTTTGCTGGTAGTGCTGTATACCAACAAGCCCTTGGAATTCGCCGTGTTTCCAACCGTTATATTGGTCGCCACATTACTGAGGCTGGCGCTGAATGTGGCCTCCACCCGGGTGGTGTTAATGGAAGGACATAATGGCGGGGATGCCGCCGGTAAGGTGATTGAAGCCTTTGGTTCATTTGTTATTGGCGGTAATTTTGCTGTGGGTCTGGTGGTGTTTGCCATCCTGGTGGTGATTAATTTCGTGGTTGTTACCAAGGGTGCTGGCCGGGTTGCTGAAGTGGGCGCCCGTTTCACACTGGATGCCATGCCGGGCAAACAAATGGCGATTGATGCGGATTTGAACTCCGGCCTGATAACACAGGAAGATGCCAGAGCCCGGCGTGAAGAAATTGCCGCCGAGGCGGACTTTTACGGTTCCATGGATGGCGCCAGTAAATTTGTCCGCGGTGACGCCATTGCCGGCATCATTATTCTGTTTGTCAATATTATTGGTGGACTGGCCATCGGTGTCGGGCAGCATGACATGAGTTTTGCCAATGCAGGGGAAGTGTATGTATTGCTGACTATTGGTGATGGTTTGGTGGCGCAGATACCGGCGCTGTTATTGTCGACTGCTTCCGCCATTGTTGTGACCCGGGTCAGGGGCAGTGATGAAGATGTCGGCAAACAGGTAACCTCACAGTTATTTGATGACCCCAAAGTGTTGATGATTACGGCGGCGGTGATGGGTATGCTGGGAATTATTCCTGGCATGCCGAATATGGTTTTTATCCTGCTGTCGGCCATGTTACTGGGTTCCGCCTGGATGATTGCTCAGCGGCACAAGCGCGAAGCGCTGGAGGTTGAACGCATTGCCGCTGCGCCGCCTGAGCTGGCTCAACCCGAGATTAAAGAACTGGGCTGGGATGATGTGGCGCCGGTGGATATGATTGGTCTGGAAGTGGGGTATCGGCTGATTCCACTGGTCGATAAAAACCAGGGTGGGCAATTGATGACCCGGATTAAAGGGGTGCGTAAAAAATTGTCACAGGAACTGGGATTTCTGATTCCTTCGGTGCATATTCGCGATAATCTGGATTTGATGCCGACTCAGTACCGCATTTCACTGCAAGGCGTGACCGTCGGCGAGGCGGAAATCATGCCGGAGATGGAAATGGCGATTAACCCCGGTCAGGTGTTCGGGGATTTGCAGGGTACTGCCTGTAAAGATCCTGCATTTGGCTTGGACGCGGTATGGATTGAACCGTCGCAAAAAGAGCATGCCCAGACCTTGGGTTATACCGTTGTGGATCCCAGCACTGTTGTAGCCACCCATTTAAGCCATATTTTGCAGGCCCATGCCCATGAACTGCTGGGTTATGAAGAAGCTCAGCAATTGTTGGATAATCTGGCTAAACAAGCGCCGAAACTGGTTGAAGACCTGGTGCCCAAAACGCTGCCGTTGGGTGTGGTAGTCAAGGTGTTGCAGAATCTGTTGCAGGAGGGCGTTTCTATACGCGATATTCGTACCATTGCCGAAACTTTGGCGGAATATGGCGGCAAGAGTCAAGATCCAGACATTTTAACCTCAGCCGTCAGAGCGGCTTTAGGGCGGCTAATTGTCCATGAAATCAACGGGGTAGTGCCTGAAGTTGCCGTGATTACGCTGGATCCAGAATTGGAACGGATATTGCAACAATCCTTGCAAACGGCAACCGAAGGCGGCGCCGGAATTGAACCGGGATTGGCGGAACAAATGTTGAAATCGTTGGAAGAAAGTACCCAAAGACTGGAAATGGAAGGACAGCCCGCTGTCCTGCTGGTCTCATCATTTATCCGTCCCTGGCTGGCCCGCTTCGTTCGTCATTCCATTCCTGGATTGCATGTATTGGCCTATAACGAAATCCCTGAAGATCGGCAGATCAAGGTAATTTCCACAGTAGGTCAGCAGGCATAAGTGTTGAGGAGACACGATGAAAATTAAACGTTTTTTTGCTCCGGATATTCGTAAAGCCATGGCCATGGTCAAGGAGGAGCTTGGCTCTGAGGCGGTCATCATGTCCAATCGTACGGTGGATGGTGGTGTTGAAATTGTTGCGGCCAGAGATTTTGATGAACACGCGATTCATTCCGGATTGAATAATGAAAAGCCGGAAAATGCTTCAGCCAAAAAAGGTAAAAAGGTTGAACTGAACGAATTTAAATCTGAAAACAAGCCGTTACATGTCATTCAAAGTACCAGAAAAAAAGGCGCTCCCGGAACGGTTCCACAAAGAAGAGTGCAGAAAGGCGTCGATCAGTATGTTGGCTATGCTGAAAAAATTCATCTGAATTCAGGTCGGCAGCAGAGCCGGAAAATTGCAGAAAAATTGCAGGGTAGTTCTCATCTTGATCAATTAATGGATGCACCTGTCAGACAGAAAAAGGAAGAACCGGTGAAACAACCGGAACCTTCTGTACAGCTTGAAGCCTTGATGAAACAGGTGCGCCAGGAAATGCGCCAGGAGATTCAGTCGCTGTCATCATTGATGGATACCCGTCTGTCTGAAATGAACTGGCATCAGGATAAACAACGGCATCCTGTGCGCCTGGATTTGCTGAGAAAAATGGCGGAAATGGGTTTTTCCAAAACATTGGCAATCAAAATTGCCAATCGTCTGGGAACGCACAAGGATGCTGAACTGGCTTTTGATAAGTCCTTGGAAATGCTGGCCAGAATATTGCCGGTTGCCGAAGATAATTTGCTGGAATATGGCGGTATTGCCGCCCTGGTGGGGCCAACGGGAGTGGGCAAAACAACGACGATTGCCAAACTGGCAGCGCAGTTTATTTTAAAACACGGATCCAGGCAGGTGGCGTTGATTACCACTGATAATTACCGAATCGGTGCACATGAGCAATTGAATACCTATGGCCGGATTCTGGATATACCGGTCAGAGTAGCCAATAATGCGGAAGAATTGCATCAGCATATCAATAGTTTCATGGATAAGCGTTTAATCCTGATTGATACCGCCGGTATGAGTCAGCGGGATATGCGTCTGGCCGAGCAGATACAAACATTACAGCAGGATGATATTCCCATTAAAACCTATCTGGTAATGTCGGCAGCCACGCAGTACAAGACCGCTAAAGAAATTATCGAAGCGTTCAAAATCTTTTCTCCGCAAGCCAGTATTTTGACTAAACTTGATGAGACCGTAACGCAAGGTGCGATTTTATCGTCTATTATTGAACAGCAGCTGCCATTAGCCTTTGTGACTGATGGCCAGCAGGTTCCGGAAGATATTAATGAGCCGGAGCCTGAGAAACTGATTCAATGCTGTGCAAACGAATTGGAGCAAGAAGAAATGGACGAAGTGGATTATGAAGAATGGGTGGCGGAAGGTCATGCCTAATGTAACTGACCAGGCAGCTGGGATTAGAAAAATGAGACAACAAAAACCGGTTCGGGTTATCGCCGTTACCAGTGGTAAGGGTGGTGTCGGAAAAACCAATGTATCCGTAAATATCGGCGTGGCCTTATCACAGTTTGGCCGGCGAGTGGCGTTGTTGGATGCCGATATGGGGCTGGCTAATGTCGATATTTTGCTGGGTATGTCGCCTGAGTTTAATTTGTCTCATGTTCTAAAAGGTGAAAAAACGCTTAATGAAATCATGATGGACGGGCCGTCGGGACTTAAAGTTATCCCCGCCTCATCGGGGATTCAGTATATGTCGGAATTGTCGACAATTGAGCAGGCTGGGGTCATCCGCGCCTTCAGTGATATCGACAAGGAACTTGATGTGCTGATTGTCGATACAGCGGCCGGTATTTCAGCCAGTGTGGTGAATTTTGCCCGGGCCTGCCAGGAAATTATGGTGGTTGTTTGTGATGAACCCACTTCGCTGACTGATGCATACGCTTATATCAAATTACTGAATCGGGATTATGCCTTGAGCAAGTTTCATATTGTGACCAATATGGTACAGACGCTTCAACACGGCCAGTCTTTGTTTGCCAAATTATGCAAAGTGACCGATCGTTATCTGGATGTTAATTTGCAGTTTGCCGGTGCGATTCCGATGGATGACTGCCTTAGAAAAGCGGTACAGAAGCAAAGTCCGGTATTGGAATCATTTCCTCAAAGCAATTCTGCGCAGGCTTTTAAAAATCTGGCTAAAACCATCGACCGCTGGCCAATCAAGTCCAGGGCAGGAGGGTATCTGGAGTTTTTTGTTGAGCGCATGATTCAATATTCATCAGAAGAGGATGTGGCGTGAATGGAGCGGCCATGTATGCTTCTGTCCAGTCAGGGCAAAAAGATGACCAGCTTTTAAAACATGTTCCACTCGTTAAACGTATTGCTTACCACTTGATGGGACGATTGCCGGATAGTGTTCAGGTCGATGATCTGATACAGGCCGGAATGCTGGGTCTGCTTGAAGCCAGCAAGAATTATGATGCTTCGCAGGGCGCCAGCTTTGATACTTATGCCGGTATCAGAATTCGCGGTGCCATGCTGGATGAAGTCAGACGCTCGGACTGGACACCTCGGTCTGTGCATAAAAAATCAAGAATGGTCACTGAAGCGATTCGGGAAGTTGAAAACAAACTCGGCCGAGAGGCTCAGGAAAAGGATGTGGCTGAGCATTTAGGCTTATCGGTCAGTGAATATAACCAGATACTACAGGATTCTGTGGGCTGTAAAACATTCAGCGTGGAAGAGCTGGATCAGCAGGGCGATGCTTTTTTCAATGAAGCCCGGTATACAGATAGTCAGCCCATCGATAATTTGCTAAATAAAGATTTCCGTAAGGCTTTGGCCGATGCTATCAGGCAGTTACCGGAAAGAGAGCGTCTGATTATTTCTCTTTATTATGATGAAGAACTCAATTTACGTGAAATTGGCAAAGTGCTGGATATCAGTGAGTCAAGAGTCAGTCAGCTTTGTTCGCAGGCCACACTGCGTTTACGGGCCAGACTGACGGAATGGCTGGATGAGCGGCAGACAGGCTGAATCAGATAATTTCACCGTCTACCTAAAAAAATTTTATAACTGGTTTATACTTCAGATTAACAATTAGAAAACAATCGTTTTACAGAATGCAAAAGAATTTTATGAGTCAATGGTCGATGGTTATAAAAAGTCGTTTGGAGAGAAACCTTGGATAAGAATATGAAAATTCTTGTTGTTGATGATTTTTCAACAATGAGACGTATCGTGAAAAATTTATTACGTGATCTTGGGTTTACCAATACGGTGGAAGCGGATGATGGTAAAACCGCTTTACCTATACTGGAAAAAGGCGGGATTGATTTTTTGGTTACTGACTGGAATATGCCGGGCATGACAGGAATCGATTTGCTTAAGGCGGTCAGAGCAAACCCTGAGTTGGCCAATCTTCCTGTTTTAATGGTCACGGCTGAAGCCAAAAGAGAGCAGATTATTATGGCAGCCCAGGCCGGTGTTAATGGCTATGTGATTAAGCCATTTACGGCGGCAACATTAAAAGAAAAAATAGAGAAGATATTTGAACGGGTTGATGGATAACCTGGCCGCCGGAGAAAATAGATGAGCAAACAAATACAGCTGGATCTGGCAAAAGATTTGGTTAATGCAATGGAGCAGGGTGACGAATCCCGTATTGACAGTATTCTGGAGGAGTTAGCCGGAGTCAGAGAAAGTCAGTTATTTCAGGAAGTAGGGCGGTTAACCCGACAACTGCATGATACCTTGAGAAATTTTGAGATGGACTCCAAATTGTCAGAAATGACAAACAATGAAATTCCGGATGCCAAAGAACGCCTTCAATATGTCATTAACATGACCGAAGAGGCGGCTGATAAAACCCTGACGGCGGTCGAAAATCTGTTGCCGGTATCAGAACAATTAACACAGCAAGCAAGCGAGCTGGCTGATAAATGGGGGCGTTTTCTGGATAAAGAAATGCCTTATGAAGAATTCAAACAAATGAGCCAGGAGATTGCACTGCACTTTGTAGAGTCAAAAAAAGGCCTGGATCAAGTCTATTCAGGGCTCAATGAAATTCTGATGGCTCAGAGCTTTCAGGATATTACCGGCCAGATTATCCGACGGGTCATCGGCCTGGTGCAGGATATGGAAGACAGTCTGGTGGAATTAATTCGTATTTCAGGCAAGAAATCCCAGTCTAATGAAACGGTAGAGAAAGAGTTACCAGGGCCGGTAGTACCCGGAGTGGATGATAAAGCCGGAGATGTGGCCAGTAATCAGGATGAAGTGGATGACTTGCTGTCAAGTCTGGGGTTTTAGAGGATAAATCATGGCGATTGATCTGAATGATGAAATTTTACAGGATTTTCTGCTGGAAGCCGGGGAAATACTGGATGCGTTAGGCGAACAACTGGTTGATCTTGAACAGTCGCCTGATGATCTTGATTTGCTTAATGGAATTTTCAGAAGCTTTCATACGGTAAAAGGCGGCGCCGGGTTTTTAGCCATTGATCCCTTGGTCAATGTTTGTCATAAAGCGGAAGATGTATTTAATGTCCTGCGCCAGGGAGAGCGTTCGGTCACACCTGAATTGATGGATGCCATCTTACAGGTCGTTGACGTGGTCACGGATATGTTTGACCAGATCAGGGCCGGGAATGATCCGGAAGAGGCTGATCCTGCCTTGCTGGAAACATTACTCAAATTTACCAAACCGGAAGCGGCGGCAGAGGATGCTCCGGTGGAAACACCGGCAGAAACTGCCACTGAACAGAGCCCTGTGGAAGAAGCTTCTATTGCTGATCCTGAAAATGTCGCTGATGTTGTCGAGCAGGAATTTGAATCCATGCTGGATGTGGCGGCCGGAGAGACTGAAGCGAATCCGGCTGACGGGAATGATGAAATCACCGAAGAAGAGTTTGAAAGCTTACTGGATTCATTGCATGGCAAGGGCCAGTTTTCGACCGAAAACCTAAATGATTCTGAAAACTCTGCCAAAGAAATGCAGCAGCAATTATCAGATTCAGACGAAATTACCGAAGAGGAATTTGAAAAAGTTCTGGATGAATTACACGGCAAAGGAAAATTCAAGCCGGAGGTTGTTAAGCCTTCAGAACCCGTAAAATCAGAAA
>CAYLNS010000025.1:15309-20390 GCA_964385115.1 uncultured Methylomarinum sp.
AAAGGAAAATTCAAGCCGGAGGTTGTTAAGCCTTCAGAACCCGTAAAATCAGAAAAGCCGGAAGAGACGCCAAAAGTAGAAAAACCGGCAAAAACCAGTAAACCTCAACAAACACAGGCCGCAGACTCCAAGCCGGCTAAAGCCGCACCAGCTGCCAAGGCGGCAAAACCGGCGCCCCAGGTTGAAACAACCGTCCGGGTGGATACTGAGGTGCTGGATGAAATCATGAACATGGTCGGCGAGCTGGTTTTAGTTAGAAACCGTTTTCAGACCTTGAATGCGAATTCTGGAAGTAACGAGGATTTTTCAAAAGCGGTTTCCAATCTGGATGTTGTCACGGCTGATTTGCAATTGTCGGTCATGAAAACCCGGATGCAGCCCATTAAAAAAGTTTTTGGCCGTTTCCCTCGGGTGGTCAGGGATTTGGCCAGAAGTTTGAAAAAAGAAATTCGGCTGGAAATGGTGGGGGAAGATACCGATTTGGACAAGAACCTGGTGGAAGCCTTGGCCGATCCATTGGTGCATTTAGTTAGAAATGCGGTGGACCATGGTATTGAATCACCCGAAGAAAGGGTGGCCGTGGGTAAACCCAGAGAAGGTCTGGTGGTCTTGACCGCTTCTCAAGAAGGCGATCATATTTTATTGTCGATTAAGGATGATGGAAAAGGGATGAATCCTGATGCCTTACGGAACAAGGTTGTTGAAAAGGGCTTGATGGATGAGGAAAGTGCCGCGAGACTCGATGACAAAGAATGTTATAACCTGATTTTTTTGCCTGGCTTTTCCACAAAAACTGAAATATCCGATGTGTCAGGGCGCGGTGTCGGCATGGATGTTGTCAAGACTCGTATTACCCAGATGAATGGTGTCGTGGAAATTGACTCCGAGGAAGGTGTGGGTAGCACCATTATTATTAAAGTACCATTGACACTGGCTATTATGCCGACATTAATGGTAGTGCTGGGCGGTCAGAACTTTGCATTACCTCTGGCCAGTGTGCTTGAAATTCTGGACTTGGACTTGAGAAATACCAACGTCGTCGATGGTCAGCAGGTTGTTATGGTCAGGGAAAAGGCATTGCCTTTGTTTTATCTAAGTGAGTGGCTGGTGAATGATCCGGACTATGTTCTCAATAAAAAAACCGAGGCAGGACATGTAGTGGTGGTCAATGCTGGAGGTCGGCAGATAGGTTTTGTGGTTGATCAGCTCATTGGCCAGGAAGAAGTGGTGATTAAACCGCTGGGCGCTAAATTACATGGTTTGGATGGTTTGTCCGGTGCAACCATTACCGGAGACGGGAAAATTGCACTGATTCTGGATGTGCCGGGTTTGATGACCAAATATGCAGCCTGACTATAGCTGCGTAATGCAATATTAAGATGGCTATTCGTGTATTGATTGTCGATGATTCGGCTTTTATCTGTCATCGATTAAAACAGATATTGGAGGAGCATCACTTATTTCAGGTCGTGGGTATTGCCGGGAATGGTGAGCAAGCCGTACAAATGACTGCAGAATATAAACCGGATGTCATTACCATGGATGTTGAAATGCCGGTTATGGATGGTATCTCCGCCGTCAGACAGATTATGCAGCAAAGACCCACGCCCATATTGATGTTTTCTGCCGCTACCCAGGTCGGCGCCCAGGCCACTCTGGATGCTTTAAATGCCGGTGCAGTCGATTTTTTGCCTAAATCACTGAATGATATTGATGATAATCATGAAGCGGCAAAGCTCAAAATCAGGCAACGCTTAAAGCTGGTAGCGGTACAAAGTAAAACATTAAACACCCGGCGTTTCAGTGCGAATAAAAATACCTCTGTTGTTAATCCGGGTAATCCGGATTTGATTTTGATTGCAGCTTCCACGGGCGGGCCGGTTGCCATACAAAAAATTTTAAAAGAAATCCCGGA
This sequence comes from uncultured Methylomarinum sp., assembly GCA_964385115.1. Lineage (GTDB taxonomy): Bacteria > Pseudomonadota > Gammaproteobacteria > Methylococcales > Methylomonadaceae > Methylomarinum. The sequence continues at coordinate 17,225 of CAYLNS010000025.1, forward strand.
AAATATTTCGGCGCCTGTTTTAATCATGCAACATATGCCAAAAAATTTTACCGAGAGTTTTGCTCAAAGACTCAATCAGCTTTGTAAAATCAAAGTCAAACAGGCACAGGCAGGGGATACATTAAAAGCGGGACAGGCTTTGCTATGTCCAGGAGGAATGCAGATGGAGATTGGCAGAAAATTAAACCAGTATGTTGTCAATATCCGTGAAAAACAGGAGTCAGAACTTTTTAGTCCCTGTGTCGATATTTCATTTGCATCCGTTGCCAGAGAATTTAATGGAAAAGTATTGGCGGTTGTCTTAACCGGGATGGGTTCTGATGGCAGGGAAGGGGCACGACAGTTAAAGCAACAAGGTGCAACCATTTGGGCTCAGGACAAAGACAGCAGTACGATTTACGGGATGCCGAGAGCCATTGTCGAGGCAAATCTTGCCGATGAAATTGTCAGTCTGGACACTCTTTCCAAACAATTTAAAATGCTAAGCTAATGGACTTGTTAAGCATTGTCGGTATTATCATTGGCGCGGCCTCAATCATTCTGGGTAATTCACTCGGTGGTGGAAGTCTTTCATTTCTGTTTAATGTTCATGCTTTTATTATTGTGATAGGTGGAACCTTGGGGGCCACGCTGTTGCAGTTTCCTCCCAAAGTGGTTTGGCAAAGTATAAAAATTTTTCGCTGGATACTCTGGCCCGAACAGATTAATCTGAAAAAGCAGATTAAAAAGGTGGTGGATTGGAGTGCTTTGGCCCGCAAAGAAGGCTTGCTGGGGCTTGAAGGGGTTGTGGAGAAAGAACAAGACCCTTTTGCTGTTAAAGGTTTGCATTTGCTGGTTGATGGTAATGAACCGGAAGTGATTGTGGGTTGTCTGGAAGTGGAAATCAGTACCCGGGAAGCGATGGATTTTCAGGCAGCCAATGTTTATAACGCGATGGGGGGATATGCGCCAACCATTGGGATTTTAGGGGCTGTTATTGGTTTGATTCAGGTAATGCAGAATCTGGCTAATCCTGAATTGCTGGGCACGGGTATTGCCACTGCTTTTGTTGCGACTATTTATGGTGTGGGATTTGCCAATCTGTTTTTTCTGCCGGTTGCCAATAAGCTGAAAAATCAGGTAAGAATTATTTCAAGCAGTCGTGAGATGATGATGGAAGGCATACGTTCCATTGCCGAAGGTGAAAACCCCCGAAATATAGAGCTTAAACTATCAGGCTATTTGCTGGAAAAATAAGCGTTAAGGGGAGCTGATCAGCGTATTCAGGTGTTTACTATCAGTCCCTTACTCCAGAAGATGCTGTACACATCCCTGTTACATACACGTCTTCTGTAAGTTACTGATAGTAAAATGTATTTATATTTTTTATTACGCTGAGTGGTTATAAGCAGGTTTGGTTAAATTATCAGGCAGAATCGTTACGATTCAGGTTTTATTATGGATATCCACAATCTCATCGGAGGAGAGTAAATCATGCAGCATTTGCTTTTCTTCTTCCGTTAACAAATTCTGTAAACTGGAAAGTGGTTTTGAAAAAGTCCGGGGTTTTCCGAATTTTCTGCGACGATTAGCGCTTCTCCGATCCCGTTGGCGGCGGTCCCGTTTACGCCTGTCCTCTTTGGGCCACAACAGATATTGTTGTGAAATAGCGGCAATCCATTCGGGCGTGCCAAATTCATAAGGAATGACTCTTCGCTCACGACAACGGCGTTCAGTCTGACGCCTGCTGGATTGTCTGGGTTCTTCTGACATACTCGCCCTGAATTAGTGTGCCTGGGCTTATTATGCCTTAGGAATAGGGCTATTTCCAAATATTTTAAAATTGTTGCGGGTATTATGTTCCGGTTTTGATAATCAGCCGTTGTCCAGGACGTAATGGTGATTTGGTAGACAAACGGTTCCAGCGCACCAATTGTTTTGAAGTGACCGAGTATTTGCGGGCAATGCGCCAGAAACTGTCTCCTTTTTTAACGGTATAAATCCTTTTTCTAAATCTTTTGTTCCGGGCAAGCGCCGGCAGTTTTCGGGCTTTGTGAGAAACGGGTATCAACAGGCGCTGACCCGCTTTAATTCGAGAGCTTTTCAGGTGATTGCTTTCTTTAATGGATCTGATGGAGGTATTGTGTTTTTTCGCAATAAGACTGAGACTTTCGCCAGGCTTAACTTTATGACGAATCCATTTCATTCGGTCCTGATCGGAAAGGCTTGCCAGCTTTTCTTTGAATAAATCGGCGCGCTGGGCGGGTATCAGGAGTTTATGAGGACCGTCAGGTGCAGTACTCCAGCGATGAAAAGCCGGATTCAATTTAAGGAATTCTTCAATTGGGGTTTGGGCCAGTTCAGCAGCCTTGCTCAGATCCAGTTGTGATTCAATATCAACCACCTCAAAATGAGGCTGGTCCGGAATGTCTAACAATGTGACATTATATTTTTCCGGGTTGGCAAATATTTTTGCAATGGCCAGTAAACGGGGAACATAGTCCATGGTTTCCTGCTTGAGTTTTAGAGACCAGTAGTCTGCTGGCAGGTCCTTTTTCTGGTTTTTTCGGATTGCCTTGCGAATATTGCCTTTTCCGGCATTGTAGGATGCCAGGGCCAATAACCAGTCGCCATTAAATTCCTGGCTAAGTTGTTTTAAATAAAGTGTTGCAGCCTGGGTGGAGGCAATAACATCCTTGCGTCCGTCATACCACCAGTTTTGTTTTAAGCCGAAATAACGTCCTGTTGAAGGGATGAATTGCCATAGTCCCGCAGCACGGCTTGATGAATAGGCTTCCGGGCTGAATGCGCTTTCGATGGCAGGAAGCAGGGCTAATTCACCGGGTATATTCTTGGCTTCAATTTCATCCAGAATAAAATGCAGATAGGGAACGGCTCTTTGTTGGATTTTGGTTAAAAAACGGGGATGTTTCAGATACCAGTTTAATTGCTGGTCGATTCTCTCATGTTCTATTTCGGGTAACTGATACAGTGATAGCAGTCGACTCCATATATTATCGGGTTCAAAAGAAATGCTTTGTTTTTGAGACGTTTTTTCTGGTTTTGGGCTGAGTAAGGCAGTTTGCTCAACTAAAGGGGTATCAATGTTTAGAATGGAGGGTGGTGTTTCCTGAAATGCAGTATGAGACGGAGAATTTTGGGCGCAGCCTGATAATACAGGTAAAAG
>CAYLNS010000026.1:0-19966 GCA_964385115.1 uncultured Methylomarinum sp.
TTTTGATGATATTCCTTTACTGAATCCCCAGCATTTATTTTTCAGCTTTCCTACAAAAAAAATCAAATCGTCTACACTTAAACTCAAAAGACAATTACGTGAAGTAATAATCATAATTTGTTTGAAAATGAGAGGAGATAATTGTGGCGACTATTCTTGCGGTTGATGATTCAGCTTCCATGAGACAAATGGTCTCGTTTACCTTAAAAGGTGCGGGTCATAGTGTTGTTGATGCGGTGGATGGTGTCGATGCTTTAAATAAAGCCAAATCCCAGAAATTTGACTGTGTTGTAACCGATGTCAATATGCCCAATATGGATGGGATTACATTGATTAAGGAACTGCGCGCATTACCGGATTATAAATTTGTACCGATGCTGATGCTGACGACGGAGTCGGGCATGGATAAGAAACAGCAGGGTAAAGCGGCAGGGGCAACGGGTTGGATTGTCAAACCATTTAATCCTGATCAGCTGTTGAAAACTATTAACAAAGTGCTGGGATAAGCGGTTTGCTTATATTGACGACTGAACAGAATAGGTAAATTCCTATGTCAATTGATATGGCCCAGTTTCATCAGGTGTTTTTCGAAGAAAGTTTCGAAGGCCTGGATGCAATGGAATCCGGATTACTGAATCTGGATATGGGAGATGTGGATGCCGAAGAAATCAATACCATCTTTCGTGCGGCTCACTCTATTAAGGGGGGCAGCGGTACTTTCGGCTTTACCGCAGTTTCTGATTTTACCCATGTCATGGAAACCCTGCTGGATGAAATGCGTGATGGTCGTAGACAGGTCACGCAATCGGCTGTTGATGTCTTATTAGGCTCGGTGGATTGTCTGCGAGAGATGTTGACCGCAATTCAGGATGAAAGCGAAGTTGACGAACAAAGTGTTGCAGAACATAAAAAAGCCCTGGAAACCGAATTGGCCAATGGAGGAAGCCAGTCGGCAGTGCAGGCAGAAGCCGTTCCCGAACAGGACGACAATACAACAGAAGTACAGTCCTTACCGGCTCAGGGGTGGAGTATTGCTTTCAGTCCTCATCAGCAAATGATGCAAAGCGGCAATGATCCGGTCAGAATGTTCAGAGAACTTAAGGAATTGGGTGACCTTAAAGTCAGCCTGGATTTACAGGGATTGCCCGATTTTCAAAATATTGAACCGGAAGACTGTTATCTGTCCTGGAAACTCCAGGTACAGGGGGATGTTGCTCTGCCGGACATTGAAGATGTTTTTTCCTGGGTGGAAGATGAATGTGATTTCGCCATCCAGCCGTTAATGCAGGAAGAAGCGAGTGATGGTTCATCAGAAAATCCCCCATCTGCACCAGAGAAACAATCAGCTGTATCCGAGCCGGCTCAATCCTCTACCAAAAAACCAGCTCCGGCTAAAAAGCCTGAAGCCAAAGCCGAAAAAAAACCAGCGGCAAAAAAAGGCTCCAGTTCCATTCGTGTGGATACCAGCAAAATTGATACATTGATTAATATGGTCGGTGAACTGGTAATCACTCAGTCGATGCTGAGTCTGGTGGGTGAGCATTTTGATATCAGCAAACTGGATCAGTTAAAAAACGGTCTGTCACAATTGGAAAGACACACTCGTGAACTCCAGGAAAGCGTGATGAATATTCGCATGCTTCCTATCAGCTTCGTCTTTAGTCGCTTTCCTCGTCTGGTTCATGATACCGGCAGCAAGCTGGGCAAAAAAATTGAACTGGTGATGATTGGGGAGCAAACTGAAGTTGATAAAACTGTAGTTGAAATGCTCAGCGATCCACTGGTTCATCTGGTCAGAAACAGCCTGGATCATGGCATAGAAATGCCTGAAGAGCGTCTTGCAGCAGGAAAGCCTGAGCATGGGACGGTTATCCTGGAAGCTTATCATCGAGGCGGTAATATTGTCATTGAGGTCAGGGATGATGGTAAAGGCTTAAATAAGGATATTTTAAGAACCAAGGCGATTGAAAAAGGGCTGATTGAAGAAGATGCCATCCTGACCGATCAGCAAACCTATGAATTGATTTTTATGCCGGGTTTTTCAACGGCCGAGAAATTAACTGATATCTCCGGCCGCGGGGTTGGTATGGATGTGGTCAGACGAAATATTCAGGCCTTAGGTGGCCGTATTGAAATTGATTCTGAACTGGGCAAAGGCACTATTATTTCAATTCACTTGCCTTTAACTCTGGCGATTCTGGATGGGCAGTCGGTGGCGGTGGGTGATGAACGCTATATCGTACCGTTAGGCTCAATTATTGAATCAATCAATATCACCGAAGACCAGGTAAACAGGGTAGCCGGCAAAGGAGAGACTTTCCGTCTGCGGGAAGAATATTTACCCATTGTCAGAATGCATGAGATTTTTAATATTCAATCTGCACAGGCTAAACGTTTGTCTGAAGGACTGCTGGTCGTCGTAGAAGGGCAGGGCGAAAAATGTGGTTTGTTTGTCGATGATTTGCTTGGTCAACAGCAAGTGGTCATTAAATCGTTGGAAGCAAACTACCGCAAAATAGAAGGGATTTCAGGAGCCACTATTTTAGGCGATGGCTCAGTGGCTTTAATTCTGGATATTCCGGGATTAGTACGCTTATCTAATCATTAATCACGACTATTATTATGGCAGAAGCAGCAGTCACAAATGAACAAGAATCGCTTGATGAAGAGACCAGACTGGAAAATGCAGTCCAGTTTTTAAGTTTCAGTCTAGGCGATGAAGAATACGGGGTGGATATTTTAAGTGTTCAGGAAATAAGAAGCTGGGAACCTGTTTCCAGGATTCCGAATGTTCCCGCTTATGAAAAGGGTGTGGTTAATTTACGTGGCTCAATTGTGCCCATTGTGGATTTAAGACAACGCTTTGGATTGAAGTATATGGACTACACACCTTTAACTGTTGTGGTGGTATTACAGGCGCAATCCAGAACGATGGGGGTAGTCGTCGACTCGGTGTCAGATGTGGTTGATGTCGATAAACTCACAATCCAAAAAGCCCCTGATTTTGGCACAAAAGTCAGTACCGAATTTATCAATGGACTGGCATCCGTCAATGACAGAATGGTCATGTTGCTGGATGTGGAAAAATTACTGAAATTGGAAGGGATGGATGAAGATAATGAATAAAACGATACAACAATCTGAAAAGCTTGGTGAATCAGGAGTTATGCAATGAAAATTAATATGCCAGTCACGGATCATGAAGTTCTGATGAAAGAAGGAACCATACTGGTCACCGAAACCAATCCAAAAGGCATTATTACCAAGGTCAACGAAGCTTTTGTTGATATTAGTGGTTTTTCTGAATCGGAACTGGTGGGTAAAAACCATAATATTGTCAGGCATCCTGATATGCCGTCAGAAGCTTTTGAAGATTTATGGAATACCATTAAGCAGGGAAAACCCTGGGTGGGGCTGGTAAAAAACCGCACTAAATCTGGCGACTATTATTGGGTAGAGGCGAATGTTACCCCTATTTATGAAAATGGCCGCCTGGTTTCTTATATGTCCTGCCGTTATGCGCCCAGCCGCGAGCAAATTCGGGATGCGGAAGCGTTATATGACAAGATTAAACGTAAGGAAGCTTCGTTAAGGCCTACAGGGTTATTGCATAAGCTCAATTTCACCAGAAAATTATCATTTGTTAACAAAATGATTTTAACCGGGGGTTTATTGCTCCTGCCTGCATTGGTTTTGATGTATTTTCTGGTTCAGGAAAAAAACAAGAATATTGATTTTACCTCAAAAGAGATAGTGGGCTCGGAATACCTGGCTCCGTTGAAAACATTTGAACAAGAAGTCATCAAGCATCGTGGACTAAGTCACCTGTTACTGAAAAAAGGTCAGAACAGTATCGCATCTGAATTGTTTACTGTGGAAACCGGTATAGATAACGCCATCAAATCAGTCGATGCAATGGAGCAACGTTATGGAACTCAGTTAAAAGTTGGTGCTGTTTGGCAAAATCTTAAAAAAGAATGGAATCAGTTACAAATAGACAGTCAGAAACTGAGTACAGAACAAAGTTTTAGCCGGCATACCGAGTTAATTCATCATACTCTTGAGCTGATGCAAACCGTTGGTGATAACTCTAACCTGATACTGGATCCGGATTTGGATAGTTTTTATCTGATGGATATGCAGGTAACCAAAATACCTGCGTTGATGGAGGCCTTGGGAGTATTGCAAAGCTATGCGGCGGGTTTGGCTGGACAGGATGTTTTAAGTCAGTCTGAGCGGGTCAAGCTGACAATAATGAAAAAGGATGTCCGGAATCTTTTAACTGATGTATTGCATGATATGGATGTTGCGGTTAAACAGAATACAACCCTTGCCAATGTATTTGAAACTGAAAATACACGGTTGCAACAAGGTATTAATCAGTTTATTGAAAAAATCAATACTTTTGAGTCGGGGGCTGTGGTTGGCAGTGGTCAGCTGTTTGCAAGCGGAGCTGAGAATATGGCCATGGCCAGTGGTTTGTATGATGATACCGCAGAAAACCTGCAACGCTTATTGAAAGACAGAGTTTCAGGTATCAAACAAAATTTATATACCACGTTAGCCTTTATCTTACTGATTATCGTAATCGTTTTTGTAATTTCCTGGAGATTGCTGAAATATTTTCAAAATCAGACTCAGATTATCAGTAATACATTTAAACGTCTTAATGAAGGTCATTTTAGAAATGAGTTTAATTTTGATGCGGAAGATGAGTTTGGAGAGTTGCTGAGATCATTGCAATCCATGCAGGTCAAGATGAATGTCGATTTGGCAGAAAGTCGCGATCAGGCCATTAATTCCGGAAGAATTCAGCAGGCGCTAGATAATGTTGAGTCCTGTGTCATGGTGGCCAACAATAATTATGAAATTATTTATATGAATAAAACCGTGTTGAAGATGTTTACCGAGCTGGAATCGGATATTCAAAAACAATTGCCGGATTTTAAAGCGAGTGAACTGTTAGGCACAAATATTGATGTTTTCCATAAAAATCCTGCTCATCAGCGCGGCATGTTGGACAAATTAAGTTCAACATTCCGGTCAACCTTAATGATTGGCGGACATTATATGGATATTGTGGCCAACCCGGTTATGACGGAAGAGGGTGAAAGAATCGGTATTGTTGTGGAATGGCGAGACCGGACCAAAGAGGTCAATATTCAGGAGGAAATCGCTGAAATTATTGAAAGCGTCAAAGCTGGACAGCTGGATAAACGTATCAACCTGGAAGACAAAGAGGGCTTTTTTGCCAAGCTGAGTGAAGGCATCAATGAACTGGCCAATGTGATAGAAAATGTCTTCAGTGATATTAACAATACCATGCAGAGTCTTTCTAATGGAGACTTGAATAATCGTATTGACAGGGAATATCAGGGCGTATATCTGGAATGTAAGGAAAGTATTAATAGCACCATAGACAAGTTGAATGAAATTGTCGGGCAAATTACTGAAGCCGCGGAATTTATCAGCAATTCGGCTCAGGAAATTGCCACAGGCAATGATAACTTATCTCAGCGGGCTGAGCAGCAGGCGGCGAATCTGGAAGAAACTGCCTCAAGCATGGAAGAGTTGACCAGTACCGTTAAAAATAATGCCGATAATGCCCAGCAAGCCAACCAACTCGCCGATGATGCCGGGAAACTGGCAGAGAAAGGCGGTGGTGTGGTCAAGTCGGCCATTTCTGCGATGCAGGAAATCAATGAAAGCAGTAATAAAATCGCTGAAATAATTGGTGTGATTGATGAAATTGCTTTCCAGACCAATCTGCTGGCATTGAATGCATCGGTTGAAGCGGCAAGAGCCGGTGAGCAGGGGCGTGGCTTTTCAGTGGTTGCCACCGAAGTCAGAAACCTGGCTCAACGTAGTGCAACAGCGGCTCAGGAAAGTAAGGAACTTATCCAGAATAGTGTTCAAAAAGTTCGTTCAGGAACTGAGTTTGTTAATGAGACGGGCAGTGCACTGAATGAAATTGTGGATGGTGTTAAAAAAGTGGGCAACATTGTTTCAGAAATCGCTGCGGCCAGCGCCGAGCAATCGGCCGGTATTTCCCAGGTTAACCTGGCGGTTTCGCAGATGGATGAAATTACCCAGCAAAATGCGGCGCTGGCTGAAGAAGCATCTGCTGCCAGTGTATCCATGACCGATCAATCTTCAACCATGATACAGCTGTTACGCTTTTTTAAAGTAAAAGGGAGTGCTACAGGTGGTGCGCCATCAATGCCACCAAGCAATCAGGCTAACAGTGTGGAGCGCTCTGTACAAACAAATACTCCACAGGTAACTGAAACAGCAACGAGTACAGCTTCTTCAGATGATGAATGGGAAGATTTCTAAAGCAATGACTATGACCTCGAAACACGAGAAGCGAACAGACCATGAATGAGGCTATTTTAGGTAATGAAGGGATTGAACAATTTCTGACCTTTGAGCTGGCTAAAGAAGCCTATGGTGTTGAAATTTTAAAAGTACAGGAAATCAGAGGCTGGGAGCCGGTCAGGGAAATTCCTAATATGCCTTCCTTTATAAAAGGGGCATTAAATCTTCGGGGAACCATCGTGCCGATTATCGATTTAAGAGAACGGTTCAAGATGGAGTCCTGTGAGTATTCACCGACCACGGTTGTTATCGTACTCAGTGTACAGGATGAATGCGGGCAGCATGTTTTAGGCATCGTGGCTGATTCGGTCTCTGATGTCCTGGATATTTCCCTGGAAAAGATTAAAGAAGCCCCTAATTTCGGCTCTAAAATTGATACCCGCTATATGCGGGGTATGTATGTCGCCGATGAAAAGATGATTTTATTGCTCAATGTTGATCGCTTATTGAATTCAGAAGAATTTAACGGACTTGAAGACTTGGTATGAGTACTCGTGTGGTTGCAGTATTAAACCAGAAAGGCGGCGTGGGCAAAACCACAACAACCGCTAATCTCAGTTTTGCCCTGGCGCAAAAAGGATTTAAGGTCACCGTGATTGATCTGGACCCTCAGGGGCATTTGGCAATTTCATTAGGTGTTACCAAGCCCCAAACCACAGGGATTGATCAGGTGATGTTGGGAAATTCCGATATTGAGCAACAAACAATTAACGTAAGAGAGAATCTTAAACTGGTGGTTGCAGGAATCGGACTTAGAGACATTGAAGAATTAACTGAGGGTGGAGCCCAACGAGGAGATTTATTAAGACGCGCCTTGCATGAGCACTTAAATGACCATGATTTTGTTTTTATTGACTGTCCGCCGTCTTCCGGCATTCTGGTGGCTAATGCATTGTTTGCAGCCGATGAAATACTGATTCCGATGAGCAGTGATTTTCTGGCCTTACAGGGACTTTCGCATTTACTGGGCACGATTAAACATTTTGAAAAAGTGCTGAAAAAACAATATAAACAAATGTTGATAATTTCCAGGTTCTCGACGACGAGACGTATTTCCAAAGAAGTGCTGGCGGTTTTAAAAAAACATTTCCCCCGACAGATTCTGGCGACAGTTATCCGGGAAGCCGCTTTATTGGCAGAATGCCCGGGTTTGGGTAAAACCGTCCTGGAATATAAGCCCGGCAGTCGTTCTGCCAGAGACTTCAGGCAATTGGCCAATGATTATTTGGAAGGAAAGGTGATGTAATGGCGGCAAAAGAAGATGACAGCTTGATTGGTTTTGACCCGTTAGCCTGGATGGACGGTGAGCCTGAGTCCCGGGAAGCCGATACAGACAAAGTCGGGCAGCCATCTGAGGATAAGGCGGAAACCTTAGTGGCCAGTGAAATCGACGCTAAAATTGATGCGGCTTCCGAATGGGTGGAAAACAACAGCGATGAAAGCGGTGAGGCAATGAATGACTCTGAGAACCGTACTGATGATACGCCTACTGAAACACATGTCTCCCCATCAGAAAATGATATGGAAGAAAACACAACCACTGAACCGTCATCCTCACCAACCGGTGAAGTACAGACAGAAACAGAGCAGGGTGTGGAAGATGTTGAAAAGCAGGCTGTATCAACTAATGTTATCAGCTTGGAGTCTACCCAGAATATTCAAAATGTTTCTGATTTACATCAGCAAATATTTGCCGTTTATCAGCAGCATGACAAAATTGAAATTGATGCTTCAGAAGTCAGCAGTATTGATACTTCCAGTTTACAGTTGCTATTGGTATTAAAACATTCGGCGATGAATGACAATAAAGAAGTATCTTTTGATTTTCCATCTGAGCGTTTTATTGAGGCTGCTGAACTGTTGGGGATGTCGGAAATGTTAGGGGTGGATAAAGCAGATGCCGGATTTTTTTAAGACCAATTAATTGGATTTCTAATCATGAATGAACAGGCAAAAAAAAGGGAGTTTGAATATACCTGGGATGATTTTAACTTTTTGAGAAATCTCTCAAACAAGCATTCAGGTATTCTGGCAAATGATGATAAATTTGATATGTTTTATTCGCGTCTGGCCAGACGCATCAGAGCATTAAGGCTTAAAAACTTCAAGGAATACTGCCAGTATCTGGAACAGAACCCGGAAAGTGAATTTACCGAATTCATTAATTCCGTTACGACCAATTTAACCTCTTTTTTCAGAGAAAATCATCATTTTGAATATCTGGCAGATACTGTCATCCCGGAATTATTGGCTAAGAACAAAGGTTCCAGACAAATAAAAATCTGGTCCGCAGGCTGTTCCACAGGGGAAGAACCGTATTCAATTGCCATGACTTTAAAAGAGAATATCCCTAGTGATTGGCAGATAAAAATCCTTGCAACCGATCTCGATACGCAGGTGTTACAGACAGCGGCCAGTGGTGTTTATCCGGTGGACAGGGTATCCGGTTTATCTCAGCAACGTTTATCCCGATGGTTCAAGAAGGGCAAAGGCACTAATGCCAATAAAGTCAAAGTGGTGTCAGAATTACAACAGCTGATACAGTTCAATCAATTAAACCTGATGCAAGACTGGCCGATGAAGGGGCCTTTCGATGTCATTTTCTGCCGCAATGTTTTGATTTATTTTGATAAAGAAACCAAAGAAAAACTGGCCCGAAGATATGCGCAGTTACTACCGATTGGTCATCGGTTATTTATCGGACATTCGGAATCCTTGCATCAGCTGGATACCGGATTCGAGCTGATAGGCAATACCATTTACAAGAAGATTAAATCATAGGAGACAGTATGAAACGGGATATCCCAGCGCCTTCCTTACCCGGTTTTGAAAAGATAAAACGTTACTGGGATAAAGAAAATAACATTGTGGCTGCCAAGATATTGCCTGGAGAATACTATGTTACCACTGAAAATGAAATGGTGACGACGGTGTTGGGGTCTTGTATTGCCGCCTGCATAAGAGATTCCAAGCTTGGAATAGGTGGTATGAATCATTTTATGTTGCCAGAAACCAAGGTCCATCAGGCTAAAACTGAACATGTCGTCGGCCAGGCCATGCGCTATGGTAACTATGCGATGGAGCATTTAATCAATACCATTTTAAGCCACGGTGGTAAGCGCAAGAACCTGGAAGTTAAATTGTTTGGGGGCGGAAAAATTATCGCCACCTTAGGCAATACCGGGCAAAAAAATATTGAGTTTATACTGGAATATGTCGACACCGAAGCATTAAATCTGGTATCCCAGGATTTAGGGGATATTTATCCGCGAAAAGTCAATTATTTTCCGATGACGGGCAGAGTCCGAATGAAAAAAATTAAGGATTTACATAGTGATGCGATTGCCACTCAAGAGAAGCAATATCAATCCAGACTCAAGGAAGAACCTGTTGAAAGCGATATTGAACTATTTTAATTGTGATGAATAAAATAAAAGTATTGATTGTGGATGATTCTGCCCTGATAAGGCAGATGTTGACACAGATTTTAAATTCTGATGAGCAAATTGAGGTTATTGCAACTGCACCTGACCCGTTGATTGCGCGAGAGAAAATCAAAAAACTCAATCCCGATGTGCTGACACTCGATGTGGAAATGCCCAAAATGGATGGGGTAACTTTTCTGCGTAATCTGATGCGACTGCGGCCCATGCCGGTCATCATGATATCGACCCTGACAGAGCAAGGTGCCAGTATTACCCTGGAAGCCATGGCCTTAGGCGCGGTTGATTGTGTAGCCAAGCCTAAAACCGATGTCAGTAATACCCTTAAAGAATATGCCGATGATATTATTGCCAAGGTCAAAATGGCGGCAAAAGCCAATGTCAAACCTTTGGAAAAGCCGGCGCCAGCTACTAAAACCAGTAACAAAACCTCAGTTCAAAAACTTTCGGAGCTCAAGCTGAAAGCCAGCAATAAAATTATTGCTATTGGGTCCTCAACCGGCGGTACCGAGGCATTAAAAGATGTTGTCAGGACCTTACCGGCCTCAACCCCTCCGATTATCGTATCCCAACATTTGCCTGCCGCATTTACCGAATCGTTTACCAGGCATGTCGACCAGGCGGGTGCGATGACGGCCTGTGTTGCACAAAATAATCAGCGCCTGGAAGCCGGACATATTTATATTGCGCCCGGCGATAAACACCTGGAAGTCGTTAAAGATGGGGTACATTACGTCTGCCGGCTGAATGACGGGCCTTTGGTGAATCGCCATAAACCTTCGGTTGAAGTGATGTTTAAATCGGTGGCGCAAAATGTGGGCAGCAATGCCATTGGCGTTATGCTGACAGGGATGGGTGCCGATGGCGCCAGCGCCATGAAAGAAATGCGCGATGCTGGGGCAAAGAATATTGTTCAGGACGAAGCCAGCAGTGTTGTCTGGGGAATGCCGGGCGAAGCCTATAAACTGGGTGCGGCCGATCATGTCGTGCCATTGGAGAAAATAGCGGCACAAATTATTGCATTATTATAAATTCATGGCCGTAGATGAATATGACTGACATCTTAAGAAAAAACAGTTTAGCGTTAACCCTCAGTGCATTGGTATTACTGGCAGGAATCTGGCTGCCGATAACTATTGTATTCTGGTTGGGGGTGCCGATGATTATTATCAGCTGGCTGTTTCAGTCGTATATTCAACAAGCAAATGCTCAGCCTGTTCAACAAGCAGACCATAATTATGAGTTAAATAAACGGGTTGATGAATATGTTGCTGATTTGGATAGCTGTTTTAATCAGGAAACACGATATTTTCAACAGGAATTATTGCAATTACAGTCGGTACTGGCGGATGCAATATCCACCATGTCAAACAGTTTTACCAATCTTCATGAGCTGATATCCAAACAATCTGATGAGGTATTAAGCCTGGTGTCTGATCAGAGAGATTCTGAAGAGGCTGAACAATGCCGCTTTTGTTTAAAAGAATTTATCACGGAAACCTCCGAGGTTATTGACTTTTTTCTGGATTATATTCAACAGGTGAACAGTCAAAGCCAGGAAATGTTTACAGCCATCAATCATGTCGATAACCGCATGGGGGAAATAGAGAAATTACTGAGTAATTTGCAGGAAATTGCGGACCAGACTAATCTGCTGGCCTTAAATGCCGCCATAGAAGCGGCCCGGGCCGGAGAAGCAGGGCGGGGATTTGCTGTTGTTGCGGATGAAGTGCGTAATTTATCGAAAAATTCAGACAAATTTAGTGAAGAGATTAAATCTGTAGTCAATACCTCCAAGAATAATATTGAGCGAGCCAAGACCATTATCAACGATATGGTATCCAAGGATATGGATGTTGCCATTCATTCGAAAACCCGGCTCAATAAAATGATGACGGATGTCACTGCCAGAAATGAAGAAGTGGCGGTAAAATTAAAGGAAATTTCTCAGTTGACTCAACAGATTGATCAATCAGTCAATACCGCTGTCAGAAGTCTGCAATTTGAAGATTTGAGCCGGCAAACTATCGACTTTTTGGTCTCGATTGTCCAGCACTTTCAGGCTCTGGCTGATGAAATGCATGTCTCTCTCTCGGTCTTTAAAAGTGCGGATAAAAATTACTGGGTTGATGAATTAAAGCAGGGTAGAAACAGATTGACAGAAATGAAAAACAAATGGCATCTCAGAGAAAGTCGGGCCGTAGCCCAGAAAAATATGGATGAGGGCGATGTGGATTTGTTTTAAATTGAGGTGTGGGGGTTTGTATGGGATTTTACAAACGGATTACCCGATTTGCAGGGGCAATTCATGAATTGCCCCTACGGAATAATGCCATGAAAATTCATAGCATTCCCACGCTCCTGCGTGGGAATCTCTGTGTTAGTCACTACGATCTATGCCATTAATCCTGTTGGAAGTCTCATGATACAACCCCTACAAAGTAATACAACCTCGCCACAATACTTCTATTTCACAAAGCACATTTTTTCCGCATAGGCTTCAGCTTCCTGTAAGCGTTTTTTTAATGTTTTTGACTGCTTTGGGTCACGAAATGCCGCGCCATTTTCCCCCGGTGTTTTTCTCATAAAGCCAAAGGTCGTGGCAGCTTCATATTCGGCAAAGGTCAGTTTCTCGGCAATCTTATCGATTTTACAGCCACAGGCGTACTGGTTGATAAAATTCAAACCGCCATGTTTGGCGATACATTGCAGAACATATTCCACACGATCCCGGGTTGGATACTGGTCAATATAGCTGACCGGTTCAGCAGGTTGTGGTTTTTCCGCTGTCGTACTGCAAGCGGTAACAATAATGAGGGAAGTGGTGAAAATAATTTTTTTAATCATAATTCCTGATAGAGTTGTTTATTCATCTGCCGCAAAGTCGACAATAGCTTTTAGTTTAAGGTTCATTTTCTGAGCAAATTGATTGAGTGTTTGATTGTCGCTGTGCTCAGGCAATAAATGGGTTTTAATCAGCGTTTTGCCATTAAATTGATAAATCACAACATTACAGGGCATGAAGCTGATGGCATGGGGCGTAATCTCAAGCAGCGTCCTGGCATGTGTCAGATTACAAAATTGAATCGTATCATATTCAGGAAAATTTTTGGCCCCTCTGTCTCTGATGACCTTACCCACACGGCTGTGTCCGGTGATACGGAAATTATATTCAGCAATAGCCACTTCCAGCTCGGCCAGCACATCATCATAAGGCTTTGTGGTTTCACGCTGATAATAATAGACCTGTTCACTGTGGCTGTCCTTGTTTTGCAGAAATGAACAGCTTGCAATAAACAGCAGGCCTGCGACAATTATCATTCTCATCATTATATAAAGCTTAACATTATGAGCGAGCAAAAAAAAGTGACTGGAGTGATTCTGGCCGGTGGACTGGCAAGACGCATGCAACAACAGGATAAGGGATTGATATTATTTAATAATCGCCCTATGGTCAGCTATGCCATTAATGCCATGGTGCAGGTGGCGGATGAAGTGTTGATTAATGCCAATCGCAGTCAACAAGAATATCAACAATTGGGCTATCCCGTTTTTGCCGATGAAACCCAGGATTTTTCCGGGCCATTGGCGGGGATTTATACGGCCATGATAAAAACCCGGTCTCCGGTTATTTTGGTGATGCCCTGTGATTCCCCTTTGATGAAAGCCAGCCATTTGCAAAAATTACTGGATACTCTAGAGGCCCGGGATGCTGATATCGCTGTGGCTTTTGACGGAGAAAGGCTGCAACCCGTTTTTTTAGCGCTGAATACTTCACTAAAAGACAGTCTGAAAGACTATCTGGCCCAGGGCCAGCGAAAAATAGATCGTTGGCTACAACAGCATAAACTGGTTAAAGTGGATTTTTCTGATAATAAAGAAGTTTTTAAAAATATTAATACACCTGAAGATTTAAAAGCGCTTGAGGAACTTTATTCATGAATAACACGCTTAAACCTCAGTTATCCGACTCCGGCCTGGCTGATTCGATTCCTTGCACGGCTATTGATGAACAAGGTCAGCCGCGACAAATTCAATTAGTCGGAGAAAGGCCCTTAACTATTTATGTCGATAAACAAGAGATTGTGACCTTGATGACCATGGGTGGATATCCTGAATTATTGACATTGGGATATTTAAAAAACCAGGGATTTGTTAAAGATATTGCTGAAATAAAAGTGGTTCAGGTCGATTGGGAAACAGAAGCCGTAGCCGTTGTTACCCGTCAAAGTCAGCATGATTTTTCTGAAATACTGGCGCATCGTACGGTAACCACCGGCTGTGGACAGGGAACTGTTTACGGAAAATTCATGGAAAATCTGAAAAATATTAGGGTTCAGCCTCTTAAATTAAAGCAAAGCGATATCTATGCATTATTAAATGCGTTAAAACATCATAATGAGGTCTATAAAAAAGCCGGAGCCGTTCATGGATGTGCCTTATGTTGCCAGAACAAAATTGAATTTTTTGTCGAAGATGTCGGCAGGCATAATGCCGTTGATGCCATCGCCGGGCATATGTGGTTAAACGGCTTGAAGGGGGAAGATAAGGTTTTTTATACCACCGGCCGGCTGACTTCGGAAATGGTGATTAAAGTCGCGCAGATGGGCATTCCTGTACTGTTATCCCGCTCTGGCGCTACTCAAATGGGGTTAAAAATGGCAAAACAAGCCAATGTCACCTTGATTTCAAGGGCGAAAGGCCGGCACTTTATGATATTAAACGGAGCTGAAAATATTGAGTTTGATGATAATCGTCCTGAAAGTGATTAACTTAAGTTTAATATTATAAGGTTGTTGGTCTGTAACCTATTGATTAATATTGATTAATTCTCTGTGTGGTTTTCAGGTTTATTAGGGCATGAAATTATCTGTATTTTGTTGGCGGAAATAACGGTTTAAATCATAAAAAGAATACTTGAACTTGAAGATAAACGGTATTGTAATAGGGATAGGCTATTCTTATTTGAATTGACAATATAAAGAGGAGTTTTATGAAAAATAAAAACAAATTGACTGGCTTTTTGGCGTTTACCGCAATCTTTTTAAATACCAATATTGCCTGGGCTGCAGAAAATGAGGCACAAGGAATCGCGTGGTGGCCTTTTGTGTTATTAGCGATTGTTCTGGTTGTATTTCGTAAACAACTGATTGCAGAAGCAACCGTCGAAGGGCATCATGAGCCACATGCCGAACATAAGGCTGCATCTGAACCGGCAAAAGCTGTCGAGACTGCAAAACCAGCCACTGCAAGCGAATCAGAATCTGCTGCAACTGAGGAAGTAGTTGATTTAACCCAGAATGTAGATCAATGTCAGGGGACAACGGCAAAAGGAACCCGGTGCAGAAGAACCGCTAACCTGGAAACTATTGAAGTTAATATTGATCAGAAACGCTATCGCTTTTTAACCTGTAAACAGCATAATAATGATGCGTTTACGCCTTTTCATTTTAGATAAACAGACTGGAGATATCATGGATATAAAAAAAGAATTTGAAGAAATTTCAGAAACACTGAAACAGCAAAGAGATGAATTGAAGCTTCAAATGCATCTTGCCAGCATGGAGGCCAAAGAAGAATGGGAAAAAGCTGAAGAAAAGTTTGAAGAAATTGTAGACCCTCTGGAAGATATTCTGGATGATACCAAAGAGACTGCATCGGAGGTTATTGAAGCGACTAAAGTCATCGGTGATGAGTTGATGAGCGCCTATAAGCGTATCGCAGAAAAACTGAAGAAAGAATCCTGAAATAAAAAAAGGCAGAGTCTGATTTAATACAACCAGATTCTGCCTCCATACTATCTCCGTATCTTCTATGACATTTAAAATACCTATTAGTTTCCTGGGTTTTTTACCGATGTTCCCTTAAAGTTTTCAGACTCATTCCTGCCTGGGCTGGTTGATTTTATTGATGTTATCATAACAACCACAAAGCTCGTTATCAGCAACAGGGGTGCTACGCATATTAATCATAACTGGAGATAAAAATGATAAAAGCCAACAACATAACCCAGCTAATTGGCAATACCCAGCTACTTAAGCTTCAGAAAATTGTTCCAGAACAGGCGGCTGACGTTTATGTAAAGCTGGAATCCAGAAATCCGGGCGGCTCGGTTAAAGACCGAATCGGCCTGGCGATGATTGTCGATGCCGAAAAACAAGGCCGGTTACAGCCTGGAGGAACCATTATTGAACCCACCTCCGGCAATACCGGCATTGCACTGGCCATGGTTGCCGCCCAGCGGGGCTATCAATGTATTTTGACCATGCCGGAAACCATGTCGGTTGAAAGAAGAAAATTGCTGGAACTGTTTGGCGCCGAAATCGTTTTGACACCCGGACCAGAAGGCATGAAAGGCGCAATTGCCAAGGCAACAGAAATTTTGCAGCAGACAAGCAACAGCTTTATGCCGCAACAATTTGAAAACCCGGCCAACCCGGAAGTTCACAGACAAACCACGGCCCAGGAAGTCTGGTCAGGCACCGATGGTCAGATTGATGCGTTTGTTTGTGGCGTGGGCACCGGCGGGACCATTTCCGGTGTTGCTGATGTACTGAAAAAACGCAAGTCCACGGTTAATATCGTAGCCGTAGAGCCGGAAGAGTCGCCGGTTATTTCGGGCGGGCAGCACAGCCCACATAAAATACAGGGAATCGGTGCCGGCTTTATTCCCAAAAATCTTGATGTCGATTTGCTGGACGACATTGAAAAAGTCAATAGTGACGAAGCGCTGTTGATGCGCAGGCGATTGTTTGAAGAGGAAGGCATTATGGCCGGAATTTCCTCAGGTGCCAGTGTCTGTGCGGCTATTCGTGTGGCACAAAGACTGGGCGCAGGTAAAACGGTGGTGACAGTTATTCATGATACCGGGGAGCGCTATTTAAGCATGAGCTGATTTTGTAACCGGCAATGTTTGCCGTTTGATTGACACCGTTTTTTTTCATAAAAAAACGGTAACTGTTGAATTTTAAGAGAAACCACTTTCTTTGTTTTTAAGAAAGTGGTTTTTTTTGTCAAATCGCTCTTGAAACACTATATGTTGTGCTAATATTTGTATCAAGCACAATATATATGCATCTGCAATAGGCCGTTTTTTTGTCTAAGGCCTTGTATTGTTTAACAAAGTAAATCGAAACGAAAGGATATCATTTATGACAGCACAGCTTCATGTCGTTAAAAAAACTGCTAATGAAATTCCCCTGCAAAGCGCCTCGCTGGATATTTGGGATACCAAATATCGCTTGAAAACCAAAGATGGTCAGGCCGTTGATGAAACCATTGATGATACCTATAAAAGAGTCGCCAAGGCATTGTCCAGTGTCGAAAAGGGCAAAGCCAGGCAGGAAAAATACTACAAAGAATTTCTTTGGGCTTTGCGGCAGGGAGTCATTCCGGCAGGTAGAATTATTTCAAATGCCGGCGCGCTGGAGCACAAACCGGCCACCTCTACCATCAACTGCACTGTATCCGGCATTATTCAGGATTCCATGGATGATATTCTGGCCAAAGTACATGAAGCCGGTTTAACCTTAAAGGCAGGCTGTGGTATTGGCTACGAATTTTCAACCCTGCGCCCGAAAGATGCTTATGTTTCCGGTGCCGGAGCCTACACATCCGGTCCGTTGTCGTTTATGGATATCTACGACAAAATGTGCTTTACCGTGTCTTCAGCCGGTGGGCGTCGCGGTGCCCAAATGGCCACGTTTGATGTGGCCCATCCCGATGTGGTCGAATTTATCCGCGCAAAAAGAGAAGACGGCCGTCTGCGCCAGTTTAACCTGTCATTACTGATTACTCGCGAGTTTGTCGAAGCTGTTAAAAATGACAGTGAATGGGCATTGTCATTTCCTGTTACAGAAAAAGAAGTGCAGCTGGATCAACTGGATTTGAATGACAAACAGCAGATAGTCTGGCGCGATTTGCCCAACAAAGAAGGCTATATCGTCAACGAGGCCGGGATGGTTGCCTGTCGAATCAGCAAAACCATGCCTGCCAGACGTTTGTGGGACATTATCATGTCATCCACGTATGATTATGCAGAACCGGGCTTTATTCTGATTGATAAAGTCAATGAAATGAATAACAACTGGTTTTGTGAAAATATCCGGGCCACCAACCCCTGTGGCGAACAGCCATTACCGCCTTATGGAAGCTGTCTGCTGGGTTCCATCAACCTGACCCGTTTTGTCGAAAAACCCTTTACCCAGGATGCCGGTTTTGATTGGGACAGTTTTCGCAAAACCATCAGAATTTTTACCCGGATGCTGGACAATGTCGTCGAAATCAATGGTCTGCCATTAGAAAAACAACGCCATGAAATCACCAGCAAACGACGCCATGGTATGGGCTACCTGGGGCTGGGCTCAACAGTCACCATGCTGGGTTTAAAATACGGCGACCAGGAATCACTTGCATTTACCGAAGAAGTCACCAAAGTGCTGGCGATAGAAGGCTGGAAAGAAGGACTGGAACTGGCCAAAGAAAAAGGCCCCGCACCGATTATGGAAGAAATGTTTACCGTCACCGGTGAAATGCTGCATAAACGTCCGGAAATGAAAAGAGACGGATACAAAATCGGAGACAAAGTCCCTGGCAAAATATTACATGCCAAATACAGCCGCTATATGCAAAAACTGGCTGAAGTGGAGCCCGAACTGGTCAATGAACTGGTCGAAACGGGCAGTCGTTTTACTCATCACAGCTCCATCGCACCGACCGGAACCATCTCCCTGTCGCTGGCCAACAACGCCAGTAATGGCATTGAACCAAGCTTTGCCCACCATTATTCCCGCAACGTCATTCGGGAAGGCAAAAAAAGCAAGGAAAAAGTCGATGTGTTTTCTTATGAACTGCTGGCCTATCGCGAACTGATAAACCCGGATGCCATGCCTTACAGTGAAGACCCGGCCCAACAATTACCGGATTATTTTATTGCAGCCGATAACATCACACCCAAACAGCATGTGGATATTCAGGCCGCCGCTCAGAAATGGATAGACTCATCCATATCAAAAACAGCCAATGTTCCGACCGATTATCCTTATGAGGATTTTAAGGACATCTATCAGTATGCTTACGAAAAAGGACTGAAAGGCTGCACCACCTTCCGCTTTAATCCTGAAGTTTTTCAAGGCGTGTTGGTCAAAGAAACCGATTTGGAAAACACCACCTACCAATTCACCCTGGAAGATGGCCACGTCGTCGAATTAAAAGGTAACGAGGAAGTGGAATACGACGGTGAAATTCACACAGCCGCCAACCTTTTTGACGCACTGAAAGAAGGCTATTACGGAAAATTCTAAATGGCAGCGGAAATCAAGCAAGAATCAACGGATAATCCTATGACACATAAAATCACCCAAAAAATTGTCAGCTACAAAGTCCTGACAGAAGACGACAAAAAAGAAGCCGCCAATAGCGAACCCCTCCAGCCCGAACTGGAGAGTATGCATGAAAAAATGGCGCGCCCGGAAGTATTATTAGGTTCAACCTATAAAATCAAAACCCCACAATCAGAACATGCGCTGTATATCACCATTAATGACATGATATTAAACGAAGGTACAGAGCATGAAGAAAGACGCCCCTATGAAGTGTTTATCAACTCCAAAAACATGGAACACTTTCAATGGGTGCTGGCGTTAACCCGGGTTATCTCAGCCGTATTCAGAAAAGGCGGCGATGTCTGCTTTCTGGTGGAAGAATTAAAAGCCGTTTTTGACCCGAAAGGCGGCTACTTCAAAAAAGGCGGTATCTTCATGCCTTCTCTGGTCGCCGAAATCGGTCACGCCATAGAATCCCACATGAAACACATCGGCATGATTAAACCGGATGAACTGAGCGAACAGCAAAAACAGTTCCTGGCAGAAAAACGCAAGGAATTTGAAGACAAACACGGCCAGGACGGTGAAGACAACAGCTTCCCCGAAAAAGCCGTGCTATGCGCAAAATGTAACACCAAAGCCATGGTATTAATGGACGGCTGCATGACCTGCCTGAACTGCGGCGACAGCAAATGCGGCTAGGTTTTACAATCGGGTGATGTGAAGAATGGGCTGGGGGACGGACGATCAAAGGCTTTTTGCTGGGTTTCGTCCCTCAACCCAGCCTACCGGATATCTGGCTATAATTCCTGATTTTATTGC
>CAYLNS010000027.1:0-19870 GCA_964385115.1 uncultured Methylomarinum sp.
TGATTTTTATTCAGATTCAGCTGAGCCAGCTGAGGTAGACAGCCTATCGCATCCGGCAGTTCTGATAGCTGACAGTTCACCAGAGATAAGTCTGTTAAAGTTAATAATTGATTTTTATCCCTGGGTAATTGTTCTGTGCTTAGCTGATTTTTATCGGCCCAGGCTGTTATTTCCAAAAACCAGTCCTTCGTATCCATCTGTTTATTAAGCATTGTCTTGTTGAGCCAAAAAATTATTCCGAAATATACTTTTTTCTTAGCCAGTAATCAGCGCTGACAAATCGCCCGCCGCCTATAAAAAACAGCGTCAGCAGCATGATAAAGTAAGTTGCGGCAAATTCTATTCCATTATTTAACACCACAAAATTTCCATTTTCCGTCAGCCATTCATAATTGCCATAATCCTTTAAGATTGATTTAGCCATGTTTAATCGCTCAATGGCACCGGCGGTTCTTTCATTAGCAAAAATGCCACTGCCTTCGGCAATTGCCAGCCAGCCATTTTGTAAATGCACCATGACAGCTGCTACCACCATGATAATCATCAAGGGAACAGAAATCAGACGCACACCCACGCCAAAGAATAAGCAAATGGCTCCGATAATTTCAAACAAGCCCACCAATATCACTAATAAATAAGGTACCGGTAAACCCAGCCCCCAATCGCTGTTGCCGAACCACTCGGCGGTACTGGTAAAATTGATGAATTTCTTTGTACCAGCCATCCAAAATACCGGTGCCAGATAGAATCGCATCAGTAAAGGAGCCAGAAAATCCACTGCCCTGGCTTTATCAAACCATTTAAGAAACAGTAATACTATGGTAGAAGCCTTGTCGAAAATAACAGGCAATATCTCTTTATTCATGTCACCCCCTCAGTTTATTGGTAACACCGTCCATCCTCAATCGAATAGGTGTTGTTGACATTAATTGAGCTGTCTATAGTCTTTATAATTGCAATTATTGTAACCACTCCATCTTATTTGAACATGAAATCAGCATCAATCAATAATATTTATGAAAATATCCCTCAATCCTTGCCCAATGAAGTCTTTCAATCTTTATTCCAAACCCATAATATCCTGATTGAAAGAATTATTTCCAAAGGCCATTATTATGCTCAGAATCAATGGGATTGCCAAATTCAGGATGAGTGGATTTTGTTGCTACAAGGTCAGACAAGGCTGGAATTTAAAACACCAGAAAAGATAGTCGAATTGAAACAAGGGGATTATCTGCTAATTCCATCAAACACTGAACACAGGGTGGCCTGGACAACAGCAGAAACAGAAACCATCTGGCTGGCTGTTCATGTTTATCCGTAACGACCACTAAACGGCCATATTATATTTATGGCCATTTAGCGAAGATAGAGATGAAGTTTATTCAACCGTCACCGACTTAGCCAGGTTTCTTGGCTGATCGACATCAGTGCCTTTAAGCACGGCTACGTGGTATGAGAGTAGTTGCAATGGGATGGTATAGATTATTGGGGAAACAATATTGGCAGCTTTGGGGACTTTGACAATCTGAACATTATCGGACTCTTCTGCCTCCAGCGTTTCATCCATAAAGACAATCAGTTGTCCGCCGCGGGCACTGACTTCCTGCATATTGGATTTAAGCTTTTCCAGCAGAGTGTTATTTGGCGCCACGGTAACGACAGGCATTTCTGCATCAATCAATGCCAAAGGCCCGTGTTTTAACTCACCTGCAGGATAGGCTTCTGCATGGATATAGGAGATTTCCTTCAGCTTTAATGCGCCTTCCATCGCTACCGGATATTGTGTTCCTCTGCCTAAAAACAAGGCATTATGTTTTTCTGCAAACTGCTGTGACAGGGCTTCTATTTCTTCATCCAGTTGCAGTGCTTTTTCTAAATTACCCGGCAAGGAAAACAGTTCTGACACTACTTTGTTTTCCATCTCTTCTGATAATTCAAAGCGACGGCCGACCGCAAGGACTAATAACAACAAGGAAACCAGTTGTGTGGTAAAAGCCTTGGTAGATGCCACACCGATTTCGGGGCCGGCCCTTGTCATCATGACCAGGTCAGACTCTCTGACCAATGAGCTTTCAGGTGCATTACAAACTGTCAGCGCATATTTAACGCCTAATTTTTTAGCCTCCTGCAATGCCGCCAATGTATCGGCTGTTTCACCTGATTGAGAAATGGTAACTACCAGAGTATCGTCTGCAATGACCGGTTTCCGATAGCGGAACTCACTGGCCACTTCTATCTGGCAGGGCACTCTGGCCAGTTTTTCAAACCAGTATTTGGCCACCAGCCCTGCATGATAACTGGTGCCGCAGGCCAGAATCTGTACTGAACGGATATTATCAAAAACCTCGCCCGCTTTGTGGCCGAATGAATTTTCCTGAAAACGATTGCCGATAAACCGGCCTTCCAGAGTTTGAGAAACCGCCCATGGCTGCTCGTAAATTTCTTTGAGCATATAGTGGCGATACTGTCCTTTATCTACCGAATCGGCAGTGAGTTTACTCTCTTTAACAGGTCGCTCAACTATCTGATCGTCTGCATCATAAATTGTCAGACTATCAATCTTAATTTCGGCAACATCACCTTCTTCCAGAAAAATAAAGCGCTGGGTAACCGGTAATAATGCAGCAATATCGGAAGCGATAAAATATTCGCCAATTCCCACGCCAATTACCAATGGACTGCCTTTTCGACAGGCAATCAAGGTATCCGGCTGATCTTTACTGATAACCCCCAGGGCATAAGCCCCTTCAAGATTGGCAATGGTCTTTTTGACGGCTTCCAGTAGATTGGCACTGTTTTTCAGGTTTCGATGAACTTTATGAACAATGACTTCAGTATCCGTTTCGGAAGTAAACAAATAGCCGTCCTGTTTCAGATTCGTGCGTAGTTGTTCATGATTTTCAATAATTCCATTATGGACTACAGCAACCGAGTCACTGGAAACATGAGGGTGGGCATTTTCTGTGCTGGGTTTTCCATGAGTGGCCCAACGGGTATGGGCAATTCCTAACTGGCCGGAAATAGGATCATCGTCAATCTGCTGCTGTAGAGCACTGACTTTTCCCAAGGCTCTCTTTCTGAATATCTGACCATCATTAACCACAGCCAGCCCCGCCGAGTCATAGCCACGATATTCCAGTCGTCTTAATCCTTCAACTAAAATAGGCACGACGTTTCGTTGTGCAATTCCGCCCACTATCCCACACATGTTATTGCTCCTTTTTCACTGGTCTTTGCCAACTGTTCACACTAATCTGCTTTGCCCTGCTCAGGGTCAATTGATTTTCCGGGGTATCTTTGGTAATGGTTGACCCGGCACCAATTGTAGCGCCATCACCCACGGTAACCGGTGCAATCAGTTGTGTATCTGAACCAATAAAGGCATTGTCGCCAATGATGGTTTTAAATTTGTTTACGCCATCATAATTACAGGTAATGGTGCCAGCACCAATGTTAACCTTGCTGCCGATTTCAGCATCACCGATATAACTTAAATGATTCACCTTACTGCCACTGCCAATCTTTGCTTTTTTGATTTCAACAAAATTACCGATATGGACATGATCCGACAATTGCGCCTGCGGCCGTAATCTTGCAAAAGGCCCGATCCGACTACCTTCACCGACTTCTGCATTATCAATGATACTGTTTGGCAGAATTTCGACATTATCCTGTATGACGGCATCTTTAATAATACAATTTGCCCCGATTGTAACATTAGAGCCAATACTGTTCTTCCCTTCAAATATCACATTCACATCCACAGTGATATCGGTGCCCAGCTGTTTGAATTCGCCTCTGACATCAATTCTGTCCGGATCGCGCAGCGTTATTCCATGTTCCATGAGCTGATTGGCCTGGCCTTTCTGGTAAACTCTCTCCAAATGAGCTAATTGCATCCGGTTATTGATACCCAACACTTCGTCCTCACATTCAGGATGAGTGGTTATAATTTCCAGACCATCATTAACCGCCATTTCGATAACATCGGTCAAATAGAATTCATTTTGGGCATTATTACTTTCCAGCCTGCTTAACCAGTCCTTCAACTGTTTACCCATAGCCGCCAGAATACCAGTATTTCCTTCTGTGATAGCCAGCTCTGTTGGATCGGCATCTTTTTGCTCTACTATTTTAATGACCTTGCCGCTATCATCCCGCACGATTCGGCCATAACCCATCGGATTTTCCAGGTCCACGGTCAATAATGCTAGTGATTGTTCACTGACATTTTTCAGTAAGCCTTCGATTGTTTCTTTCTTCAGCAGTGGAACATCACCATATAAAATCAACACTTTATCATCGTCTTCAATATACTGCTCCGCCTGCTGAACCGCATGGCCTGTGCCCAATTGTTGTTTTTGCTCAATCCAGGTTGCTTCCATATCACTTAACCTTGATTTAACCAGTTCACCGCCATGGCCATAAATGATAAAAACCGAATTATTCGGTATTTTTCGGCTGGTATCATAGACATGCTTAAGAAGTGGCTTAGCTGCAATCTCATGCATCACTTTCGGTAATGCGGAGCGCATGCGTGTACCTTGGCCTGCTGCCAGAATTATCGTTTTAATTTTCATAATCCATCCATTTAGCGAACTTACTTGAATATCCAGTGGGTCTGGGAAGCTTGTGTTATAAAGGCTGTAGTGTATATCCGACCTTTTTAATCCTGCCTATCTTATATCCATAAGATGACATCAATATTATAGTCAGTTATTTGACTATTGTATTAAATTTGAACTGAACAGTTGTTGAATTTAAAACTACCCGAAAAAGTGACGGGAATAAAAAAAGCAGCAATCGACCCGTTATTTTGTGACGAGTCAATTACTGCTTTGTCAGGTTTGTTCCCACACGGAGAACAATCTCTACTTTGTATTTTTATGAACCGCGTTTTCTTAATTTATCCAAAGTACGTAGCTGCATAATTGCTTCTGCCAATTGTGCCTGCGCTTTGGCATAATCAATTTTACCGGTTTTATCAGTCAAGGCTTCTTCCGCCTTGGCTTTAGCTTCCAATGCAGCGGCTTCATCTATATCCTTGGCTCTGATTGCGGTATCTGCCAACACAGTTACCACGTGCGGCTGAACCTCAAGCAAACCGCCTGAAACATAAAATGACTCGTTTTCCCTGTCATTGATTCTAACTCTGACTTCGCCTGGATTCAGCTTTGATATAAACGGGGCGTGACGGGGCGCAATACCCACTTCACCCAGTTCTGCCGAGGCAAAAACCATTTCCGCCAGTCCGGAAAATATTTCTTTTTCCGCACTGACGATGTCTACATGTACTGTCATTGTCATGTTATAGACTCACTTAATTTAATTACTTCATGCCTTTGGCTTTTTCAATCGCTTCATCGATTGTACCGACCATGTAGAATGCCTGCTCAGGTAAATCATCATATTCACCGTCGATAATCCCTTTAAAACCGGCAATGGTATCTTTCAAGGATACATATTTACCTGGTGCGCCGGTAAATACCTCGGCAACAAAGAATGGCTGAGACAAAAATCTTTGAATCTTACGCGCTCTTGATACAGTCAGCTTATCTTCTTCAGACAATTCATCCATACCCAGAATGGCGATAATATCTCTCAATTCCTTATAACGCTGTAATGTACCCTGTACTGCGCGGGCAACATTATAATGCTCTTCGCCAATAACCAATGGGTCCAACTGACGGCTGGATGAATCCAGCGGATCAATTGCAGGATAAATACCTAATTCGGCAATCTGACGAGACAATACAACGGTTGCATCAAGGTGAGCAAAGGTTGTTGCAGGAGACGGGTCAGTCAAGTCATCCGCAGGAACATAAACTGCCTGGATGGAAGTAATTGAACCGGTTTTGGTTGATGTAATCCGTTCTTGCAAGACACCCATTTCTTCAGCCAATGTCGGCTGATAACCTACTGCTGACGGCATACGACCTAATAATGCGGACACCTCAGTACCAGCCAGAGTATAACGATAAATATTATCCACAAAGAACAGTACATCCCGGCCTTCTTCACGGAAATATTCAGCCATGGTCAAACCTGTCAGGGCGACACGCAATCTGTTACCCGGTGGCTCATTCATCTGTCCGTAAACCAGTGATACCTTGTCGATAACATTGGAATCGGTCATTTCGTGATAGAAATCGTTTCCTTCCCGTGTTCTTTCACCGACACCGGCAAATACGGAAAAGCCACTATGCTCAATCGCAATATTACGAATCAGCTCCATCATATTTACGGTTTTACCTACACCGGCGCCGCCAAACAGACCAATTTTACCGCCTTTAGCAAACGGACAAACCAAGTCGATGACTTTGATTCCAGTCTCCAGAAGTTCATTGGCCGGGGCCTGCTCTTCATAGCTCGGTGCATCACGGTGAATAACCCATTTTTCTTTTTCACCGATAGGGCCTTTCTCGTCAATCGCATCCCCTAAGACATTCATAATACGTCCCAGCGTTTCCTGACCGACAGGCACTTTAATGGCCTCACCTGTGTTGCTGACATCAACACCACGGCTTAAACCGTCAGTAGTACCCATAGCAATGGTTCTGACAACTCCGTCGCCTAATTGCTGCTGAACCTCTAAAACCAGATCAACACTTTCTACTTTTAATGCGTCATAGACTTTCGGCAGGTTTTCGCGTGGAAATTCCACGTCGACTACCGCACCAATAATCTGAACGATTTTACCCAAACTCATATCTCGTCCTCTTAAAACTCTTTATAAACCCGTTATACTGCGGCGGCGCCACTCACAATTTCAGAAATTTCCTGCGTAATTGCGGCCTGTCTTGCTTTATTGTAAACCAGTTGCAGTTCATCAATGATATTACCCGCGTTATCGGAGGCGCTTTTCATTGCCACCATTCTTGCCGCTTGTTCACAGGCATTATTTTCCACAACACCTTGATAAACCATTGATTCAATATAGCGCGCAAGTAACACGTCCAGAACTTCTTTTGCATCTGGCTCATATAAATAATCCCAGTGCCCGGATAAATCCTGTTCCAATTCCGTCTCGGAAATGGGCAGTAATTTTTCTATACCCGGTTTTTGTGTCATGGTATTAACAAACTCATTGCTCGCCAGATACAATTCATCAATATCACCGTTATAAAAGGCATCAAGCATCAGCTTGATTACACCGATAATATCTTCAACATGGGGTGTATCCCCCATTTTGGTGACCTGACCAACAATATTGGCATTAATACCACTAAAAAAACTGACACCTTTATTGCCAATGACTGTGACATCAATCTCGACTTTTTCCTGTTCCCAGTTTTTAAACTGTTTAAGAATCAGCCGGAACAGATTTGAATTTAAGCCGCCACATAATCCCCGGTCAGAACTGACAACAATAAGTCCAACCCGCTTCACGTCCCTTTGCATCAGAAACGGATGTTGATACTCGGGATTAGCATGCGCCAGATGATTAATAATCTGGCTGATCTTTTTCGAGTAAGGGCGGGTCGCCTCCATCCTGTCTTTTGTTTTACGCATTTTACTCGCGGCAACCATTTCCATTGCCCGGGTAATCTTCTGAGTATTTTTGATACTCGTTATCTGTGTGCGTATCTCTTTACCAACAGCCATTTACAGCCCCTTTTACCAGGTATTTGTTTTAATGAAATTTTCTATCGCAGCATGCATAGCCTTTTGAATTTCATCACTGTAATCACCTGATTCATTGATTTTGGCCAACAGATCTGCTTCTTCAGCTTTCATATAAGACTGTAATGCGCTTTCAAAGTCACGGACTTTTTCAACCTCAATATCATCCAAAAAGCCTTCGTTAGCCGCATACAGAGAAATTGCCATTTCAGCAACTGACATCGGGCTGTATTGATTTTGCTTCATCAACTCAGTTACCCGCTGTCCCCGCTCAATCTGTTTACGGGTGCTTTCATCCAGGTCTGATGCAAACTGGGCAAATGCCGCCAGTTCACGATACTGAGCCAAATCAAGACGAATACCGCCACCCAGCTTTTTGATAATTTTGGTTTGTGCAGCACCACCTACACGAGATACCGAAAGACCAGCATTTACAGCAGGTCTGATGCCGGCGTTAAATAAATCAGTCTCCAGGAAAATCTGTCCATCGGTAATTGAAATCACGTTTGTTGGTACGAAAGCCGATACGTCTCCGCCCTGTGTTTCAATAATAGGTAATGCCGTTAAGGAACCCGTTTTACCTTTGACTTTACCGCCGGTCAGTTTTTCAACTTCATCTGCGTTAATACGCGCCGCTCTTTCCAGCAAACGAGAGTGAATATAAAAAACATCACCCGGGTAAGCTTCACGACCTGGTGGACGACGCAGTAATAATGAAATCTGACGATAGGCCCATGCCTGTTTGGTTAAATCATCATAGATAATCAGTGCATCTTCACCAATATCCCTGAAATATTCACCCATGGCGCAACCTGTATAAGGTGCGATAAACTGCAGTGCAGCAGATTCAGAAGCCGAGGCAGAAACCACAATGGTATGTTCCATTGCACCATGCTCTTCCAGCTTGCGAACAACATTGGCAATAGATGAGCGCTTTTGCCCAATCGCCACATAAATACATTTAATGCCAGTACCTTTCTGGTTGATAATGGCATCAACGGCAATGGCTGTCTTCCCTGTCTGGCGGTCACCAATAATCAATTCCCGTTGACCCCGGCCTACCGGAATCATCGAGTCAATTGATTTAAGACCGGTTTGCACAGGTTGGTCAACGGATTGTCTGGCAATAACACCCGGGGCAATTTTTTCCACCGGTGAACTCAGATCCGTTTCAATTGCACCCTTACCGTCAATTGGATTGCCCAGCGCATCCACGACACGTCCCAGTAATGCCTCTCCAACCGGTACTTCGAGAATTTTTCCGGTACATTTTACGGTATCGCCTTCGGTAATATGCTGATATGCGCCCAGCATTACCACACCGACGGAATCTCTTTCCAGGTTCAGTGCCATTCCATAAGCACCACCAGGAAATTCCAGCATTTCACCTTGCATGGCTTCTGACAAGCCATGAACCCTGATAATACCATCGGTCACACTGACGACAGTACCTTCCGTATGAGCTTCGACAGCGATGTCGAAATTTTCGATCTTCTTTTTAATCAGATCACTTATTTCAGATGGATTTAATTGCATTTTGTTTTTCCCACTCTAGCTTTTAGAGCCCTTTCGCTAATTGATGAAGCCGGCCACTGATTGAACAGTCAATAACCTTATCGCCCGCTTTTGCCAACACACCGCCGATTAATGTCTTATCGGTCTTAAGTGTGGCATTTACTTTCCTGTCTAACAGCTTTTCCAATGTCTTGACATATTTCTTTTGCTCATCCTTAGTCATTGGATAAGCACTGTATATATCAACATTGACATAGCCCTCATCTTCCGCCTTATATTGCTCATATAATTCTGCAATCTGAGGTAAAAGTTTTAATCGATCATTTTCAATTAACACTTTAAGCAAGTTTGTCGCTTCATCATGAATATTTTCCTGACAAATATCCAGCATAAGCTCGGTTAACTGATCCTGACTGACTCTTGGGTTATCGACTATTTCACGTAGCTCTTTATCCTGCAAGAGTATCGACAAAAAAGCCAGCGAGTCCGACCAAACACCTGTCGCACCGACTTCTTTTGCTCTTTTAAAAGCCGCTTCCGCGTAAGGCCTTGCTAATGTTGATAATTCACTCATTGGCTTAACCTAACTCAGCAGTCGTTTTTTCAAGAATTTCTTTATGCTTGGCTTTATCTATCTCTTCCTGCAAAATCTGTTCAGCAGCGCGTAAAGCCAATGAAGCAACCTCTTTACGCAGAGACTCTTTTGCCTGTTGAATTTCCTGTTCCACCTGCGCATGAGCAGCCTGAATCAGACGCTCACCTTCTTTTTGAGCAGTTTGTTTGGATTCCTCAACCACTTCATTCGCTCTTTTTTGAGCCAGACTGACAATTTCCGCCGCCTGATCCTTGGCTTCCTTCAAGACTTTTTTGGCTTTCTTTTCAGCCAGTTTAATTTCTTCCTGGCCTTTCTCTGCAGCGGCAAGTCCTTCAGCAATCTTGCTTTTACGCTCTTCCAAAGCCTGCATGATAGGCGGCCAAACGTACTTCATGGTAAACCATACCAGAAGTGTAAACGTTATCATTTGCCCAATCAGAGTAGCATTGATACTCATGATGCTTTCCTCATAGTGCTGTTATTGATGAATTGGATTCAGCCTGCAGCAGACTGTACAGCAGCAAGGAACGGATTTGCAAAAGTAAAAAACAGAGCCATACCCACACCGATCATGGTTACCGCGTCCAAAAGACCTGCAACAATGAACATTTTAACCTGCAACATGGGAACCAATTCCGGTTGACGAGCAGCGCCTTCCAAAAACTTGCCGCCTAACAAACCAAAACCGATCGCTGTACCTACAGCGCCCATACCCAAAATAATACCAACAGCAATAGCAGTTAAGCCTTGAACTTCAGCAATTAGTGATGCGATTTCCATAAAATCTCCTCGTTAATATATTAAATGTAAAAAATAAAACTAGTGATCTTCATGCGCCATGCTCATATATACAATGGTCAATACCATGAATATAAAAGCCTGCAAAACGATGATCAAAATATGAAATATTGCCCATGGAAAACTGAGCATAGGTTGTACCAAAGGTGGTAACAGTGCAATCAGGATAAATATCAATTCACCCGCATACAGGTTACCAAAAAGTCGAAGACCCAATGAAATAGGTTTAGCTATTTCTTCGACCACCTTCAATAACAAGTTAAAAGGCATCATCCATGGACCAAAAGGGGTACATGTCAGCTCTTTGGCAAAACCAAAAACCCCTTTAACCTTAATACTGTAAAAAATAATCAGAAAAAACACACTGATTGACATGGCAAATGTTGCATTCAAATCAGTACTGGGCACAACCCGCATATATTCCATACCCATCAGACTGGCAATCAAGGGCAGCAAGTCGACAGGAACCAAATCCATAAGATTCCACAGAAAAACCCAGCAAAAAATAGTGAGCCCTAAAGGCGCAATCAATTGACTTTTACCATGAAAAGTATCTTTCACCTGGGAATCAACAAACTCGACCAGCATTTCTGCAATATTCTGCATTAAATTCGGCACACCGGCCGTCGCTTTGTCAGCCTGTGACTTAAAAAACCAGATAAACAAACCACCCAACAACGCAGAAAAGAACAAAGTATCCAGATGTAAAGTCCAGAATCCCTCGCCTACTGTCAGTGGAGTTAAGTGATGAACAATATAACCGGTTGCTCCGCCTTCACTAGCCATTTTTCCTCACACAAAAATCAATCGCGCCACAAAATCAACGCAAACCAAAAAACAGATAACACTGCCAAATAACCTATCAGCAATGTTAGTAAATTCAATCCCGGAATCTGAAATATAAGGGCAAATATTGCTGCCGTCATTAATATTTTGACCATTTCCCCGGTATAAAATGATCGTACCGCTTTTTTGGCCGCCATATGTCTGCTCAAATATATTTTATAAGCAAAATAGCCATTTGGCAGCAATGCTACAAGTCCACCCAATGCCGGCGACAGAGCACTCTTCACACCGCCCGACACAAAAAATCCCGATGCTACGATAATAGCGATCAGGACCTGCAACATCAATATATTCCTGACAGTTGAAAACTGATTTTCGACTGCCATTCCTTTCCCCTTAAATCTCAACAGTGGAATTATATCCAGCCATGTCTTTGAAAGCAATGATTTTCATCCCAGCATTTCACAGAACACATTCAAATTGCTCAACGCCTTTATTTTTTTGGCATGCAACTCTTCCACCAACACCTCTTACAGCCTTATTACCCTATCGCTAAACCGAAACGTGCAATTAACCCCCTTGTAATTCATTTGACAGCCCTCATTTAACTAAATGCTATCAACTTAAAATTTTTATGTCCGGGAGAATTACTATGATTACACGTGAACTACCCAAATCCGCATGGCAAAGTTATTTTGACCATGTTTCCAAACAACTTACAGAAACAGAACTGGTTGAACTTGAAGTTGCCAGCCTGAAATTAGGTGACCAGATTGAAACCGAATGGGTACCTTTCTATGGTATAGCTTATGATCCTAAAGATGATTTAGTTGAGTTTGTTTTAGAAGGCCTGGATCACCTGATCAAACAACCCACCCAAATATTTGTGACTGAAGATGATGGCGGTCTAAGATGCATTGACGTAATTGACGCTGAAAACAACAAGCACATCGCCAGACTCAAAGAAATATTAAAATTACCACCTGCTTAAGCTAATGCTGCTTGCCTTGGACCTTCTGGCTGAGGGCAAGCCATTTCAGTTTTGTTGAAAAGCAGACACAGAACGTCACCTTCCTAAGGAATCGCTGATTAAATCAGTGATTCCTGTGGCACATGGAGGTGCCACCAAAATCAATGGCTACAAGTCATTGATTTTGTGAGCAAAGCGAAAATTGCATTTCTACTTTGCGGGCGCTGACAAATCAGGGATGATTTGTTCAGCACTTCCCTAATAACCACCTATTCCTTTTCTGGCCAGCCGTTTAGACTTACAAACTCATCCAGCGGACGGCTTTTGCTCCAGTTTTCTATTTCCAGCATGGGTCGGTCGTAAAAATCTTTGACATGCCCCAGACAAAGTATGGCAATGGCTTCGCTGCCCTGAGGCATGTTTAACAGTCGGGCGAGCTTTTCCGGGTCAAATAACGAAACCCAGCCCATGCCCAACCCTTCCGCCCGGGCCGCCAACCACAGATTTTGTATGGCGCAGGCGGCTGAGGCCAGATCCATGGAAGGCAGAGTTCTGCGGCCGAAGATATACTGCTCCCGTTTATCGGTGAGCGCGACGACAATGAGTTCACCACAATCGAGAATGCCTTCAACCTTGAGCTTCATAAATTCTTCCTGTCGCTCGCCCAGGGCCTTGGCAGTTTCCCGCCTTTCTTCATCCACCAGGGCATAAATTTTTGTCCGTAATATCTGATCGGTAATACGGATAAAACGCCAGGGTTGCATCAAACCGACACTACCGGCCTGGTGGGCGGCTTGTAATAATTTATTCAACGTATCAGGAGCTATCGGATCGGGCAAAAAGTGCCGCATATCACGGCGCTCAGCAATTGCCCGGTAGACGCCACGAATCTCCTCATCTGTAAAACGGTGTTTATTCATTGATGACCAGACTAATCAACACGGCAGTCTCGACCAGCTCAACACCCGCACCGTAAACATCACCGGTCATACCTCCCAGCCGGGCCAGTGCAGCATGCCTTATAGCCAGTACCATCAGAATGGTTATCAGCACGGGCAATATACCGATGATAAAAGCTGAGCCCAGCAGCAGTCCGCAGGATAATACCCACATCTTGCTTTGTGGCATCTGTTCTATCAGTTTTTCAGCCAGCCCTTTTTTACGGACATAAGGAACAGTGAGCATAAACAATATGACAGCAACCCGGCCTAACAATGGAACCAGAAGCAATGCCTGATAATTTTGCTGATTTAACAAGGTTTGTAATGCGGTCCACTTTAATAACAGCAACAGCACCAGCACGATAACGGCAACAGGCCCGGCCGCCGGGTCTTTCATGATATCCAGTGTTTTTTCTCGGTCACCCAGACCGCCCACCCAGGCATCGGCGCAGTCGGCCAGCCCATCAAGATGTAATCCACCCGACAGATAAACCCAGACACTCAGCACAATAGCGGCTTGCAGACTGGAATCAACATCCTGTAAAAGAATGCCGGTTCCAACCAGTAATGCTCCGATAATTAAGCCAATCAAAGGATAAAACAGTACCGAATACCCCAGCTGTTTATCGCTGGCCTGAAAATGCACAGAAACCGGTATGCGGGTTAAAAACTGCAGGGCCAGATAAAATGATTGCATGCGCAGGTTATTTTAGCGGTCGGCCTTTTGCATCTTTACTGATATGGCCTGTTAAAATCAACACACCTTCAATAAATCCCCACATAACACCGTAACCACCCGAAAAATAAGTGACTAACGCCTGCGCAATTCCCAACCCATAAAACCCCAGATAGAAGCGATGCAAACCCAGCCCACCCAGTAACAAACCCAGAATACCGGCTATTTTACTGCTTTTAACAGCCCGGGTATCGGTCAGATAGGCGGCCACCGGTTCGACTTCAGTCACCACGCCATCTTCCTCCAGAAAATCAACATCATCGCCTTTTTTAGGCAGTGTATCGGAATTCCACTGGTCGATATGAAACTCCAGGTATTGATCTTCATATTTGATAACGCCGGTTTGCGTCTCTTCATTGTAGCTTTCAATATGTCCAATCATCGCTCTTGTTCTCTTATTGTTATGTTGTTATTCCAGCTTCCTGAAAGGTTGCCATATCATTATGCAGCCGGCAGGCCATTTGCATAAGCGGCACAGCAACCAGCGCACCACTGGCCTCACCCAGGCGCATATCCAGATTCAGTAACGGCCTGGCCTGGATGCTGTCCAGTAAAAACTGATGGCCCTGCTCATGCGAGCAATGTGAAAAAAACAGCCAGTCTTTAACTTTTGCATTGATTTTTATTGCACATAAGGCCGCTGCCGTCGTGATAAAACCATCAACCAGAACCGGTATTTTATTTTGCGCCGACTGAATATAAGCGCCTGTCAGTGCGGCAATTTCAAAACCACCCAAAATCTGCATGATGTCTAACGGACTGATCAGATTTTTTTGATGCTGTTGAATGGCCTTTTCTATCACAGCCATTTTATGGTTGATTTGCCTATTACTTAGCCCCGTTCCGGCACCGACCAAATCCGCAGCTTCCACATTCAACAAAGCACAGGCCAGTGCGGTTGCCGAGGTGGTGTTTGCTATACCCATTTCTCCGCCAATAAATAAATCCGCCTGTTTTTTTTGTGCGCGGCAAGCAGCTTTTCGACCGGCATTCAGCGCCTGCTCAAGCTGTAATTGAGTCATGGCTGGCCGATGAGCAAAATTTGCCGTGCCGTTACCGGCAGAATCATTGATGACCTTTTTATCCGACACGGCCTGCTTCAATCCACAGTCAATTACTTCAAAATCTGCATTCACATAGCGGCTTAAGACATTGACTGCAGCACCGCCCCGGGCAAAATTTTTAACCATTTCCCGAGTCACTTGCTGAGGAAAGGCTGAAACAGACTCCTCAGCCACCCCATGATCGGCTGCAAAAACAGAGGCATGCACACGTTCAATCACCGGCGATTCTGTAGCCTGCAAAGCGGCCAGCTTGACAGCCAATGCTTCCAGATAACCCAACGAACCGGGTGGCTTGGTTAGTTGAACCTGTCTTTGCTCTGCCAGTTTTTGATAATGCCCGTCAGGTGAAGGGATAGCGTCGACCAACCAGTCCATTCTCTATCCTTTTAAGACTTGCGGCAAACCGGCACAGACCCAGACCACCCGACCTGAAATTTTAGCGATATCCTGGTGCAACCATCCGGCTTCATCGACAAACAGGCGGGTATGTTTATCAATCGGGACAATCCCTTGCCCGACTTCATTACTGACCAGAATAATATCGCTGGGTGTTTCATTCAGCGCCTGTAATAAGGCTTTCTTTTGCTGCTGAAAAACATCAAGTTGTAATTCTCCCTGGGGACTAAACAGAATATTGCTAAGCCATAGCGTCAGACAGTCAACCAGCAGACAATGACCTGCTTTACCCTGCCGCGTTATAACATCAGCCAATTGCACGGGCTCTTCAACAGTCTGCCAGTGCCCGGGACGATCAGCTCTATGCCGGGCGATTCTGGCACGCATTTCATCATCTCTGGCTTCGGCTGTGGCAATGTAAATAACGGCATTATCCTGTTCCTGCGCGCGCTGCTCGGCATAGCGGCTTTTACCCGACCTCGCCCCGCCTAAAACCAGTTCAATCATCTTTCAGCCTGACCGCCAGCACATCACATTTGGCATGATGCAAAACTCCGTTAGCCGTTGAACCGAGCAATAGCGCCAAGCCATGCCGCCCATGCGAGCCCACGACAATCAAATCGACATTATTTTCTTCCGCCATTCTGACAATTTCCAGCTTGGGACTGCCGATTTCCAGCCATTGCCTGTCTTTATCCACACCTAGCTCTGCTCCCAATTCAGCCAGGCGCTTTTCCGAGGCCTTCATCAGCTCCTCAGTCAAATCAATATCGTAAGGAATAATCGGACCATAGTTGGCATCGGTGACAGGTAGATTATCCACAACATGCAAAAGACTTAGTTGCGCGCTATTTTGCTCGGCCAGTTGTTTGGCTTTTTGCGCCACCGTTTTACCATGCTCGGAAAAATCAACCGCCAGTAAAATATGTGTGTACATGCCCATGTTATTCTCCTGATATATTCGTCATTTGCGGAAATAATAATTCAATAATCTGATAAGAAGCCAGTATATATAAAAAGGCGACCCCCAGACCAAAAAGTATGGACTTTGACAAGGCATGACTGAATATATATCCGGTAACGGCCCAACTCCAGACCATTAATAACATTACGGCAACAAAGCCTAACGCGGATGGCTGAACCGCTAAAGAGGCCAGCGCCGGAATGGCAAAAAAACTAATCAGGGTATCTGTTCCGAGCAGAGCGGAAACCGTTTGAAGATAACGTGCCTGTTTACCGGCAAAAGACAGTATTATCCAACAGGCCGCCATCACCAGAAACAATTGCAAACAAGACTGCAAAAAAGCCATTCCGGCCGGCACACTCAACCACAACACAATAAAGCTGATGAGCCAGTAAACGCCCGCCAAAAGACGCATCAGCCATTTTGAATGGGGCATATCCTCCGGCCCTTTTTTAAAGGCAGTGATTTCCAGAATTAATTGTATTAACTGATACATGTCTGTGCCTTTTCCAGTTGTTCTTCCGCTTCCATCCATTCCATTTCAGCCTGCTCCAGAGCCTGGTCAACCCGGGCTTTCTCAGTCAGCAGTTGTTTTAATTGATTTTTGTTTTCTTCGTGGTAAATTTCAGGGGCAGCCAGCCTGGTTTCCAGTTCGTGTTGTAATTCATGATATTTTTCGACAGCCTTTTCGGTTTTCTTCAAGGCATCCAGTAACGGCTTGAGCTGCTTGCGTTTTTCGGCTTCCTGTTTTCTTTGTTCCTTGCGCGATAGAGTCGGCGCCATATCAACAGATTCAGCGGCACTCGCTATTTCTTTTTTCTGCTCCGCCAGCCATTGACGGTAGTCATCCAAATCACCCTCAAAAGGACTGATTCCGCCATCAGCCACCAGCCAAAGCTGGTCAGTCACCGAGCGCAGCAAATGCCGGTCATGTGAAACCACCAGCATGGCACCTTCAAATTCCTGCAAAGCCATACTCAAAGCATGACGCATTTCCA
Source organism: uncultured Methylomarinum sp. (assembly GCA_964385115.1). Classification (GTDB taxonomy): domain Bacteria; phylum Pseudomonadota; class Gammaproteobacteria; order Methylococcales; family Methylomonadaceae; genus Methylomarinum. Next base: position 17,390 of record CAYLNS010000027.1, read on the forward strand.
AATCCAGGTGATTGGTCGGCTCATCCAGTAATAACAGATTGGGTTTTTGGTAGACAATTAACGCCAGCACCAGTCGCGCCTTCTCACCGCCGGAAAAGGGCCCGACCGGGTCGTTGACCTTATCCCCACGAAAATCAAAACCTCCCAGAAAATTACGCAAATCCTTTTCTGTTGCCTGTTTGTCGATATGCTGCAAATGCCATAGCGGGCTTTCTTCCAGCCGCAACTGCTCAAGCTGATGCTGGGCAAAATAGCCGATATTCAAGGCTTCTGCCCGGTCCGGTTTGCCCAGTAAAGGCTGCATTTCTCCGGCCAGAACCTTAATCAGCGTAGACTTTCCCGCACCGTTAGGGCCCAGCAGGCCAATTCTATCCCCCGGAGACAATGAAAGACTGACCCCTGTCAGAATGGTTTTATCGGTATAACCTAAATCCGCTTCTTCCAGCTTTAACAGCGGATTTTGTAATTTATCCGGTTTTGAAAAACTGAAACTGAAAGGGGAGTCCACATGGGCCTGGGCAATCAGCTCCATTCTTTCCAGTGTTTTTACCCGGCTCTGGGCTTGTCTGGCCTTGGTCGCCTTGGCTTTAAAGCGGGTGATAAAACTCTGAATATGGGCAATTTCCCGTTGTTGTCTTTCATAAGCTGATTGCTGCTGCGCCAGCTTTTCTGCCCGCATGCGTTCAAAAGCAGAATAATTGCCTGTATAAAGGGTTACTTTTTGCTGCTCGATATGAATAATATGATCGGTAATGGCATCCAGAAAATCCCGGTCATGTGAAATCAATAATAAAGTACCGGGATATTTACCCAACCAGTCTTGCAGCCAGATAACCGCATCAAGATCCAGGTGATTGGTCGGTTCATCCAGCAACAATACATCTGAACGACACATCAATGCCTGAGCCAGATTAAGGCGCATCCGCCAGCCGCCAGAAAAGGAACTGACCGGATTGGCTTCCTGCTGGCTGGAAAAACCCAGCCCGTTCAATAAGCGCGAAGCCCGGGCTCGTGCTGTATAGCCGCCAATATGATCCATTTTTTCATGCAGCTCCGCCAGTTTCAAACCTTCATGGCTTTGTTCCGCCGCTGCGAGTTGTTTTTCCAGCGCCCGTAATTCCTGATCACCATCAATGACATAATCAATAGCCGAACAATCCAGCGCAGGTGTTTCCTGGGCAACATGCGCAATTTCAAGACCAGGCGGCACGCTCAACTCACCCTCATCGGCATGCAACTGCCCTAACAGCATGGCAAAAAGGCTGGATTTACCCACGCCATTGGCCCCGGTTAATCCCGCTTTTTGTCCTTTGTGAATGGTAAAACTGGCGTGATCAAATAAAACCCGGCTGCCCCGGCGAAGAGTAATGTTTTTAAAATTCAGCATATGATTCGCTAAAATACCCGGATGATAAATAAAAAACCCAAAAGACCACTATTCAAACCCCAGGATCGCTATTTTGTAAACCAGCAAGGCTGGTGGTTTTATACGGTCGATATGATTAGCGGTCCCTATAAAACCAAACCAGAGTGTGTGGATGCCTGCCGCATGTACATACAGACACGTGATGGTGTATTGAAAAAATAAGGCTTACGGCCTTTAACCATGCCGTTCAATCATGCTTTCAACCTGTTTGGCAAACTTCTTCAAATCACCCGATTTAACGGTTTCTCTAGGGATAATGATTGCTGAATCCAGGTCTACAAAAATATAAACATAGTCTTCAAGATAATCGACCCTGATCAAATCTTCCCAGGGATAGCGACTTTTTCCTCCGGGAAATTCCTCCCGCAGATAATCCACATCAATTTTCAACTTATGAATACCAAACAAGGCTTTCTTTTCTTCCTTGGTATAACTGTTGAGTATTTGCTGGCGCATACTCATCTTGGAATACCAGGGGGAAACAAGCCCCCAGACCAATGCCAGAATAGTAATGTAGGCTGTCGTCCACATATCGACATAATAAACATAATAGAACAAGCCAATAAACAACATAATTCCTGGAACAATCAATCGGTTCCGGCGAATGCTTTTTTGCAGTTCAACATTATCTTTCAGGCGCAATTCATTAAAATGCACCAGATCATCCTGCCGTAATTCGTATTCTATTTCAAACATTGGTTTTTCTTTTTTGGTTAGAGTATTTTTGATAAGCCCGAAAAGTCAGCGAGCCTCTGTTTAATGGTTCAGCGTATTATATCTGAATAAAAAAAGGTGTCAGGAATTTAACAGGCATTGAGGCATAAAAAAGGCCCGATCTAGAAAAACCGGGCCTTTAATTGATCCTGTACTAACAAACTGATATTAAATACCTGAATATACTCAGTCGTTACCTGAAAAAAACTATTCTCGCTCGTAAACCAGTTCGTCATTTGTCGTTTGCGCCCTGACCGTAAAAAAGCTTTTAAACTGCGGCATAAAGCTGGCGGTAATCGGAATGGAATAAAAGCAATAAATAGCGGCGGCCTCGCCGGTGC
>CAYLNS010000028.1:0-19663 GCA_964385115.1 uncultured Methylomarinum sp.
TTTCATCGCTATCGCTGTAGGTTTTGTGATGATTATTTGGGTTCATAGCTTCTAGGTGGTCTTCTATTGCCCATAAAAGCTCCCCAATCAAACTATTTAATGGTGAAATTTTTTCAACAATATCTTTTCCCCAGACAACTTCAGCTTCTAATAATAGTGTATCAAGTTCAGATTTTGCCTTTAGTACAGGCTCCCATCTTTTTTGATATGCCTGTGCCATTGCATACCATTCTTTTTCTCTTTGAGAGAGCTTCTTTAGTTTCTCCTCTGCCATGTCAGGCTCTTGCGAATACTGCATAAAGGGGTGGCGGACAGTTGTGATTGCTCCACGTAGTTCATATACAGACTTAAGAAGCTGTTTTGCTAATTCATATTCTGTATTCCCTATTAATTGCCTACGCCAAGTGTCTAAGCCTTTCAATCCTACATAACCGGCAATTGTAGCCGTCACTATAAGAACGGTATCCTTAATAATTGGAAGCCAATATTTTAGTATGCAAAACAATTCTGTCATGAGTTTTTACGGTGAAATGGAAGCAATTGTTAGCTTGTAAGTACATATAATTCAACAAGAATTATCTTTTTTAAATGAATTTATAGGAAAAACTTTCAATTTGTTTTTTGCTGTTCCTTCCAGTTCGAATTTAAAGCACTTAATTTCCTCCATTATTTTCTTATTAGGCAGTGTAAGAACTACTTTATGGGGATAAAATGAAGAAAGGAGAATTTTCTCATTTCCTAACCCCAAGTCATATAGATTTAGATAAAAAGTATCCTTATTTTTTAAAACTATAGAAATTGATTTTAGAGTAAATAGAACATTGCTAATATTTTCAACCTCAAAACTAAGTTTGTTTTCTGGATTAGGAAAGTAAGAAAGTAAACGTACTTCAAGTTTTGGGTTCTCTGTCATCCATGGAGCCCATATTACATAATCGAATAACAGGGAAAATAAAAAATCCATAATTCCGTCTCTGAATACGAGTTTTTAAAAGCTAACATATTGTTATCAAGCAACCATTCCTGCGTATTCCACTATATTTTTAGATCAATCAGGAATCAAAATCTGGTTCTTGCCTGGTAGGTTACTTGATGAACGAAACCTGAAAAAACTATATCATAAATCAAGAGCCTGGGCTCATTCGTTTTTTCAGGCTGACCGGGCTATTAAAGCAGAATAAACTGGTTCAGGTCGATGCATTCGATATTGTTTTGCTCAGCCTGTTGTATGTCTTCTTCGGTATTGTAGCCCCAGGTGGCGAAGAATAGACGGGTGTTGCTCAGTTTTGGATTTTTCTGGGCTTTGAGTAACGGGGGTAATCGGTCTTCGACAAAATAAATCGGATGGTCAGGATGTTTTTCCCGCAGCGCCATTAACAGGATTTCTTTGCTTTTATTACGCTCCAGACCAAAAATATTTTCTGCCGGAAAGTTGATTTGATGGGCGTGAAAAATCTGGCTGACAAAGCGTTCCTGTTTAGTGGTGAGGATATAGCAGGGATGTGTGTCGGTGATGCTAATCAGTTTTTCGGTGATGCCAACAAATAATGGATTGTTATCGGCCCAGTCGTCCGGGTTCTGTTTAATCCATTGGTCGCGGGTGTCGCCAAATAACTTTTTTAGCTGCTCAATAGAGTAAGGCATTTTAGCCAGATAATTGGCTTTTATGTCCTCAAAGTCTGTCAGAAGGGTGTTGACTGAATGCTTGTCCAGCAGGGCGCGAATGACAATAATGGCTTCGAAACCGGTTTCCAGTATCGGGCGTGCCTGACGAAACTGTTCAATGATGGCATGAGGCGCTTGCTGTGGGATGTCTGTCCAGATTTTGCGGGCGGCTTTCCAGCCGGCCAGTCCGGTTTCTATCGCGCTGTCGCAGAGAACACCATCAAAATCAAGGGCATAAATAATTGGCTGCTGCATGTAAATATGGGGCGTTTGCAGAAATAAGGTGGCGATTATATCATTTTCAAGGGATTGAAGATTTAATCCATTTCAAAAAACCTATTGAATCTTATCGACTTTAACCAATATTTTCAGTGTTTTTTGCTGGGTATTGCGGCTGTGTTTTAAAAGTCCTTGTGTCTGTGATTGTCCGTTTTGATTGATGGCGCCTAATTCGGTCCATTGGCCGAGTCTGGTTTGCAGGGTAGTGCTGGCGCTTTGCGTATCGATGTTGTTATTGTTTTTACGGTCGGACCACGGAGCAATATCCAGGGTAACCTGATTACCGGAGAGTCTGGGGATGACAATAAAACCGGTGGTTGTTTCTATCCAGTCGGTATTCAGGGAGTAGGCTGACTGGTTATTGCCATAATTCCACAGACTTATATTATAAATGGGATAGCTTTTGCCGAATTTGATGATGGCGGGTTTGCCGCTGACGGTTCTGATTATCTGTCGGCTTTTATGGTTATTGATTGATTGAGTGTTGCCGTAATGCCCTCGCAAATAACTTTTATCCGGAAGATTGATATGAATATTGGCGGACTGGTTCAGGTCATGAGCAGAAAGTGTGTTGCTTTGAATAACGGTTATAGTGAGATTGGCTAAGGGTTTGTCCAGTTTGTGAATCAGCTTTTGTAAACTGGCCAGGTGTTGACTGTCAGTTTTTAGAATCAGCTGGTTGCCATCAGCGATTATCCTGTCGTTTTCATCCAGCAACGGGGCGATGATTGCTTGTAGTTCCGAGGCGGGCCGGTTTTTTAACGGGATGACTTCAATAATATTATCTGCCAGCAATGGCCGGCAGAGCAGCATGAAAATCAGGAAAATCGCTGTTTGCATTACAATTCGTTATAAAGTTCCAGGTATTGGCGGGCGCTGTTTTGCCAGGAAAAGTCTTTTTTCATGGCGGCGCGCTGTATTTTTCGCCACTGTGGACCACTGTGATACAGAATCAATGTACGTTTGACAGCTTCCAGCAAGGTAGCTGCCGATGCTTCGCTAAAGCTGATGCCGGTTGCCGTTTCGTTAGCCAGGGTTTCGGGCAGGGCATCTTCAATGGTGTCAGCCAGCCCGCCTGTTTCTCTGACCACCGGGATGGTGCCATAGCGCTGGCTGTACATCTGGTTCAGACCGCAGGGTTCAAAACGGGATGGCATCAGGAAAATATCGGCGCCGGCTTCTATCTGATGTGACATGGCCTCATCATAGCCAATGGTGACGGCAATTTTTTCGGGATGCAGGCGGGCAAATTCCTGCAGTTGCAATTCAACGCTTTTATCGCCGCTGCCTAACAGTACAAATTGTAACGGCAGTTCTACCAGTTCTGGCAGGCAGTTTAAAACCAGGTCTATGCCTTTCTGTTCAACCAGGCGGCAGACCATTCCAAAAACAGGGACACTGTCGTCTTTAGGCAAGGATGTTTGTCGTTGTAGATAGGATTTGTTGGCCAGCTTGTTTTTTAAGGCTCTGGCGGAATAGTGGCTGTGAATCAGCGGGTCTGTTTCCGGGTTCCAGTCATCCATATCAATGCCGTTTAGAATGCCCCGAAGGTCATCCTGCCGGTGACTTAACAGGCCCTCCAGTCCATAGCCAAATTCAGGTGTCTGAATTTCCTGGGCATAAGTCGGGCTGACGGTGGTGATGCGGTCAGCATAGGCCAGCCCACCTTTGATAAAAGACAGCATGCCATGGTATTCAAGACCATCATGATGCCATAACTGGCCGGGCAGATTCAGACTGGAAAACGCGCTGGCCGGAAATAATCCCTGATAAGCGAGGTTGTGAATGGTAAATACAGTGGCGGGCCGGTGTTCTTCCAGTGACAGCAATGCCGGAGTCAGCCCTGTTTGCCAGTCATTACAATGGACTATGTCAGGCTGCCAGTCCAGATAAGCTCTGTTCATGGCTATTTCGGTAACGATACGGCAATACAAGGCGAAGCGCTCGGCAATATTGGGCCACGGCAGGCCATGTTCGTCGACATAGGGATTGCCCGGGTGGTCGAAAAAAGGACGGTAATCAACCAGCCATACGATGACTTTGCTGTCAGGCAGCGTAGTTTCAAGAATGTTGACATCCCTATTATCAACTCGCACTGTGCAAATATATCTTGGCTGACTTTCCAGTTTAATGGATTGATAGTTGGGAATAACCAGCCGGATATCCTGGCCCATTTCAGCCAGGGCTTTAGGCAGACTGCCGGCTACATCGGCCAGCCCCCCTGTTTTTATCAAGGGGTGTACTTCTGAGGTGGCAAAAAGTATTTTTTTCATGATAAAAGTTTTACAGTTTAAAAATCAGCCCACCTAATGGCGGTAATGTCACGGTAATGGAGTGATCCTGATTCATCCACGGAATTGGCTCCGATAAAGCCTGTGCATTGCCGGTATTGGTGCCGCTGTAAAACATGGAATCGGAGTTGAAAATTTCGCTGTAACTGCCGGCTTCGGGCACGCCAATACGGTATTGTTCCCGAGGAAGTGGCGTAAAATTTAAAATGATGATTAAAAATTCTTTATCAGTTTTACGAATATAACTGATGACAGACTGGTTGACATCATGACAGTCAATCCAGTCAAATCCTTCGCTTTCAAAGTCGTGATGATAAAGAGCCGGATGCGTGTTGTAGAGTTTGTTTAAATCCTTAATCAGGGTTTTTAGTCCCTGGTGATGAGGATAGTCCAGCGTGTACCAGTCCAGCTCCTGGTTAAAATTCCATTCAGTACCCTGGCCGAATTCACAGCCCATGAACAACAATTTTTTTCCAGGATAAGTAAACATATAGGTATACAGCAGGCGCAGGTTGGCAAATTTTTGCCATTCATCGCCGGGCATTTTATTCAGCAGGGATTTTTTACCATGCACGACTTCATCATGAGAAAACGGCAGGATAAAGTTTTCTGAAAAGGCATATAACATACCGAAAGTCAGTTGGTCATGATGATGTTTTCTGTGTACCGGATCCTGCTGCATATAAGACAAGGTGTCGTGCATCCAGCCCATATTCCATTTCATGGAAAAGCCCAGGCCGCCAGTCCAGGTCGGACGGGTTACCTGAGGCCATGAGGTAGATTCTTCGGCCATGATGACGGTGCCGGGAAGCTGTTCGTGAGTGACGGTATTTAAATGGCGCAGGAAATCAATTGCTTCCAGGTTTTCATTGCCGCCATATTGATTGGGCACCCAGTCGCCCTCTTCACGGGAATAATCCAGATAGAGCATAGAGGCAACGGCGTCCACCCGAAGCCCGTCTATGTGGTATTCCTCCAGCCAGAAAATAGCACTGGCCAGCAGAAAGTTACTGACTTCGTTGCGGCCAAAATTGTAAATCAGGGTTCCCCAGTCGCGGTGTTCGCCTTTACGGGGGTCTTCATGTTCATACAAGGCCGTACCGTCGAAGCGGGCCAGCGCAAAATGGTCTTTAGGGAAATGAGCCGGAACCCAGTCCAGCAATACACCAATATCATTCTGATGACAGTAATCGACAAAATAGCGAAAATCATCGGCATTACCGAAACGGCTGGTAGGGGCGAAATAACCGGTGGTCTGGTAACCCCAGGAGGCATCTAAAGGGTGCTCGGTAATGGGCAGTAATTCAATATGGGTAAAGCCTGTCTCTTTGACATAATCAACCAGCTGCCTGGCCAGGGTGCGATAGTTAAGAAAATTACCCTGAGCATCGCGTTTCCATGAACCCAGATGGACTTCGTAAATGGACATGGGCTGATGCTGCCAGTCAAACTGCCGGCGTTGTTGCATCCACTGCGTGTCTTCCCAGCTGTATTTTTCTTCCTCGGTGACAATCGCGGCAGTTTTGGGACGAAATTCAAATTGCTGTCCATAAGGGTCGGTTTTGACCAGAATCTCTTCCGTGTGGCGATTAAGAATTTCAAATTTATACAGGCAGCCGGCATTAAGATTGGGGATAAATAATTCCCAGATACCACTGCTGCCCAGGCTACGCATAGGGTGACAGCGTCCATCCCAGTGGTTGAAGTCACCAATTACACTGACGCGCCCGGCATTTGGTGCCCAGACGGCAAAATAAACACCATGAATATCATCCATGGTATGCAGATGTGCGCCCAGTTTTTTGTAGATGTGCCAGTGCCGGCCTTCGCCAAACAGGTGTTGGTCAAATTCAGGAAGCACGGTTTCAAAGTCATAGGGGTCGTAATTGATATGCACATAGCCACTTTTATCGACCCAATAAAGTTGGTAATGTTCTTCGGGAAGGCCATCAGCTAATTCGCACACAAAAAGGTCGGTGCCTTCTATGCGTTCAAATTCCGGTCCGTTTTTACCAAGTTTGACTGATTCTGCATGGGGCAGGTAGACCTTGATGATATCTTTTCCATCGACGGTATGCGGCCCTAAAACTGAAAAGGGGTCGTGATGCTTTGCCTGGGTTATTTTTATTGTGTCCGAATCAAGCATGATTTTTTTTCCGGGCTTGTTCATTTTGCAATGCCTCAGTGTTAGTGGTAGTGTCTATGCTTAAGGATAGTAACAAATTCAGCGATAGGAATGAAATAATGTTGGACGGTAGTTAATGTCATGAAAGGGTAAAAGTGTCCATTAATTTATTTCTATTTTTTTAATGGCGTGAATATAAATAAATAGATTAAAATCTTTTGACAGGTTTACTAAAAAATCATAACTATTTGCTGTTATCAGAATCTGTTCTGATTATTCGCGATGAGTTAAAAAATCAAAAAGCCTTCCAGGGGGAAATATGTCAAACAGTGGTAAACATCCAGAACGTTTTGTCAGTCATCTGACCCGTAATACCATCGCGCTGATTTTAGCGGGAGGGCGGGGGTCCAGGCTTAAGGATATGACAGACTGGCGGGCCAAGCCTGCGGTGCCCTTTGGTGGAAAATTCAGGATTATTGATTTTCCGCTGTCTAATTGTATGAACTCAGGAATCAGGAAAATGGGTATTTTGACCCAGTATAAAGCGGATTCTTTAATCAGACATATTATGCAGGGCTGGGGGTTTTTACGAGGTGAATTCGGGGAATATGTTGATTTAATGCCGGCTCAGCAACGTCATTCCGAAAATGACTGGTATCTGGGAACGGCTGATGCCATTTATCAGAATATTGATATTTTACGGCATCGTAAGCCTGAGTTTATTCTGGTGCTGGCCGGCGATCATATTTATAAAATGGATTATGGCGCGATGCTGGCTGATCATGTTGCCAATAATGCCGATTTAACCATTGGTTGTCTGGAAGTTCCTCTGGAAGACGCCAAGGCTTTTGGCGTGATGCATGTTGATGACGACCGGCGAGTGATTGATTTTGTTGAAAAACCGGAGAATCCACCCGCCATGCCGGGAAGAAAAGATACGGCGCTGGCATCTATGGGGATTTATGTTTTTAATGCAAACTTTTTGTTTGAACAGCTCATTAAAGATGCCGATACTCCGGGCTCTACCCGGGATTTTGGTCATGATATTATTCCGGCTGTAATTGATAATTACCGGGTCAATGCCTATCCCTTCCTGGATATGCAGGGTGGTGGACAGAGTTACTGGCGCGATGTGGGGACTATTGATGCTTACTGGTCTGCTAATATGGAATTGATTGGGGTCAAGCCGGAATTGAATCTGTATGATAAAACCTGGCCAATCTGGACATATCAGGAGCAGACTCCACCGGCAAAATTCATTTTCGATGATGATGATCGCAGAGGCCAGGCGATTGATTCCATGGTCTCTGGAGGCTGTATTGTTTCGGGTGCGGTGGTCAAGCATTCCCTGTTATTTTCAAAAGTCAGAGTCAATTCCTATTCTTATGTGGAAGATTCAGTGATTCTGCCTGAAGTGAATATCGGACGGCATTGCAGAATCAAAAAAGCGATTATCGAAAAAGGATGTGAAGTGCCGGAAGGCACCATTATTGGAGAAAACCGGGAAGATGATGAAAATCGTTTTCATGTCAGTCCGGGTGGCGTTGTACTGGTAACTTCGGAAATGCTGGGACAACGTCGACATGTCGTTCGATAAAAATTTACGGCTGGTGTTATGTTGGCATATGCACCAGCCCGAATATCGGAATCTTAAAACTGATGAGTTTGTGTTGCCGTGGACTTATCTGCATGCAATTAAAGATTATGTCGATATGGTCGCTCATCTGGAAAACTGTCCAGATGCAAAAGCAGTCGTTAATTTTTCCCCCATTTTATTAGAGCAAATTGAAGCGTATGCGCAGCAACTGCAATTATTTTTGCTAAATGGCCATCAGATTAAAGACCCGCTGCTGGCTGCCTTGTCCGGTTCAGCCATTGCGACAGATAAAAATGCGCGGCTTCAGATTATCAGCAGTTGTAAGAAGGCAAACAGAGAACGGCAAATAGAGCGTTATTCTTATTTTGCCGAGCTGGTCGAAATGAGTGACTGGCTGGAATCTCATCCACAAGCAATTCAGTACATTGATAATCAGTTCTTTTTTGATTTATTGGTTTGGTATCATCTGGCCTGGCTGGGTGAAACAGTCAAGCGAAATAACAGCAATATTCAAAAGCTGATTGATAAAGCATCTGGATTCACGATTGAAGATCGTTTTCATTTGATCGAGATAATTTATGAATTAATTAATAATGTACTTGGGCGTTACAAGGTTCTGGCTGAAAAAGGGCAAATCGAGCTGTCAGTCACGCCTTTTGCCCACCCCATTATGCCCTTGTTGCTGGATTTACAATCAGCCCGGGAAGCAATGCCGGATGTACAGTTGCCCGCAATCGATTATTATCCGGGTGGGGAAGAGCGTGTCAGATGGCATTTACAGCATGGAATAGAGGTTTTTCAACGTTGTTTTGGTTTTAAACCTGATGGTTGCTGGCCATCTGAAGGAAGTCTGAGCGAGCAAACATTACAGATTTTATCTGAACTTGGGTTTAAATGGACAGCCTCTGGCGGAAATGTGTTGCGTAACAGCTTGAAGGCTTCCGGCCAGGAGCAGCAAATCATTCATCACCCGTTTCAATTGAAAACCAGTGATATAAGTTGTTTTTTCAGGGATGATGGGTTGTCGGATTTAATCGGTTTTGAATATTCAAAATGGCATGCAGATCATGCCGTTAATGATTTAATCCATCACCTGGAAAATATTTCGCACTATGTGAAGGAAGATGCGGTTGTCTCCATCATTATGGATGGTGAAAATGCCTGGGAGTATTTTCCTGAAAATGGCTATTATTTTTTGACGGCCTTGTATGAAAAATTAACAGCACACCCCTCTATTGAGCTGACCACATTTTCAGATTGTATAAACAGTAATTTAAAAAATGTGCCATTAAAAAAGCTGGTGGCAGGAAGCTGGGTTTATGGCACTTTTTCAACCTGGGTCGGTGATAAGGATAAGAACCGGGGATGGGAAATGTTGGCTGATGCTAAAGCAGTGTTTGATAATGTGATAGCAAAAGGGCAGTTATCTCAACAACGGGTCGACGAAGCCAAAAAACAGCTGGCCATTTGTGAAGGTTCTGACTGGTTTTGGTGGTTCGGTGATTATAATCCGGATGATGCTGTGAGCAGTTTTGAAAAACAGTTTCGCTTAAACCTTAGAAATTTATATGATTTACTGGCAGTTGAATGGCCGGAATATCTTAGCTTATCCTTTGCTCATGGTTCCGGGGCGCCCGATATGGGTGGGGCAATGCGGCGAGGAAATATGAATCAATAACAATAATAATATGAATCATCATTTAAGCAAGCGCAGAGCAGGCATTTTGCTGCATATCACTTCTTTACCCGGGTCTGGAGTTAACGGGACCTTAGGTGAGGAAGCCCTGAATTTTATCCAATTTTTGCATGATACAGGCTGCAGTGTCTGGCAAACATTACCTTTAGGCGTTACTCACAGTGATGGCTCGCCTTATCAATGCATGTCATCCCATGCTGGAAACCCCGCCTTAATTAGTTACCCGTGGCTTGAAGCCAAAGGGTGGCTGCAACAGCCTTTGCGTAGTGATGATTATTGGCAGCAGACTATTTTTCAAAAAGGTTCGGCCATGGTTCTGGCGTTTCAGGGATTTAATGAGCTGGCCGGAAAAGATGAAAAGATGCTGTTTAGCCGGTTTTGTTCGGATATGGCATTCTGGCTGGATGAATTTGCTCTTTTTTATGCTCTACGCAATGAGTTTGATCAGCAGTGCTGGAATCAATGGCCTGAGCCGCTAAAAAACAGAGAGCCCGTGGCCATCCGGCAGGCCCGACAGAAACTCAAGGATATTATTGAAGTTATTAAATTCGAACAGTTTGTTTTTTTTACCCAATGGTTTGAATTAAAAGACTTTGCCAGGCAGCAAGGGGTTTTGTTATTTGGTGATATTCCTATTTTTGTTTCCTACGACAGCTCTGATGTATGGGCGAACAGGGAGGTTTTTAAGCTCAATAAAGATGGGGAAATGGAAGTGGTGGCTGGTGTGCCGCCGGATTATTTTTCTGAGTTTGGGCAGCGCTGGGGAAACCCTCATTACAATTGGGAATATCTGCAGAAAACAAAATTCAAATGGTGGATTGAGCGAATCAAAACTCAGAATGAATTGTTTGATATTCTGAGAATTGATCATTTCAGAGGCTTGGAAGCGGCCTGGGAGATACCGGCAGATGAGGAAACGGCCGTTAATGGTCAATGGGTTCAGGCCCCCGGACAGGAGCTGTTAGCTGCTATTTCGGAACAATACCCGGATTTGGCATTAGTGGCTGAAGATTTGGGTATCATTACCGATGAAGTTGAGGCCTTAAGAGATGAGTTTAATCTCCCGGGCATGAAGATTTTACAGTTCGCCTTTGGTGGGGGAGCTGATAACCCTTATTTGCCGCATAATTGTGTGCCTAATAGTGTGATTTATACCGGCACCCATGATAATGATACAACCTTAGGCTGGTTTAATGGCTTATCTGATGGGGAAAAGCATCGGGTTTATGAATATCTGGGGTTTTCTCAAACGGCGATGCCCTATACTTTGATTGGAACTGCGCTGGCCTCGGTATCGAAACTGGCGGTTATTCCAATGCAGGATGTGCTTTGTTTAGGCAGTGAAGACAGAATGAATACTCCTGGAACAACAGAAGGAAACTGGCAATGGCGATATTCCTGGAATCAGCTGACAGAGGAATATGTAGGGAGATTAAAACATCTGATTGGTTTGTTCGGGCGTAATTTGTAATATAGCGTTGCTGTTTTGACGGCTGCTTGCTCCAGAAGACATTGTAAACAATCTGTGTGGTGACATCCATGTCACATACACTTCTTCCACCCTCTAAAAGGACGACTTATGAGGATGTTTTAGTCGTCATCATCTTTATGTTGTCTTGACTGAGGAATTGGCAGTAAAGGAATGTGATAGCTTTCTAAAATAGCAGTTATCTTGTCTGAATTTTGCTCAATCAGTTTTTCCAGCATTGCTTTTCTTTCGTTATCCCCATAACGGACGGCCATACTCATTGAAAAATCGAACTTAATGTCCGGTGTAGATTGCATGGGAATGACAGTATAACTACCTTCTGGACTTTGTGAGGTAATGTAACCAGATAATGGCCCCCACAGAATTACCATATCAATCTTACCCGCTTTCAGGTCTTTTTCAATCTGCATGGCGACATTGTTTTCGTCATCCCCCGTCATACTCTGATATGGAATACCCTGATCCAATAAGCCTATTTTTTGAAGCCATGCTGTACCCGGACCACGATCAAACATGGCGATTTTCAATTTTTCCTGGCGTAATAGCGGTAATGAAGCTAACTGGGAAGCTGAGGTAATATCATCCCAACCACGGCCTTTGGCAATGACTAAGGTATAGGTTGAATGAAAATAAGGTTTTGTGGTTTTGGCAAAATCAAATCGACTGGGCACTCCCATGACCACGTCACACTTGTACTGGTCCGTTCCCTCAATCTCTGATTTCAATGTGTTGCGAATAAAACCAATACGCTGAGGGAACCAATAGTACTCAAGCTCTTGCCCCAGTTGGTCGGCAAAAAGCTGGGCAATTTTGTTTTCATAACCCGTCTGGTCTTTTGTTGAATATGGGGGGTTGAGAGGGTCAGCACAGACTCTGAATTTTTCTTCCGCCTGAACTGACAGGCTGGATAAAATGATGGATAGGGTAAATAATTTAGCGATAAAACAATTTTTCATTTTTTACTCTCAACAGAAGATAACTCAAACAGGATTGCTTAATTTTTCACTGGGCGGGCGGCGGGGCCGAACCGTAAGTGAAACTACAGATTACATTCAGTAATATAACAAAAAGCCCCGGCCGAAGATAATTTCGACCGAGGCTTTTTAGAGTCTTTCTAAACTAGAAAGTTTATTACTTATTTACCTGGTAAGGCAAATACAGTCAAAACACCACCCAGTTTAGTATAAGAGCTCAGGCTTCTGTATGCACCAACAGCACCCAGACCTTCTGAATTAGTTGAGTCAGAACCGTCATCCAGTCCTGCCGCAATACCAATACCAGCCCAGCCACCGATACCTGATAATACGCCAACATATTGTTTGCCGTCATATTCCCAAGTATTTACGTTGCCAATGATGCCTGAAGGTGTTTTAAAACGATACAGTTCTTTACCAGTCTTGGCGTCAACCGCTTTCAGGTAACCTTCCAGTGTACCGTAGAAGACCAAACCACCAGCCGTTGCAACAGAACCAGACCAGACAGAGAATTGTTCTTTGTTAGACCAGACGATTTTACCGGTTGTCGCATCCCATGCAGTGAATTGACCCAGGTTATTTGAGCCATCAGGCTTGCCTGTCAGTACATCGCCTTGAGCCGGTCTCATAGTCAGGGTTGCACCTACATAAGGCTGACCCGCAGTGTATGAAACTTCGAATGGTTCGTAGTTCATGCACAGGTGGTTGCCAGAGATATAGAAATAACCTGTTTGAGGTGAGTAAGAAACAGGCTGCTGGTTTTTAGAACCCAGCGCTGCAGGACAGATGTCAGTTGTATTTTCGTCTTCACCATGGAATTCGGTTGAATAACGATCAACAACTTGAGGGCGTCCGCTTTTCATATCAACATGGCTTGCCCAGTTGACTGTTTTGTCGAATTTTTCAGCGACTAACAGTTCACCTGTTACGCGATCCAAGGTATAGCCAAAACCGTTACGGTCAAAATGCACAATGGTTTTACGCATTTTTCCGCCGATTTTCTGGTCAACCAGAACAGTTTCATTGATACCATCGAAATCCCACTCATCATGTGGCGTCATCTGGTAAACCCACTTGACTTCACCGGTGTCGGCATCACGAGCCCATAAAGACATGGACCATTTGTTGTCACCCGGACGTTGTACAGGGTTCCAGGTAGAAGGGTTACCTGAGCCGTAATACACCAGGTTCAGATCAGGATCATAGCTATACCAACCCCAGGTAGTACCGCCACCAATTTTCCATTGGTCACCTTCCCAGGTTTTCAGGCTTGAATTGGCACCTACTTTTTGGACTTTACCATCTTTCCAGGTAGTTGTTTTGTTAGGGTTGATCAGCGTATCTGAGTCAGGCCCCATGCTGTAACCTTTCCATCTTAATTCGCCGGTGCGAATGTCATAAGCAGCCAAAAAGCCACGTACACCAAATTCACCGCCCGCAATACCGGTCAGAACCATGTCTTTAACAACCAGTGGTGCGTTAGTATTGGTCATACCCAGTTTTGGGTCGCCATTCTGTACGCTCCATACACGCTTACCGGTTTTAGCATCTAATGCTGTTAAAACAGTATCAGACTGCTGTAGGAAAATTTTTCCATCGCCGTATGCCAATCCACGGTTTACAGTGTCACAACACATAACAGGGATAGTGACATCCGCGTCCATTGTTGGTGTGAATTCCCAGATTACAGACTGTGTTTTCTGGTCGATAGCATAGACTGTGTTAGGGAAAGGAGTGTGTACGTATAAAACGCCATTAACGACCAATGGGCCGCCTTCGTGACCACGCAAGACACCTGTAGAGAAAGACCAGGCCGGTTGCAGGTTTTTAACGTTTTTAGTATTGATTTGATCCAGTTTGCTGTAACGGGTACCTGAGTAGTTACCTAATGCAGTTGCCCAGTTAGCAGGGTTTTGAGTCAGTTTTTCAACGCCACTGTTAGCCGTTGAAATGGTTGGTGCAGCAAGTAAAGTAGCTACAGTCGAAGCAAGCAGCCAGCTTTTTACAGGCTTCTTCATATGTTTCCTCCTGGTATTCTGTTACGCGCCAGAATACGATTTCATGTTATTAAGACTAATATTAGTTTTAAAGCTTGTTGGATGGCTTTACTCTTTTTCAGTTGTATACCCTGAATTTTCGATCAGAGCCTTTCCAGATGTGTAAATTGAATGATTTTGCGTTAAAAGTCAACTCTTAAAGTGGCTGTTTTAATGGATATAAAAGAAAAATAAATTATTAATTTAAGTAAAACCTTTGTAATCAATTGATTTGTAAGGTTTTATTTTTTATGTTTTTGGGTCTCTTATTTCCTTTAAAGCCCATTTTAAGTGTTGGAAAATTCAAGAGATGAGCCTGTTTAAATGGGCGTTGAATTTTGTATATTTTGTATATTAAGTTTATACTTTGGGGATGAAATTCCTGACTTCTCGATTGATTGTTCTTTTGCTTGCTTTGCTACAAGGCTTTGCGCCTTTAGTCCATGCGCATGTGCAAAGTGATAATGGTCAAGCCGGGATTCATTTAGAAGGTTTAGCTTATGCTAACTATGACAATTCACAAATTTTATCAAAGAGCAGTGAATGCGAAGCCCATCTTGTCATTGGTTTAGGTTCAGCCATACAACCAAAGCATTTGTCGGTGGACGATTCAGCAGCAGATGAACCGCAGTTATATCCGGTTCCTGCTGATATTATTAAACTTCCTGTTTTTATTAAAAAACAAGTGGGGTTTTCACCCCCTGCCAGAATTGATTATTTCCAGGTTTACTCCTTATCCTCTGCTCCTCGAGCGCCTCCCGTAATTATCCTTTTATAAGTGCTTTATTTGAAAAGCCTGATGTCGTAAGACCAGTAGCTTTTTTGCACTTCATTTAATTTTCATGAAATGAAAGACTGATTGCTCGGTTTTTAGTTGCTGGGTCATCTAAAAAACGGGGCATTTGGTCTGTTGTTATCTGTACTGTTTATTCTTTAAGCATTAGGAGTGATGCCATGAGAAAAGTTCTGTTTGTTTGTTTGTTATTAAATATTCCATCACTTCAGGCTGTTGAGCAGATTAAGCTTTCTGAAGCGCAGCTCGATAATTTGGGGATTCAGCTGGGACATCCACAAGAAATAGATTCAATTCCCTTGATGGAAGCCCCTGCACAAGTTTCAATTCCACATCATAATGAATATGTTGTCAGTAGCTTTCAGGCAGGGTTGGTTCAGAAAATCAATGTGGCCATCGGAGATGAGGTCAAAAAAGGTCAGATTCTGGTCAGTATTAAAAGTCCTGAGTTATTGGCATTACAGCTTCAACATCTACAGACCTTAAATGAATTACGCCTGGTCAGATCCCAATACACTCGAGATAAAAACCTACATCAAGAAGGGGTTATCGCGGCGAAAAGGTGGCTGAAGACACAAACGGATTACTCAGTGCTGAGCTCGCGTGTCAATGAAACCCGGCAACTGCTGGATATAGCCGGTTTGTCTAATCAGGAAATCAAGTTGTTGGAAAAAAAGCATCAATTAAGCAGTCAGCTTAAGCTTGTTTCACCTATTACAGGAACTGTTCTGCAATGTAATGTAATCCCGGGTGAGCGCGTTGATGCTTTGGTTCCTTTATTTCGGGTGGCAAATCTTGATGAGTTATGGCTGGATATCAGCATTCCTCAGGAGAGGCTGAAACAAATACATGTTGGTGATACTGTTTATGTAAAAGGTCAGGATGCTACCGCTACCGTTTTTTTGTTGGCTGAAAATGTAAACACCCGGAATCAGACAGTCCTGGTAAGAGCCAAAATTGTCAGCGGACTGGAATCATTGAGGCCTGGGCAAACTGTTAACACCCAAATCCGACAATTTAATAACAATGCAAAACTAAAGGTTTTTAACAGTGCTTTGGCAACTCATCAGGGCAAAACCTATATTTTTGTCAAAAATAAAGATGGCTTTAATGCATTGCCGGTAACGGTTTTAGGCAGTGAAAAGCAGACAGCTATTATTTCAGGTGACGTTCGGGCTGACGATACCATTGCTGTGAAAGGGGCAGTGGCGTTAAAGGCCGCAATGTTAGGTCTGGGTGGAGATGAATAATGGCAGCATTAATTCGTTTGGCCTTAACGCAAAGATTATTGATGTTACTGGCGACCATGGTATTGATTGGGGCGGGTTTTTCAGCATTCAAACAAATTCCTATTGATGCTTTTCCTGATGTATCACCGACGCAGGTGAAAGTGATTGTAAAAATGGCCGGGATGCCGCCTGAAGAAATTGAAGCGCGCATTACGGCCCCGATTGAGGTTGAGCTGCTGGGGATTCCTCATCAGGTCATGCTGCGATCCATTGCAAAATATTCCTTGACCGATATCACTATTGATTTTGAAGAAGGAACGGATATTTATTGGGCACGGCAGCAAATTGCTGAACGTTTGAATGTGGCATGGGCAAATTTACCAAAAGGCGTTGAAGGTGGAATTGCACCCATGACCACACCGCTGGGCGAAATGTTTATGTTTACCATTGAAGGCGGAGACCTGAGTCTGATGGAGCGGAGGACCTTGTTGGATTGGGTTATTCGTCCGGCTTTAAGAACTGTGCCCGGGGTTGCCGATGTCAACAGCCTGGGTGGATTGGCCAGAAGCTTTGTCGTGGAGCCCGATAATACCTTGATGGCGGCCCGTAATATCAGTATGCAGCAATTGGCCATGGCTTTGCAGGCAAACAACCGTAATGATGGTGCTGGACGGTTAAATGAAGGGGAAGAGTCGTTGTTGGTTCGGGCTGAAGGGCGAATAAAAACCTTGCAGGATGTGGCGGCTATTGTGGTGAGTAACCGGGATGGAGTACCTGTCCGGGTTGGGGATGTTGCTGAAATTAAAATAGGCGCATTGACCCGTTACGGGGCGGTAAGCCGGAATGGTACAGGAGAAGCGGTTGAAGGTCTGGTTTTGAGTCTAAGGGGAGCCAATGCCGGTCAGACGGTGGCTGATGTACAGGCCAAGCTGGATGAATTGAGTCATACCTTGCCGGAGGGTGTTCATATTGATGTGTTTTATAACCGGGGGCGGCTGGTTAATTCGGCATTGTCCTCAGTGAATAATGCCATGTTACAGGCCATCGCGTTTGTGGTTATTCTGCTGGTTTTGTTTTTGGGGGATTTACGCGCTTCGCTGGTGGTTGCTCTGGTCTTGCCTCTGGCTGCTTTGTTTACATTTATCATGATGAGAACCATGGATATGTCGGCCAATTTAATGAGTCTTGGCGGGCTGACGATAGCGATTGGCATGTTGGTTGATGCGGCAGTAGTGGTGGTTGAGAATGTTATGACCCAGTTTTCTGATGCAGAAAAATCAAAACGCTTGCCACGCTTGCATATTATTTATCGGGCGACGCGAGAGGTTGCAGTGCCCGTTATTTCAGGGACATTCATTATTATTATCGTCTTTTTGCCGTTGCTGGCTTTACAGGGGCTGGAAGGGAAATTGTTTTCACCTGTTGCCTTGACCATTGTTTTCGCCTTGGCGGGATCGCTGCTTTTATCTCTGACGGTTATTCCGGTTTTTGCTTCCTATTTGTTGAAAATCGGTGTTATTGACGAACCCTGGCTGGCCAGACAGGCCCATCGGATTTATCGGCCTTTGTTGCGTTGGAGTATTCATAACCGGAAAAAGGTTTTTATGGGAGCCGGCATGATGCTACTGGTGACGATTGGCGTATTTATGCAGATTGGCAGTACATTTATGCCGACTATGGATGAGGGAGATATCGTATTACAGCTGGAAAAACTGCCGTCGATAACCCTGGCGGAGTCAGTAGCGCTGGATATGCAGGTGCAAAAACAGATTTTAAAAAATGTTCCGGAGGTGAAAAATATTATTTCCCGGGTCGGCTCGGATGAAATCGGTCTGGATCCGATGGGGCTGAATGAAACCGATACTTTTTTGGAATTACAGCCTAAAGACACTTGGCGGATGGATACCAAAGCAGAGTTAATCGAAGAAATACGCAAAGTAATGAAAAATATTCCGGGCATTGCTTATGGTTTTACCCAGCCGATAGAAATGCGGGTATCAGAGATGTTGACCGGCTCACGTGGAGATGTAGCGGTAAAATTATTTGGGACAGATCTGGAGCTGTTAAATCAAAAAGCCGCAGAAATTGCCAGTATTTTAAATTCTATCAAAGGAGCCAGCGATGTATTCACCAGTCAAAATGAAGGCATGCAATATTTGCAGCTAACCGTCAAACGTCTTGAAGCCGGGCGTTTAGGATTGGATGTCGAGCAAATAGAGCAAATACTACGGGCACAAATAGAAGGTCTGAGACTGGGTATCATTCAGGAAGGAGTGCGCAGAACACCGCTGGTTTTACGGGGGAAAAGTCAAAGCTCAGATTTTGAAAGTTTACAAATCAGCCTGCCAAACGGCACATCGGTACCGCTATCCAGCGTGGTCAAGTTGGAAAAGGTGGATAGTCTGGTATCAATAAAACGGGAACAAAGCCAGCGCTTTATTGTAGTGCGGAGTAATGTGGAAGGCCGGGATTTGGTTGGCTTTGTTGATGAAGCCAAGCAGGCGGTCAAACAGAAGCTGGACTTACCCACAGGGTATCTTGTGAAGTGGGGTGGCCAATTTGAAAATCAGCAACGGGCTGCAGCGCGTTTGGCAATAGTGGTGCCGGTTTCGTTATTGTTGATTTTTTTATTGTTGTTTACAACTTTTGGTTCGGTGCGGCAGGCGACTCTGGTCTTTTCAAATATCCCGTTAGCGATGATTGGCGGCGTCTTTGCTTTATGGATTTCTGGAGAATATATGTCGGTTCCAGCTTCCATTGGTTTTATTGCCTTGTTGGGGATTGCTGTGCCGAACAGTGTTGTTTTAATGACTTATTTTAATCAATTGCGAGCCACAGGTATGGCCATGCCAGAAGTGATTGTTGTCGGGGCTGAAAGACGTTTAAGACCAGTTTTGATGACAGCCAGCCTGACGGCATTCGGCTTGTTGCCCATGCTTTTTGCTACGGGACCGGGGTCTGAAATCCAGAAGCCTTTGGCGATTGTGGTGATTGGCGGCTTAGTGTCGTCCACTTTTTTGACATTGGTATTGTTACCTATCTTGTATGAAATATTTGGCGAAGAAAAACGGGAGCAAGCATGAATAACCAGGAATATTTAGTGACCCTGAATGTGCCGGTTCTTTTAGAAGAAGCGATGGTCGATTGTTTGCTATCTGTCGAGTCTGATGGCTTTAGTAGTCTGTCGGTTAATGCGCACTCCAGTCATCATCAGCATTTGTCGCTGGCAGAGCAGGTGTCTGGCAGGCAGAAACAGATTCGTTTCCAGATGTATGTCGGCGAGAAGCAATTAAGTGGCCTGATTGAGCGATTGAGGAAAGACTTTTCTGGGGCAGAAATACAATATTGGGTGTTACCCGTTTTGGAAAGTGGAATAATTTGATTGGAGTGTTTAGAGCTTAGGAAAAATAGCCAGAATATTTCGAGATAGCATATGGCGTCCCGAGAGGGAGTCGAACCCCCGGCCTGCCCCTTAGGAGGGGGCCGCTC
>CAYLNS010000029.1:0-19625 GCA_964385115.1 uncultured Methylomarinum sp.
TGCATACAATGTTTAATGTGATTGCGGATTGTTTCCTGGGAACGGTTGGTTTTTAAAGCTATTTCGGCAATGGAGGCTGATTCCATAAAATGCAGAGCACAAACAATTTCGCATTTGGATAAGTGGTAAATTTCACTCAATCGATTGTATAGAGGCGCTGTTTTTGGATGATGGCTAAAGACCAGAATAAAGCCATTGCTATAGTGTTCCCACTGATACAGATTGTGTAATACCGACATGGGGATTAATAAAATCTGACATAGCTTGCATTGATTATGGATGGAAACCTTGTCGTTTGAAGCATTCAAGGCTGTTTGCAGGCGTTTTTGTAAATCCGGGTGGGTCATGGAAAAATGATTATCTGAAATTTCCACGCAGTCCATATGATTGATGAGTGAGGTATAAACTGGGTCAGAAAAAAGAATTTTCTGTGAGCGGTCGATGATGATAAAGCTGTCAAAATTTTTGCCTAAAAAATGAATTAGTTGACTGTGTATCTTTTGTCTTTGTTCTTCATGAATAGCTTCCTTTATTACAGCAATAAGGGATTTTAAAAATTGCAGGGCTATTTTTATTTCAACATCAGAAAAAAATTTTTGGGGAACCACAAAAAGATTCAGAGAATGATGAGTGCTATAGGGAAATGCTATACCAAATCTAAATTGTTGATGGGGGAGCAGTTGTTTTTGTATGGCATCTTTTTTAGGAGCTTGTGTATGAAAGACGTATTCGGGGGTTTTGCTGATAAAAAAATTAAAAGAGTCTAAACGATTATATTTTTCTGCATAAAGGTTCAAATAATGGGGTGGGATATTGTGACTGTATAAAATTCTGGATTGATTTTTCGTCACAGAGTTGGTCATAACCAGTAGTCCTGCTCTACATTTCAGTTGTTGACAAAGTTCAGATATAAAGCTTTCCCAAGCAACAGCGGAACTGGGGACCTTGGATAATAATAGATGTAATTTTCTGACGTTGTTGTATTGAGCCATTGTTTAAGCATCCTCATCCTGAAGTTATTATTTTTATGGGATTTATGCCTTGCCAACATGTGAAGCTGTCTGGAACAAATCTCAGCATTGCAATATGAGTCATTACAGCATGGTATGAGAAAGTTGCCTTATGTTTCTATGTCATTTTTCATTGAATAAAAAAGAAACTATAGATATTTATACCACTGTTTAGCCGCTTTACCAAGAAGTTAGAGTGTGGCGTTTGAAAAAATGACCTGTTTGGGTCAAGACATAGAAAAAGTAAAGCGTTAGTCTGGTTGTTAGAAAAATAACAAGTCAATAACTTGAAATAGACAATCTGTTTATTTTACTGGGTGAATAATTGGAGGATAAGGATGAAACAGCAGACTAAAAAAAGCATACTTGCAAGGGGTATTTTATTTTGTTTGATGGTGGGTTTCAGTCAGGTGAGTGTGGCGCTGTCACGCGAACCGAAATCCTGCCATGAGGGTAAAGCCGGTGAGGTGATAGATGAAGCATTATGTGCGGGACGGACAGTCGATAGTTTTCCTGCAGCTGATGAGGATTATTTTAAGGATATGGATTATGGTGTGACCAAAAATCCAAGTGCTGTTGCGGAAGCTCTGGCACCCTATGTGCCCGGTATTACCCCTGAAGCTGCCGTTAAAGCGGCAGTGATAGGGCGCAACAATTGGATTGTATGGACAGCCGGGAATGATCGCTTCTGGAATCAAATAGGTTATGAAAGCCGGGGGAATCTTGATTTTTTGAAGACCTTATCCAGTCATCCCAGCTTGAAATTTTCCCGGAGTAATCGCTGGCGATATTTGGGGTTGGTGAATGAACCTTGTTTTGAACAGGCAAAACAACCTAATAAACAAAGATTTGGCTTATGGCTGGATGTTCGAAAGGAAGATTGTCCTGCTGATCCTTTTGAAAATGAACAGAAATATCCGGGCGTTAAAATTGGTGCCAGAGGAAAAAATATCCCGGTGGGCTCTTTTTATGGCTACGCCACTGGGATTGTCGGCGTAAGACTGTTTCCCAATCCGGATTTTGATGAAGAAGCTGAAAAGAAGTGGGATCCAGAACGCTATTATACGGACCCTGCTTATTACAATGATAAAAAACTGGTCAGACCCTATCGGGTGGGAATGTCATGTGGATTTTGTCATGTGGGGCCAAACCCCGCTAACCCACCTGAAGACCCTGAAAATCCCAAATGGGAAAACCTGAATTCAAATCCTGGAGCACAGTATTTCTGGATAGACAGGATTTTTACCTGGCAGGCTGATCCATCAGATTTTCCTTATCAGCTATTTCACACATCTCGCCCTGGAGCACTCGATACTTCACTGGTATCAAGTGACTATATCAATAACCCTCGTACCATGAATGCGGTTTATAACCTGGGCGCACGTTTGGCTATAGCAAAAAAACTGGGGCAGGAAAAAATAACCGGAGCAGAGCAGGATAATAAACAATTAAATGACTATGTCCCCCAAGACAGTCCATTAAGTCAGTTTTATAAAGCGCCTGATACAGTGTGGACACCTAGAGTCTTGAAAGATGGTTCGGATTCGGTTGGGGCTTTGGGCGCACTGAACCGGGTGTTTATTAATATAGGGCTTTTCAGTGAAGAATGGTTGCTGCATTTTAATCCATTGGTTGGCGGCAAAAAAATAACGCCAATCAGTATAAAAACAGCCCGGAAAAATTCTGTTTACTGGCAGGCCAATGAACAGCAAACTCCTAATTTAGCATTGTTTTTTCTGGCCACGGCAAAACCGGATTACTTAAAGAATGCACCGGGTGGAAGTCAGTATTTAACGGAAGATGCCGATACCCTGGCAAAGGGTAAAGAAGTTTTTGCAGAAAACTGTGCACGGTGTCATTCCAGTAAATTACCGGAGAAAACGGCTGGTTTTTTCCCCAATGGTTGTGTAGGGCCGGATTATTTAACGTGTTGGAATAATTATTGGAAATGGACAAAAACTACAGAGTTTAAACAGCAAATGAAGGAAATTGTTAACAAGGATGATTTTCTGGAGAATAATTTCTTGTCAACCGAGCTCAGGATACCCGTTACCTTGCTGGAGACCAATGCCTGTAGTCCGCTGGCAACCAATGCTATTAAAGGAAATATCTGGGATAACTTTTCATCTACATCGTATAAAAATTTACCCTCGGTTGGTAAATTTACGGTTCATCATCCTTTAACTGGCGAGCCCAGAGAATATCAGATGCCAGCCGGCGGACGAGGCTATACGCGGCCGGCCTCACTGATTAGTCTTTGGTCAACTGCTCCATTCTTGCTGAATAACTCGGTCGGAGAGTTTTATTACAGTCCTTCTGTTCAATCCAGAATGGATTCATTTAATGATTCCATTCACAAAATGCTGTGGCCTGAAAAACGTAAAGGAAATATTCAATACCTGACGGCATCCGGAAAATTATTGCCCGGCTGGGTTGATAAAACCAATGCAACCAGCTATTTGAGGATTCCTTCAGGGTATGTGCCCGATTTCCTTGAAAAATTGGTTGATGTTTTCAGTGATGGCAATCTCGTGGGTGAGAAGGGTATTGAATTAGGACCGATTCCGAAAGGAACGCCGGTAAATTTGTTGAGTAATATCGATTTGGACCACAGGGGCAATTTTGTTGATCGGGTCAAGCACAAGGTGCAGTTATTAAAGTTATTGACAAAAATCAAGAAAGACCTGAAAGCATTACCTAAAGATGCCACGGATGAACAGGCGGCCAAGGTACTGGCAAATCTGGTCGATCCATTAATTAAAAACAGTAAATGCCCGGATTTTATTGTTAACCGAGGACATTATTTTGGAACCCAGTATCAACAGGATAAAGATGAAGCGATACTGACTGATGAGGAAAAAAAGGCATTGATTGGTTTTTTAAAGACTTTGTAGCTTGATGACTCGCAGGCTGATTCGGCTTGTTTTTATCAAATAGACGCCGGATCAACAGGAGATGAACATGAATAATTATAAAAATGATTATGAATATATTGTAGTGGGTTCTGGCGCAGGTGGTGGCACGGTGGCGGCCAGGCTGGCTGAGCTGGGGCATACGGTGTTGGTATTAGAGGCCGGCGGTGATCCTCATGAGCTACAAGGTGGCGACCCACCTTATCCGAATGCCAAACGCTTACCGGATGATTATGATGTACCTGTTTTTCATACTTTTGCCTCTGAAAATGTAGCCATGAAATGGGATTTTTTTGTCAGGCATTACGGTAATGACGAACAACAGAAAAAAGATCCCAAATATACGCCCGAGGAAGATGGAGTACTGTATCCACGGGCCGGTTGTTTGGGGGGCTGTACCGCTCATAATGCCATGATTACCGTATATCCGCATAATGATGACTGGAATGAATTGGAAAAAATAACTGGTGATTCATCCTGGAATGCAGAGAATATGCGGAAATATTTTGAAAGGATGGAAAACTGTAAACATAGACCGTTTGAACGTATAAAAAACTTGATTGGTATTAACCCCAGCAGACATGGATGGCGAGGGTGGTTTCAGACAGAAAAAGCTATTCCCAAGGCAGCGCTTAAAGATGAAGCATTGGTTGACGTGATTAAAGGTTCAGTCAAAAAAGAATTCAGTGATCTGCCCGATTTTATTGACCGTGTTAAGTGGCAATTGGAATCTCTGGCTGATCCTAATGACTGGCGTCTGGTACAGGAGAATGCGGTTGGTTTACGTTATCCTCCCTTAGCAACCAGCAACCATGCCCGACATGGTGCGCGGGAACGCTTGTTGGTCACCCGTCAGAAGCATCCTGAGCAACTGTATATCAGGTTGAATGCCTTGGTGAATCGTATTCTTATCGATGAGAATAACAAAGCTGTCGGGGTGGAATTTCAATCAGGTGAAAAATTGTACCAGGCTCATGATAATCCCAGTCAAAAAGCGGGGGATGTGCATAAGGTTTATGCCAGCCGGGAAGTGATTCTGGCAGGAGGGGCTTACAATACCCCCCAGTTATTAATGCTGTCAGGGGTGGGTCCAAAACAGGAGTTACAACAATTGGGGATTGATGTTAAACAGGATTTACCCGGGGTGGGTAGTAATCTTCAGGATCGTTATGAAGTGGGTGTGGTGAACCGGATGAATTTTGACAGCTGGGAAGTTCTCGATGATGCTCAATATGCTAAAGGTGACCCCCAATACCAGGAATGGGAAAGCAAACGAAGCGGAGTCTATACAACTAATGGGGCTGTGTTGGCGGTTATAAAACGTTCCAAACAGGAGCGGCCATTGCCGGATTTGTTTTGCTTTGCATTGCTCGGAAAATTTAAAGGATATTTCCCGGGGTATTCAACCTTAATCAAAGAACATCTTAATTACCTGACTTGGGCTGTTTTGAAAGCGCATACTAATAATCGTGCAGGGACAGTCAGGTTGAAGTCTAAAGACCCCAGAGAACGGCCAAAAATCAATTTCCATTATTTTGATGAGGGAACAGATGATAAGGGTGAAGACCTGGAGTCGGTCGTGGAAGGGATAAAATTTGTCAGAAGGCTGACAGAACCGATGCGTAAAACAGGTCTGATAGCCGAGGAGGAGATGCCGGGCGAACAATTGCAAAGCGATGAACAATTACGTGATTTTGTAAAAAACCATGCCTGGGGGCATCATGCTTCCTGTAGCTGTCCGATAGGCCGGGATGATGACCCGATGGCTGTTCTGGATGGTGATTTCAGAGTGCGGGGTATAGACGGGCTGAGAGTGGTTGATGCTTCGGTATTTCCACGGATTCCTGGTTTTTTTATAGTGACATCGATTTATATGATTGCAGAAAAAGCGGCGGATGTGATTCATAAGCAAGCTGTTTCATGAGGGTAATGAATGCCAGAGGATAATGGAAATGAATGATAATTTTAGACCGGGGAGGATTGCAGGGGTAAAGCATTCGGCTATAGATTCAAAAAGCAGGAGCGCTGCCTTAAATGCGGTTTCTTTGCAATTGAAACAGGAAGAGTTCCGTTATATCAAGGCATGGCGAAAATTACATAAACGCCCTATGGATAGCGATAATGATGATTTGTCGGATTTGAATGGCCTGGCATTTTCAGGGGGTGGTATTCGTTCTGCAAGCTTTGCCTTGGGGATTCTACAGGCATTACAGCATTATGACTTACTGAAGAAGTTTGATTATCTGTCCAGTGTTTCTGGGGGAGGATACAGTGCGGCAGCCGTGAACTGGTTAACCAGTCAGCAGGCAAATAATGGGCGAACTGATAGCGAAGCAGTTTTTTCGCTGGATAATTTCCCATTTGGGCAAGACAATCCTGATGCTCATGAAGACAAAAAAGACAGCCCTGAACAACAAGCGGTTTTGAATTATCTCCGGCAACATGGGCATTATCTGAGTCCGGGGGGAGGGATTAATATTTTCGCCTTATTGGGGACGATTGCCCGGGGTACGGTATTGAATTTGATTGTCTGGTTGCCATTGCTTATGCTGATTTTAATCGCTGGATTTTGGGTGCCTCAAGAAATTGAATATTTCAATTTGTTTGCTGGGTCGCCTTGGTTATCCTCGATATTAAATAGTTTTACCGTCTGTTATGAACAATGCCAGGCTTCATTATTAGGCTATGAATTTTTACTGAAGCTGGCAGCCTTGATTGTTTTTTTATCGGTTTTGACTGTGATGGGCTATTCCTTAATGACCTGGGTCAGAAGAAGTTCGGATAAAAGTATGATAAGTGGATTGCGATGGTATAAATGGCGCCGATTTTCTGAAAAGCTCGCCTCGGTATTGATTCCATTTACATTACTGATTGTCATTATTGGCTTATTGCCGGTTGTGACATTTTATTTTAGCAGTATGGGCACCCTCATGTTGGTAGCGGGCATCAGCATGCATTTGCACAAATTTATTCGGTCACTGAACAGTCAATCAGAAAACAGTCTGGGATTAGTCGTTATTATCGGCTCGGCCCTGTTTCTATATGGCTTTTTTGCTGTGGCATTCCAGTTAAGTTATTCAGTATGGCTAATCAAACCGGGGGATTGGTTCTTCTGGATTTTACTCGTTCTATTTTTAATACCGGTCATCATCGGATTTTTTTCTAATCTGAATTATATTTCCATTCATCGGTTTTATCGGGACAGGTTAATGGAAACATTTATGCCGGATATTGATACCGCCCTGAAAAACAAAACGGGAATGGCTGCCGGTGCGGATGAGGCTTATTTATGTGACTTTAATGCCGTGGATGCACCTAATATTCCCTATCATCTGATTAATGCCAATGTTGTTCTGGTTGACTCGAAAGATACGACCTATCAATTGAGAGGCGGAGATAATTTTATTTTGTCGCCTTATTATTGTGGAAGTAGCGCGACTGGCTGGTGTCCCACACAGGATTTTATGGGCGGCAAAATGACATTAGCTACCGCTATTTCAATTTCAGGGGCCGCGGTAAACCCCAATGCAGCCGTTGGTGGTAAAGGTGTTACCCGTAACCGGGTGCTTTCTTTGGTATTGTCTTTACTGAATTTACGATTAGGTTATTGGGCTCATCATCCTTTGAAACCACCTTTCAATGCGATTGCCAATCATATTAACCCGGGAATCTGTTATACATTAGGCAGTTTTTTCAAATGTGCGGGTTTTAAAGAAGATGAGCCCTTTATCGAATTAACTGATGGCGGTCATTTTGAAAATCTGGGCCTCTATGAGTTGATTCGGAGGCAATGCGGCCTAATACTGGTGAGTGATGCAGGCGAAGATGCATCGTTCAGTTTTTCTGGTTTTCAAACAACTGTAAGGCGCATTGAGGACGATTTTGACGTACACATTGATTTTCATGAGCCGCAATACAGTCCAGATACCTTAATGCCTAAAAAGCCGGCAAAACCATTGTATCCGGAGCAGGCAAAATTTTCTGATAAGGGATTTATGCTGGCAACTATTCATTATCCAAATGGACGCCAGGGTAAGTTGTTTTATATTAAAACGACGTTAATTCCTGAAGCCAGTTTTAAGGTAAAAGGGTATAAGGCGCAGGCGCCTGACTTTCCTGATCAGAGCACGGCCGATCAGTTTTTTGATGAGGCTCAGTTTGAAGCTTACAGGGAACTGGGTTATAAAATAACTGACAGCCTGGTGACTGATGCGGAATTAAAATTTCAGCAAATCTTGAAATAATGGCTCGTCACTGTTTAGCGGGTATATCAGTTACTTATTCCTCAAGCAACTAATTTTAATGGTTTTGTTAAATAGAACAGGCTGAATGAATACAAAGGCTCTCAGTTTGCTCAGAGCCTTTGCGTGATGGTGTTTTATATGGCCTGTTTGATGCGTTCCAGAGCCTGTTCCAGGTTTTCCATGCTGGTGGCAATAGAGATACGCATGTGGCCCGGGCTTCCGAAAGCCGTTCCGGGAACCAGTGCGACACCGGCTTTTTCAATCAGGTATTCAGCAAAATCCATGTCAGAATCAATCCCCTCTAATCGCTGAATCAGTTTTTCGATATTGGGGAAGACATAAAAAGTACCGTCGGTAGGCAGGCAGTCAATACCCTCCAGTTTGTTCAGAGCATCGACGACAAAATCGTGGCGTTTTTTAAATTCCACCATCATTTCATCAATGCAGCTTTGATCGCCGGTTATGGCAGCTTCGGCAGCAACCTGGGAAATGGATGTTGGATTTGACGTGCTTTGCGACTGGATTTTACGCATTGCGGCAATAATTTCGACAGGCCCTGCGGCATAACCGATACGCCAGCCAGTCATGGAGTAAGCTTTGGAAACACCGTTTAATACCATGGTGCGGTCGTACAATTGTGGACAGGCGTTGAGGATGTTTACGAAAGTCCCTTTTTTCCAGAGGATGTGTTCATACATATCATCGGTGGCAACGATGATATCAGGGTATTCGAGTAATACCTCAGCCAATGCTTTTAATTCTGGTTCGGAATAAGCCACCCCGGTCGGGTTAGACGGGCTGTTGATGACCAGTAAGCGGGTTTTATCGGTAATTGTATTGCGAAGTTGTTCAGCCGTTATTTTAAACTGTTGCTGCTGCGTGGTTTCAACAATAACGGGCACGGCATCAGCCAGTAACACCATATCTGGATAGGAGACCCAGTAGGGAGCCGGAATAATCACTTCATCCCCCGGGTTTAACAGGGCCTGGGCCAGATTATAGAAGCTTTGTTTGCCGCCGCAGGAAACCAGAATCTGGTTTAATTGATAATCAAAGCCGTTGTCCTGTTTAAATTTATCAATAATCGCCTGTTTCAGACTGGGGATGCCATCGACGGCCGTATATTTGGTAAAACCATTATTAATCGCTTCAATCGCGGCCGCTTTGATATGCTCAGGGGTATCAAAATCCGGCTCGCCAGCACCCAGGCCGATAATATCTTTTCCGGCAGCACGCATTTCGGCGGCTCTGGCAGTAATAGCCAGTGTCGGGGAGGGTTTTACTGCTTTTACTCTGTCTGAAAGTTGAATAGTCATAATGCCTCAGTCAAAAACAAATTGATTACTCACAAGATTCCGCAGCTTCATACGTTGCACCTGGTTTCCATGTCCCTCTGTGAGAATCCATGAGGATGTGTTTTGGCACAGGGCGTGGAAGCAAGTCACGATGTAAAACCGGCTGAAGCTTATGGGTCTTCAGAAAAACGAAACTTAAACAACTCACTATTATAACTCTTTGTAATATAATGGCCTAATTTGCTGGTAGAAAGAGTATTTGTGAAAAAGGCATTTGAAATTCAAAGTCGTTATCAACCCGCCGGCGACCAGCCACAAGCGATACAACAGCTGACAGAAGGTTTAAGCGATGGCGAGTTACATCAAACATTACTGGGGGTAACCGGTTCAGGAAAAACCTTTACCATGGCCAATGTCATTCAGCAGACTCAGCGACCCGCCATGATTCTGGCGCCGAATAAAACATTGGCGGCGCAGCTGTATGGAGAAATGAAGGAGTTTTTTCCTAAAAACAGTGTGGAATATTTTGTTTCCTACTACGACTATTATCAGCCAGAGGCTTATGTGCCGGCTTCTGATACCTTTATTGATAAAGATGCTTCATTAAATGAGCATATTGAACAGATGCGCTTGTCGGCCACCAAGGCATTAATAGAACGACGAGATACCATTGTTGTGGCTACGGTTTCTTCAATTTACGGTCTGGGGGAGCCAGCCTCGTATTTCAAAATGGTTTTGCACCTGGTCAGAGGGGATTTGATTAGTCAGCGCGATATTTTAAGGCGTCTGGCTGAGATGCAATATACCCGTAATGACACGGAATTACGCCGGGCCACTTACCGGGTCAGAGGGGATGTGATTGATGTCTTTCCGGCGGAATCGGAAGAGCAGGCGTTACGAATCGAGTTGTTTGATGATGAAATTGAACAATTATCCATGTTTGACCCGCTGACCGGCGAAGTATTGTATAAACTGGCCCGTTTTACCATTTATCCGAAAAGTCATTATGTTACGCCCAGAGAACAGTTGTTATCGGCGGTCGAATCCATCAAAATCGAGTTGAAAGAAAGGCTGGAACAATTACGCTCTGTCAACAAGCTGGTTGAAGCCCAGCGACTTGAACAGCGCACGCTGTTTGATATAGAAATGATACTGGAAGTCGGCTATTGCTCGGGTATTGAAAATTATTCCCGTTATCTGTCAGGGCGTGCTCAGGGCGAGTCGCCACCGACCATGTTTGATTATTTGCCGGATGACGCCATTGTGTTTGTCGATGAAAGCCATGTCACCATACCGCAGATTGGCGCGATGTATAAAGGTGACCGTTCGCGTAAGGAAACGCTGGTGGAATATGGCTTCAGGCTGCCTTCTGCACTGGATAACCGACCACTGAAATTTGAGGAGTTTGAGCAAAAAGCCGGGCAGCGAATTTATGTATCAGCGACGCCGGGTCCTTATGAAAATGAACATTCCGGTGTTTTTGTTGAACAGGTTGTCAGGCCGACCGGTTTGCTGGACCCGGTAATAGAAGTCCGTCCGGCATCGACTCAGGTGGATGATTTATTATCAGAAATCCACATCAGGGTCGCCCGTAAAGAACGGGTTCTGGTGACGACACTGACGAAACGTATGTCTGAGGATTTAACCGATTATCTGATGGAACATGATGTGAAAGTGCGTTATCTGCATTCTGATATTGATACCGTCGAGCGGGTGGAAATCATCCGGGATTTAAGGCTGGGTCAGTTTGACGTGCTGGTGGGCATTAACCTGTTGCGAGAGGGATTGGATATTCCTGAGGTCTCTTTGGTGGCTATTCTGGATGCCGATAAAGAGGGGTTTTTACGTTCGGTGGTGTCATTGGTGCAAACCATTGGGCGGGCCGCGCGTAATGAAAACGGCATGGCAATTTTATACGGTGATAAAGTCACGCGCTCCATGCAACAGGCAATTGATGAGACGGTCAGAAGACGGCAGAAGCAAGAGGAGTATAACCAGCTGCATCATATCCAACCCAAAACTGTGTTTAAGTCGGTCACCGATATTCTGGAAGTGGCCATTCCAGGGGCAGGAAATCCGGTTGCCCAGGTGCAGACCAAGGTGGCGGAATCCGTAGCAGAATATCAGGCGCTGTCCCCTAAGCAGGCGGCTAAAAGGCTTAAACAGCTGGAGGATCAGATGTATCAGCATGCCAAAAATCTTGAATTTGAAGATGCCGCCCGAATCAGGGATGAAATTAAGTTGTTAAAGGGCGAGGTAGTGGTTTAATGTCGGATTGTTTTATTGAGACAGCTTTTTGATGCCGACAAATTTATGTTGTGCTGTCAGTTCCATTTCAAAATAACCGTAAATACCGTCTTTCGTCAGAAATGACTGGATGTTTCTGGCTGGAAACTCAATCACCCGGCCTTGATCATCCCGTGTCCTGACTGTTTGACTGACACCCTGATAAACCGTCAGGAACTGATTGTAGCTTATATTAAGGTGGAAGCGGATAAACTGGTGCATGTTGGTTGTATGGCAAAAAAACGCCGGCTCAAGACCGGCGCAGTTTGAGTGCTCAACGGAGCTGTTGTAAAGCGGCAATACGCTCTTCCAACGGAGGGTGACTCATGAACAGTTTTCTGACATGGCCGCCATTGATGCAAAACGCAGCCAGTTGTTCGGGCATGTCTTCCGGCTCATGAGAGTGCTGTAATGCTCTTAAGGCATTAATCATTTTGTCTCTGCCTGCCAATTGTGCGCCACCGGCATCGGCCCGGAATTCACGGTATCTTGAGAACCACATAACAATCATTGTGGCCAGGATGGAAAGCACAATCTGCATCAGCATCTGGGTAATGTAGTATGCAGGGCCGTATCCGCGTTCGGTTTTAAACACCACTCGGTCAACGACATGACCGATGACCGAAGCAAAGAAGTAAACAAAGGTATTCACAACTCCCTGCATCAATGCCATAGTGACCATGTCGCCGTTGGCAACGTGGGAAATTTCATGTCCCAGTACGGCTTCCACTTCATCGGCATCCATTTGTTGCAGCAGCCCGGTGCTGACGGCAACCAGAGCATTATCCTTGCTCATACCCGTGGCAAAGGCATTGGGTTCAGGCATTTGAAAAATGCCCACTTCCGGCATGCCAATATTGGCTTTTCTGGCCAGACGGGCAACCGTGTCAACCAGCCATTTTTCGGTCTGATTTTGTGGGTGTTCAATCACCACCACGCCCATGGATTGCTTGGCCATCCATTTGGACATGGCCAGGGAAATAAACGAGCCTGTCATGCCGATTACAGCCGACATAATCAGCAGCGCGTTTAAATCCAGATTGATACCCTGGGCGTCCAGCGTGCCGCTAATGCCTAACAGATTAAAAACCACACTGATAACGACCAGTATGGCGGCATTGGTAGCCAGGAAAAGTAAAATTCGCATCATGGTTGTTTATCCTTTTAAATTTTTGTTGCTTATCAATATAAGGTTGATTCATATCAATTTCAACACATAGAGTGGTAAGATGGAAAAAAGTTTAATTTAAGGAGTTGGTGATGAGAATTTTATATGTTTTCTGTCTGTTTTTTCTGTTGCATGCTCCCCTCTGGGCCGAAGAAATGACCCCTCAGCAAGTCATTAAGCATTTGATTCTGCCGGTCAATTTTCATATTGAAATTTTTGCTGAAAACCTGCCCAATGCCCGAACTCTTGCATTGGGTGATGATGGCGTGGTTTATGTAGGGACCCGTCAGCAGGGGAGTGTTTATGCGGTTCAGGATGCTGATGGCGATGGGGTGGCGGATAAACAGTTTATTCTGGCTGAAGGGCTTTATATGCCCAATGGCGTAGCCTATAAAGATGGCGATTTATATGTGGCTGAAACACATAGAATCATCCGTTTTAATGATATTGGCCAACATTTATCCGCACCGCCTGAGCCGACGGTTGTTTATGATCAGTTTCCACGTGATAAACATCATGGCTGGAAATATCTTGCGTTTGGTCCTGATGGTTTGCTTTATACCTCTATCGGTGTGCCATGTAATATCTGCTTGCCTACGAAATCCATCTACGGGACATTGGTCAGGCTAAAACCCGATGGGAGTAATCTGGAAATCCTGGCCAAAGGTATTCGCAATAGCGTGGGTTTTGACTGGCATCCGGAAAGTGGGGTGTTGTATTTTACCGATAATGGGCGGGATTATCTGGGTGATGACTTGCCGCCGGATGAACTTAATCAATGGACAGCGAAAGGGCAGCATTTTGGTTATCCGTTTTGTCATGGCGGCATGGTTAAAGATCCGAAACTGGGGCAGACAAAAGACTGTGAAGTCTTTGAGCAGCCGGTGTGGAAATTTAAGGCGCATATGGCGCCTTTAGGAATATTGTTTTATACCGGCAAGCAATTTCCCAAACGCTTTCAGAATCAATTGCTGGTTGCTCAGCATGGTTCATGGAACCGCAGTAAACCACATGGTTACAGAATTGCTCTGGTTAAATTCAGGAATGGAAAACCCGTTGCCGAACGTCATTTTATCAGTGGATGGTTGACTGCGGATGGCAAGGTATTAGGCCGTCCTACCGATATTATGCAAATGCCGGATGGCAGTGTGTTAATTGCAGATGATACTTTAGGCGTTATTTATCGGGTTTATTACAAAAAATGAGTCATTTAAATAGTTTTCGCAGCAATAGATGCCGGAGTCTGATACAGGTATGAGTGATAAAAAATTTGAAATTTTAGATTGTGAAACGGTTTATCACGGATTTTTCAGGCTGGAAAAATATCGTTTAAAGCACACTCTGTTTCAGGGGGGCTGGAGTCAGGAGATTGTTCGAGAATTATTCCGGCGTGGACGCTGTGTAGCCGTTCTGTTGTATGACCCGTTCCTGGATGAGGTAGTGTTGATTGAACAGTTTCGGATTGGGGCTATTTTCAGGCCGGAAAGGGCCTGGTTGATGGAAATTGTGGCGGGTGCGATTGAGCAGGGTGAGGAACCCGCAGAAGTAGCCCGTAGAGAATCCATGGAAGAAGCGGGATGCGAAATTCTGGATTTACAATTGATTATGGAATTTTATACGACCCCCGGGGGAGCTTCGGAATGGTTAAGCCTGTTTTATGGGCGTGTTGATGCCAGTAAGATTGGTGGCGTCTATGGTTTGGAGCATGAGGATGAGGATATTCTGGTCAAAACGGTTAAATTTGATGAGGCCTATCGAATGCTGGAACAAGGGGAAATCGACTCCGCAATCCCGATAATCGCCTTGCAATGGCTGTTTATTCATCGGAATCGCGTTCGACAGGAAGCTGGGGCTGTTTAAGTAAATGCTGACAACCCCTTCCTGATTTGCTTTACTCCAGAATCAGTAGCATATCCCCTTTTCTGGAATTTACTTTTTAGGCTGGTTATTCATCAGTTTATTTTCAAACACAACGATGGAATGGGCTGCCACAGGATATTGATTACCTTGGAAAGGTTGTTGCTCCATACGGGGAATAATATCCTGGCCTGTCGGCTGAGAGGTATCTACCGACAGGCACCATTGTCTGCCGGATATTTCCGGGAGTTCTATGTCAGCTGCTTCTTCCGACATGTTCATGGCGACAAAAATATCTGGTTCCCTGGGATCTTCTGCACCTAAGGTAAAGGCCAGCAGCTGGCTGTCGGTATTATCCCAGTCTATGGGTTGGTCTGGTTTGGTGCGTTGCCAGCAAATGTCGGGAATGTCCCGGCCTTCAATGATCTGACCCGTGAAAAAATGGCGGCGCATGAGTGAGGCGTGGCGTTTTCTCAGCTTAATCATAAGCTGTACAAACCGGAGGATATCGGCGTTTTTTTCTGCCAGACTCCAGTCCAGCCAGGCCAGTTCATTATCCTGACAGTAACAATTATTATTGCCTTGCTGGCTGTTTAAGAATTCATCGCCTGCCAGCAGCATGGGAACTCCCTGGCTGAGCAGCATAATAGCAAATGCATTTTTGACTTGCTGACGACGAAAACCCTGAATAGCCGGATCATCGGTTTCACCTTCAACACCGCAGTTATAACTCAGGTTATGGTTACAGCCGTCACGGTTATGTTCGCCATTGGCTTCATTATGCTTTTCGTTATAGCTGAACAGGTCGTTCAGAGTGAAACCATCATGGCAGGTGACAA
This sequence comes from uncultured Methylomarinum sp., assembly GCA_964385115.1. Lineage (GTDB taxonomy): Bacteria > Pseudomonadota > Gammaproteobacteria > Methylococcales > Methylomonadaceae > Methylomarinum. The sequence continues at coordinate 15,612 of CAYLNS010000029.1, forward strand.
AATTGATACTGCTGATAGGCAGCCTGCGTTGATGTTCATACAAATCGCTGCTGCCGCAAATACGGGTGGCAACATCTTTAATCAGGCCCTTATCACCGCGGATAAACTGGCGGATGACATCCCGGTAAATGCCGTTCCATTCAGCCCAGCGATACCCCGGGAAGCAGCCTACCTGATATAAACCGGTTGCATCCCAGGCCTCGGCAATTAACTTGGTCTTAACCAGTTGCTCTGACAGTTCAATTCCCCAGATAATCGGCGGGTCTTGCAAAACACTGCCATCTTCGCCTCTGGACAATGCACTGGCCAGGTCAAAGCGAAAACCATCGACATGCATATCCCGGACCCAGTATTCCAGACAACCGATGATAAAACGGGAAACCAGGGGGTGATTGGCATTGACGGTGTTGCCACAGCCGGTGTAATCATGAAAAATGCTTTTATCCACTTTATCAATCAGATAAAAACTGTAGCCTACGATGCCTTTAAAATTAATCATCGGGCCATCCGAACCCGATTCTGAGGTGTGATTAAAAACCACATCCATAATCACGCCTATCCCCGCTTTGTGCAGAGCTTTGACCATATCACGAAATTCTTTTTGATGGCTGCCTTGTTCGGGATTGACGCAATAACCAGGATGCGGACTGAAAAAACTGTGGGTGCTGTATCCCCAATAATTTTTCAATCCCAGCTCGGCAGTATGCTCAGGAATATCCTGCTCATCAAATGCCATAACCGGCAGCAGTTCCACATGGGTAATCCCCAGTTTTTTTAAATACGGTATTTTTTCAATCAGCGCAGAAAAAGTCCCGGGATGGATAACATTGGCTGATGGATGCCGGGTAAAACCGCCGACATGGACTTCATAAATAATGGAGCGTTCACTTCTGATTGCCAGGGGTTTGTCATCTTCCCAGTCATAATGCTCGTCCACTACCACGCTGCGCATGGAGCAATGACCATTATCCCCAGGGCAACAGGCCGCCTCCCGGTTCCAGTTTTTAATGCTGACCGCTCTGGCCCAGGGGTCAAGCAGGTGTTTTTCCTTATCAAAGCATAGTCCGGTATGTCGGATATCTTCATTATTACCATCTACACGCCAGCTATACCAAGTGCCGGCGGGCAGGTGGCGAACAAAAACATGCCAGGAAAAAAAGGTGCAATGGCGGGCCTTGTCCAGTTGGATAATCTGAAAAGGTTCTTGACAGTCTTCGGTTTTAAACAGCAGCAATTCTACCGATTCAGCATGACGACTGAAGATAGAGAAATTAACCCCGCCATCACTCAATTTTGCACCATGTGGATAAGGACTGCCGGGTTTGATTGGATATACAGTATTTGCCATTACAGACTGGATGAAATTTAAGGGATGATGATTTTACTGAACTTTGTCAGTATTTACTTATTTTTTTTCGTAATTACTCAGTGTATTTAGGCGTTTAATATCAGTCGCTTACTCCAGAAGACGCCATAAATACATCCCTGTAGGCCTGAATGTGACATCCTTGTTACATATGCTTCATCCGTAAGTATCTGATATTAAATGGTATTTCTTTTTTAAAGTACGATGAGCAGATACTTTTTTTCTAAAGTCCGTTCTGGAATGGTGACGTTATCTTTACCAAAACAGTAAGGTATATTAACACAATCTGATACTTCGTTTTTATACAGAATGTATGGACAGCAGTCTCTTGAATTTGCTGTGTATAAGGCGGAAAATTGCAGGAGATAAGGCGAAAATGACTTGCATAAATAATGCTCAAAAGGTAGAGTCGATAAGCTTTCTTACGGTTTGATCGTCGGAGTTTTTTAATTATTTTTACGGATGGGTTAACTGTTGCAATCCAGGTTTTCATCTTCAATTCAGTTATCCACACATGAACTGCTATTGCTTGGAACAAAGCTGAGCAGGGAATATGCGCCTAAACATAATAAAGCTGTTAAAGAACATGATAGAAATCCGATTTTTTCTTCCAAACAACTTCGCCTGATGAGCCAGGAAATCACGCAACGTTATTTTATCAAGCAGTCGTTGAATCAAAAAAGCGCTGTTTGCAGGGCTTTGCCCGTTGATCCCCGGCATCTGCATGTTTACTGGCAATTTCCCCGGGATGCTCATGAAACGAGTCCTGAAAACAAAAATTTAAAGGTAACGCTTTTTCTGCAACCGGAAGCTGAAAAATTATCAAAAGTCAGTGCCTATATAAGTGCGTATGTTCCCTCCGGGAATATGACGCTGGCTGTTCCGGCAATTCATTATTCCGACGTCTATTCGGTTGCCGTCGCCCAGGTCGATGACAAGCAGCAAGTGATAAAGAGTATGTTTTCAAATCCAGTGAGGGTAGATGCCTGTCCTGAATCCATAAAATCTGCTGGTGTGGGTCAAAAAATAGAAGTTGAGCATTATTTACAGCAGAATGTATCAGGAATCGGGTTGCTTTCTTCATGAATCAAGGTGGACTGGCGATTGTTTTACATGCACATCTTCCTTATGTGCATCATCCTGAATACGAAAGTTTTTTTGAGGAAAACTGGCTGTTTGAAGCGATTAGTGATTGTTATTTGCCATTATTGGCCATGCTTGATCGTTTGCAGGTTGAAGCTATCGATTATCGGCTGACTTTGTCATTATCGCCCACTTTGATGACGATGTTGCAGGATGCCTTGCTGCAGGAGCGGTTTTTAAAATATCTCAGGCAACGTCAGCAATTGCTTGAAAAGGAATTAATCAGAACCCGCAAGCAACCGCATTTATATGCTTTGGCAACTGAATATCAGCAGCGTTATATGCAAATGCTGAGGCAGTATCAGGACAGTTATCAATGTGATTTGCTGGCTGCTTTTAAGCGCCATCAGCAAACAGGTAAATTAACGCTGATGACCACCGCGGCAACGCATGGTTTTTTACCTTTATTAAATGTTACTGAAAGTGCGGTGTATCAGCAGATAAAAGTCGGGCTTGAAACCTTTGAAAGTTTTTTTGGCTTTCAGCCGGATGGATTCTGGTTGCCAGAATGCGGTTATTATCAAGGATTGGAGACTGTTCTTAAAGATTGCGGAGTTCAGTATTTTTTTGTAGACAGTCATGCCATTATCAATGCCAGCCAACAGCCTGCTGATGGGGTTTATGCACCGCTGGATTGCGGTAATGGCGTTATGGCTTTTGGCCGCGACCCTGCAGCAAGCAGGCAGGTCTGGAGTGCACAAGAAGGGTATCCGGGCGATGCGGCTTATCGGGAGTATTATCGGGATATCGGTTTTGATTTGCCGCTGGAGTATATTGGTCCTTTTTTACCCGATGGCAATATCCGAACTCATACCGGGATAAAATATCACCGCATTACCGGCAAAGACCCAGGTAAACAGGAATATTATCATGCGGACAAAGCCCGGTTAAAGGCAAACGAACATGCGGCTCATTTTGTCGCTGAGCGTCAGAAGCAGTATCAGGTATTACAGGAAAACTGTATTCATCCTGCCATTATTGTAGCGCCATATGATGCAGAATTATTGGGTCACTGGTGGTATGAAGGCCCACTTTGGTTGGAACAGGTGTTACGACTGACAGCTTCTCAACAATGTTCTTTAAAGCTGGTAAGTTGTGATGATTATCTGCATGAATATACCCGGCACAGTGTGGCTCAGCCTCAAGCGTCCAGTTGGGGTGATCAGGGATATAATTCCTTTTGGCTGAATGAAAGCAATCAGTGGGTCTACCCTTTGCTGCATCAGGCGGCTGAGGAATTTGATAAATTAGTCTCAGACCTGAAAGATAAAGAATTATCCGATTTGCAACAGCGAGCCATGAATCAGGCGCTGCGCTCATTGTTATTGGCGCAGGCATCAGACTGGACATTTATCTTAAAAACCGGCACCACGACAGAATATGCCGAAAAACAATTACAGGATCATCTGGCGCGGTTTAATTATTTGCATGAAAGTATTCGCTGTAATCAGATAGATGAGCGCTATCTGGCTGCTTTGGAGATTATGGATGATATTTTTCCGCAG
>CAYLNS010000030.1:0-8016 GCA_964385115.1 uncultured Methylomarinum sp.
AATGAAATCGACCTGAACAAATCAGTTAGTTACAAAATCTGTTGAGTCGATCAACAACCATGAATGAATACAGGCTGGATTGCTGTGAATAAAACAATCCAGCCTGAATCGGTGGGTACAAAAAGCAGTGTGTTACTGCTGTAAGGCTTTTAAAACACTTTGCAGGCTGTCGTTGGCGTCGCCGAACAGCATGCGGGTGTTTTCGTGGACAAACAACGGGTTACCTACTCCGGCATAGCCTGAAGCCATGCTGCGTTTCAGCACAATAGTGGTTTTGCCTTTCCAGCATTCCAGTACCGGCATACCGGCAATGGGGCTGTTCGGGTCATCCAGGGCGGAAGGGTTGACGATATCATTTGCGCCGATAACCAGGGTGACATCGACATTGGGGAAATCATCATTGATTTCATCCATTTCATAAACAATATCATAAGGCACCTTGGCTTCAGCCAGCAGCACATTCATGTGTCCCGGCATGCGGCCGGCAACCGGGTGAATGCCAAAGCGGACATTTTTATTTTGTTTGCGCAGCAGTTTGGTGATTTCGTTCACGGTATGCTGGGCCTGAGCCACAGCCATGCCGTAGCCAGGAATAATCATGATGTTTTTGGCATCACGTAATAACTGAACTGTTTCATCAATATCAATGGGATTAATATCCCCTTCTATTTCAGCGGCGGGACCGCTGTCGCTACTGCCAAAGCCACCACCAATAACACTGAGGAAGTTACGGTTCATGGCGCGGCACATGATGTAGCTTAAAATCGCACCACTGCTACCGACCAATGCACCGGTGACAATCAATAAATCGTTGCTGAGCATAAAGCCGGTGGCTGCTGCGGCCCATCCTGAGTAACTGTTGAGCATGGAAACCACAACCGGCATGTCAGCGCCGCCGATGGCCATGACCATATGTACGCCAAATGCCAGAGCAATCAGTGTCATGAAAAATAATGGCCAGGTTCCTCCGCCGGTTTCGGCGCTTTGCAGAAACAGGCTGCCCAGCCAGATAACGATAATCAGCATGGCCAGATTAAGCAAGTGCCGGGCCGGTAATAACACCGGTTTACCTGAAATTTTTCCGCAGAGCTTTCCAAACGCAACTACCGAGCCGGAAAAGGTAATGGCACCAATCAGGATGCCGATATAAATCTCGACTTCATGAATGGTTTTTTCTGCACCCGTTAGGGTACTTGCCGGGTCGACAAAATTGGCATAACCAATAAATACAGCCGCCAGACCGACCAGGCTGTGCATAATGGCAACCAGTTCCGGCATTTGTGTCATTTCAACCTTGAAGGCGGCTTTGGCGCCAATGAAGCCACCTACCAGCAAGGCAATGATGAGCAGTGCATAAGAGGTGACAGTATCGCTCATGATAGTGGCGATAATGGCAATTGCCATACCTGCCATACCGTAATAGTTACCCCGGCGGGCGGTTTCCTGTTGACTGAGTCCGCTGAGACTTAAAATGAACAGAATAGAAGCGACAATGTAGGACATTGTAACGAGACCTTGTGACATAAAATTCTCCTATTTCCTGAACATTTCAAGCATGCGACGGGTAACCAGAAAGCCACCGACAATATTAATAGAGGCCGCTAATACAGCCAGACCCGATAGAATGGTAATCAGTATTCCCGGGGATGAAATTTGCACCAGTGCCCCGATAATAATGATGCCGCTGATGGCGTTGGTCACACTCATCAATGGTGTATGCAGTGATGCAGTGACATTCCAGATAACCTGGTAGCCTACAAAACAGGCCAGCACAAAGACGGTAAAATGGTTCATGAATGAAACCGGCGCTACAGAACCTATTCCATATAAAGCCAGTGCTGCAACGATAAGCGGCAGTAGTTGACGCACGGGTTCGGGAATCAGTGATTGCCTGGGTGTTTCTGTCTCAGCCTCTGTAGATTCAGCTTGTTTGGCTGCTGGCTGTGGCGCGGCTGATATTTTAATGGGCGGTGGCGGCCAGGTGATTTCCCCTTCCTTGATGATTGTGGCACCGCGGATAACTTCATCGTCCATGTTGACGTTTATCTTGCCGTCTTTTTCGGGACACAGTTCCGTTAACAAATGGCGCAAATTGGTACCGTATAGTTGACTGGACTGGTTGGCCATGCGGCTGGGAAGGTCGGTATAACCAATAATTTTGACCCCATGCTCCTCAATCACCCGGTCTTTTTTGGTCAGGGCACAGTTACCGCCCTGTTCAGCGGCAAGGTCAACCACAACGCTGCCGGGGCGCATGGATTTAACCATGTCGGTGGTGATAAGTTCCGGCGCCGGTTTACCGGGAATCAAAGCCGTTGTGATAATGATATCGACTTCCTTGGCCTGTTGTGCAAACAGCGCCATTTCAGCCTCGATAAATTCTTTGGACATGGTTTTAGCATAGCCGCCGCTGCCGGAGCCTTCTTCTTCAAAATCCAGCATTAAAAATTCGGCATCCATACTTTCAATCTGTTCTTTCACTTCCGGGCGGGTGTCAAAAGCTCTGACGATGGCGCCCAGGCTTTTGGCTGTGCCAATGGCGGCAAGGCCAGCAACTCCCGCACCGATAACCAGTACCTTGGCAGGTGGGATTTTCCCGGCGGCGGTAATCTGGCCGGTAAAAAACCTGCCAAAATTCTCAGCGGCCTCAATAACAGCCCGGTAGCCGGCAATATTGGCCATTGAGCTTAATGCATCCATTTTCTGGGCCCGGGACATGCGTGGAATACAGTCCATGGCCAGAACGGTCACTTTTTTGTCCGCCAGTTGTTTTAACAGCCTCTTGTTTTGTGCGGGCCAGAAAAAACTGATGAGTGTCTGGCCTTCATGCGTCAGTTCAGATTCGTGGACACCGAGTAGAGAATGTCTTTGCGGGGCTCTGACTTTCATGATAATGTCAGCATTTTTCCACAGGGTTTTGGTGTTTTTGACGATTTTTACACCTACATCCTGATAAGCTGAATCTGGAATGTCTGCACCTTCGCCGGCTCCGGATTCCAGGCTGACTTCAAAGCCCAGTTTGATGATTTTTTCTGCTGATTCCGGCGTGGCAGCGACACGTTTTTCACCTTTGTAGATTTCTTTAGGGATGCCGATTTTCATACGTTCTCCTGATTGTTGTTGTATTGGATGAGAACAGCCTTGGATTGTTAATAACCCAGCCTCTGAGCATAAGAGATTGAGCATTATTTTTCAATTTTTTTTCAGATTTCAGGTATTTGGTCTAGAATCAATGCAAATTCATGGTAGGTTGTTGTAATGAATATTCTGGTTGTTGATGACAGTAAAAGCATACGAGATTTGGTCGCTGAATGTGTCAGAAGTATGGGGCATGTTGTTTTTTTTGCCGAGAATGGACAGGCAGGTCTTTCATTTGTTGAAAAGAATGCTATTGATTTGGTGTTAATGGATATTGAAATGCCGGTTATGAACGGGCTTGAAGCAACAAAAGCCATTCGTAAACTGAAGCAGGATGACTGGTTTCCTATTATTTTCCTGACAACCCGTGTGGATGATACAACCTTTACCGATGGAATTTTGGCGGGAGGGGATGCCTATCTGACCAAACCGATTAATCCATTACGTCTACAGTTGACGGTCGTGGCGATGGAGAGAATTTATGAGATGCGGCAGAAACTGTATAAAACTCAAAAGGAATTACAGCATTTGTCGCTATTTGATGAATTGACAGGTTTAGCCAACAGAAGGAATTATGATCAGACACTGGAAACGCAATTTAAACTGGCGCAGCGTAACAAATCTCCCTTGTCATTGATTATTTGTGATATCGATTTTTTCAAACTCTATAATGATGAATATGGGCATCAGCAGGGCGATAAATGTCTGGCTGATGTTGCGCAGATGATTGGCTCAATGGCTAACAGACCGACTGATTTAGCCTGCCGTTATGGGGGAGAGGAATTTACAGTGATTTTACCCGATACCAATCTGGAAGGTGCGTTAAAAATAGCTGAAAAAATTCGATTGGCAGTTTATGAATCAGGTATTGAGCATAAAGCTTCCAGAGTGGCTGACGTTATTACTTTAAGTCTGGGGGTGTCAACCTATTTTGGTCAGTTGAAATCATCTGAACAATTAACAAATCTTGCTGATAAGGCTTTGTATCAAGCCAAACAGAAAGGTAGAAATACAGTGGAAATCATGTAGATGTACCGGGCTAAGGATTTTATTGTTACGGAGGAGGGCCTGGCCTTTGCTGTTGTTGATAACCGGGTGGAAGAAGACAAAGTCTTATGTTTTTTACGCTATGTTCTTGAAAATGGAAGCTGGCGTAAATTATCTACCGAAACAGCCAATGCCCGCTTACAGGCACATTCCCCAGAATATCTTCATTATTCTCAAGTGCTGGATGCACAGTTACATGCGGTTCCCCAAACTAATGTTGTGCAACACTTTAAACCGGAGCGGCGTCTACAGGCTTTGTTAAAACAGGCCGACGCGGATGAAGTGATTAAGGATTTGCAGGTGTTTTGTCGTCTGCTTCAGGACGAAGGTGTCCAACTGGAAAACATCGGGGTGACGGGGTCATTGATAATCGGCGCTCAGCATGCTGATTCTGACCTTGATTTGGTTTTTTATGACAGAAAGGTGTTCCAGCAGACTCGGTCTGTGCTTGCCGATTTGATTAAACAAAACAAATGTCAAGGTTTGCGAGAACAGGACTGGGAGCAATCCTGGCAGCGTCGGGATTGTGAGTTGAGCCTGGAAGAATATATATGGCATGAACAGCGGAAATTTAATAAGGTGATGATTAACGGCAGAAAAGTGGATTTAAGTCTGTTAATTGAGGAAGCGCCTGAAACAGAAATTTATAGCAAGCGTGGGCCGGTTGCCATCAGGGTTCAGGTAACTGATGACAGCCAGGGTTTTGATTATCCAGCCAGATTTAACATTCAGCACCCTGAAATGACAGAAATTGTCTGTTTTTCGGCGACTTATACCGGGCAGGCAAAGGCAGGGGAGTGGGTTGATGTCTCGGGTTTGCTGGAAGCATCAACAGATGGCAGACAACGTATTATTGTGGGTTCAACACGGGAAGCCAGAGGTGAATTTATTCGGGTGGTTGCCAAGATATGACAGCAGCAATAGCCGGGCCTGACGGGATTATTTTTGATTTGGACGGGCTGGTGATAGACAGCGAACGCAGTTATTTTGCCGCCTGGCAAATGGCGGCCCAGATGATGGGGTATGAGCTCAGCAATTCTTTTTGCCAGTCTCTGTCGGGGCTTTCCTGGCCATTGGTGGAGCAGAAAATACAGAGCAGGCTGGGGGATGATTTTGATAGCACAGAGTTTGCCCGCTTGAGTGGAGATTTCTGGCGTGAATATGTCCAGGAAAAAGGGATTGGCGTTAAAGAAGGTTTTTTTGAGTTATTGGAAATTATCCAGATGCGTCAAATTCCTTACAGCCTGGCAACAAACAGCTCTTCTCATAATGCTCGGGAATGTCTGGCTTGGGCTGGACTGGAAAACATTTTTCCTTGTCTTGTGGGTAAAGACCAGGTTGAACGGGGGAAGCCTGCGCCGGATGTATTTATCAAAGCAGCTGAGCTGATTAAGCAGCCTCTGGAAAAGTGTATGATTCTGGAAGACTCGTTAACGGGGGTGATGGCAGCCAGCCAGACCCGTGCAAAGACAGTTTTTATCCCTTCGGTGCAACCGCCGGATGATGATGCTGTTCAACTGGCCGATTACCGGTTTGCCAGTCTGAAAGATTTGGCCGATGCTTTAATCGCTGGTACAAACTGATTTTCCGGGTGTTTGCGGTATAATGACGGGTTTTTCTGTTTAAATTCAATATTTAAGAATCATTTTGACTATTTCTTCAAAAAAAGTCTCGGTTATTGCGCCTGCGCGTCTGCATATGGGCTTTATTGACCTGAGTGGTTCGCTGGGGCGTCATTTCGGCAGTATCGGTGTGGCTTTAAATGAAATCAGCACCCGGCTAGTGGTGACAAAATCACAATGTTTGCAGGTCAGCGGCGAGGTTGCTGAGCGGGCTGAACGTTGCACCCGACAGTTATGTGAGGCATTACAGGTCTCCCCTGAGCTGAAAATTCATGTAGAGACCGCCATACCTGAACATGTAGGGCTGGGTTCTGGAACACAATTGTCGCTGGCTATTGGTTCGGCCTTGAATGCATTTTATGATTTAGGTCTGTCGGTCCGCGAAATTGCCCAGTTAACCGATAGAGGTCGTCGATCTGGTATCGGTATTGGTGTTTTTGAACAAGGCGGCTTGGTGGTTGATGGGGGGCGCGGTGAGCATACACTGACGCCACCGATGATTGTGCATATGAATATTCCTGAGCAATGGCGTTTTATTCTGGCGTTTGACCGGCGCGGGCAGGGCTTGCATGGAAAGCAGGAGGTTAAAGCTTTCAGAGAGTTACCGCCTTTTCCGGCGGATGAGGCGGCCCGGCTTTGTTATTTATTGTTGATGCAGGGGCTTCCGGCCGTTGCCGAGCAGGATATTGTTAAATTTGGCGACGTGATAAGTCAGTTGCAGACATCAGTCGGCGAGCATTTTGCTGCCGTCCAGGGTGGGGTGTTTACCAGTCCGGATGTGGCGGATGCCATGGCCTGGCTTAAAAAACATGATGCCGTGGCTATTGGGCAGACTTCCTGGGGACCAACCGGTTTCTGCGCAATAGACGGCGCTGAAAAAGCCGGGCTGTTACTGACAAAATTGCAGCAGCGTTATTCATCAAATTCCCATCTTGATTTCAAACTTGTCAGTGTCCGCAATACCCGGGCCAATGTATTGGTTCAGTAGCAGAGTCTTGTAGCAAGGTATATCAAGTGCGACAGCTATTTCCACGGTGGAGTTAAGATTACAAGGGTGAACACTGATGACGTTATTTTAATCGTCGCCAATTCCGGGCGTATGTTGGCGCAATTTTTGTCTGCTGTCGGTTTTAGCGTTGTCGTTGTTGATTGCTATGCGGATAAGGACATGCAAAGCAGTGCTCAGGACTGGCTAAAAGTCAGTGCTTTAAGGCCTGGTGAGGTGAGAGCAGCTTTCCAACAATTGGCACAGCGAAATCGTCTGTCTTATGTTATCTATGGCAGTGGTCTGGAAAGTTATCCGGAGACATTGGCTTTTCTTGAGAAGTCCCTGCCGGTTCTGGGAAATAATTATTCGGCATTTACTGATGTGCTGGATAAAGCTGCTTTTTTTTCTTTATTAGACAGCTTATCTATTGACCATCCTGAGGTAAGTTTTGTAATGCCTGGGTACTCTGATGGCTGGTTGGTGAAGTCTTTTTATGGTGAGGGTGGTGCGCATATTAAAAAGGCTACAGCTAATAATCAGGCAGGTGGCTATTGGCAGCGATTGGTTGAAGGGCTACCGATGTCGGTTTTATTTGTTGCCGGAAAATACAAGGTAGAGGTTGTGGGCTTTCACCGGCAGTTTTGTGAAAATAATAACGATTATCCTTTTCTGTTTTCCGGGGTGAGTGGTGAGGTTCGATTTCCGGAAAAATTTCAAAGATTGGTCACCGGCTGGGTGGAAAAGCTGGCTAGCCATTATCAATTGAGAGGACTGAACTCGCTGGATTTTATTTTTGATGGACAGAATTGTTATGTTCTGGAGATAAATGCCCGGCCTTCGGCCAGTTTACAGCTTTACGAAAAAAAATTAATTTTCTCCCATATCCAGACATGTTTAGGTAATCAGCCGGAAATCATTTATAATTCTAAAAATTTTGCGGCATATAAAGTGGTTTATGCTCCTTTTGATTTGAGTGCGAAGAATTGTCACTGGCCTGACTGGGCTTTGGATTGTCCGGTTCCTTTTACGAAGATTAAAAAGGGCGAGCCTTTGTGCTCTATTGTTGAGCCTTTCCCCACTTCAAAACCGCCGGATGATAATCTTGAAAAAAAACAGCAACAGATTGTTGAATTGATGACTGACAGGTATTGAACTGATGCAATATAAAGCAAGTGTAAATAAATTAACCCGCCCATTGGTGCAGCAATTAGTTGATGAGGC
>CAYLNS010000030.1:8116-15938 GCA_964385115.1 uncultured Methylomarinum sp.
AAATATTATGCGTTGGGTTCAGGGCCTGCCAGAGCCATGGCGACCAAGGTTAAAGATGGCACCACTGAGCCGGTTGAAGAACTGTATAAAGAATTGAATTATCGCGATGAAGCCGAAGAGGCGACACTGGTAATCGAAAATGATGCGATTCCACCTGTTGAAATTGTCGATAGAGTGGCGGCTGCTTGTGGGATTCCGGCTGAAAAACTCACCATTATTGTGACACCGACCAGTAGTCTGGCGGGTTGTGTGCAAGTGGTTGGCAGGGTTTTGGAAGTGGCCATGCACAAGGCGCATGAGCTGCATTTTCCGTTGGAAAATATTATCGATGGCAGTGGCAGCGCACCTATTTGTCCACCGCATCCCGATTTCGTCAAGGCGATGGGGAGAACGAATGATGCTATTTTGTTTGCGGGCCAGGTGCATATTTTTGTCAAGGGCAGCGATGAAGATGCTGAAAAGCTGGCAAAAGAATTACCTAGCTGTACTTCAAGAGATTATGGCAAGCCTTTTGCGCAGGTTTTTAAGGATAATAATTATGATTTTTTCAAAATTGACGGAATGTTGTTCAGTCCGGGCAGCGTGATTGTGTCATCAGTCGAATCAGGCAACAGCTTTCGGGCCGGTAAATTGAATAATGAGTTGTTGGAACAGTCATTTGGTGGTTGATTCGATTAAAATAATAATGAATTTGTGCCGATAATTTCGTAAAATTAAATCTGTTTTTTAAGTAACGGGATTTGCCTGAAAGCCCTTCAATCTTTTGGTGGAAGAAAACTGCTTCTATGCAGCGTTTTTTCAATCATGAGTTCTGAGGGAGTCTTTCAAGGTGTGTCCCGTTTTGTATATCTATAAGGTGACCTATCTTGAGTAAACCTGCATTGCTGGTATTAGAGGATGGAACAGTATTTCATGGCATTTCTATTGGCGTGGATGGCTGTTCAGCCGGAGAAGTAGTATTTAACACGTCTATGACGGGATATCAGGAAATTCTCAGCGATCCGTCCTATGCGAGACAAATCGTGACATTGACTTACCCGCATATAGGAAATACCGGGACCAATACAGAAGATGATGAATCAAGCGGTGTTTATGCCAGTGGACTGGTTATCAGAGATCTGCCATTACTGGCGAGTAACTGGCGGAGCGAGAAAACACTGGCAGAATATCTTGCCGAGAACAATGTTGTGGCCATTGCCGATATTGATACCCGTCAGTTGACCCGGATTCTGCGTGATAAAGGGGCTCAGCGTGGCTGTATTATGGCAGGAGAGCAAGTGGATGAGAACACGGCAAGACGTGCGATGGAACAATTTCCCGGCTTGCAGGGCATGGATCTTGCCAAGGAAGTGACAACCTCAGAACCGTATCAGTGGACTGAAAATATCTGGAAACTGGGGCAAGGATACGGGCCGGCTGAAACCGCCCAAAAACATGTAGTTGCTTATGATTTTGGCGTTAAACGTAATATTCTCCGGTTACTGGTCAATCGTGGATGCCGGGTAACTGTAGTGCCGGCAAAAACACCGGCCGCTGAAGTGCTGGATATGAACCCCGATGGCGTGTTTTTATCCAATGGCCCGGGGGATCCTGAGCCATGTGTTTATGCTATTGAATCGATTAAACAAATTCTGGAACAAAAAATACCGCTATTTGGTATCTGTTTAGGGCATCAGTTATTGGCCCTGGCCAGTGGTGCCAAAACGGTAAAAATGAAATTTGGCCATCATGGGGCCAATCATCCGGTTCAGCATAAGGATTCCGGACGAGTCATGATTAGCAGTCAGAATCATGGTTTTGCCGTGGATGAGTCAACTTTGCCTGAAAATTTGCGGGCCACTTATTATTCCCTGTTTGATGGCAGTCTGCAGGGGATTGAGCGCACAGATTGTCCGGCCATGAGTTTTCAGGGGCATCCTGAAGCCAGTCCCGGTCCACATGATGTGGAATCCCTGTTCGACGATTTTATCGAACTGATGAATCGTTCCAGTCAATAATTTCAGCAGAGTATAAGAATTCATGCCAAAAAGAACCGATATAAAATCTATTTTATTACTGGGTGCAGGCCCTATTGTCATTGGTCAGGCCTGTGAGTTTGATTATTCCGGTACTCAGGCTTGCAAGGCTCTGCGTGAAGAGGGTTACCGCGTTATTCTGGTTAATTCCAATCCGGCGACAATCATGACGGATCCGGATATGGCCGATGCCATTTATATAGAACCTATTGATTGGCAAACGGTTGAAAAAATTATTGCCAAAGAACGCCCTGATGCTATTTTGCCAACCATGGGTGGTCAAACCGCATTAAATTGCGCCTTGGATCTTGATGCCAACGGAGTGCTGGAAAAATACCATGTCGAAATGATTGGTGCTACCAAAGAAGCCATTAATATGGCTGAAGACAGGGACTTGTTTAATCAGGCCATGCGACGTATTGGTTTCGAAGTGCCAAGGTCGGAAACGGCCCATAATATGGAAGAAGCCTTTGCGGCTCAGGCAAAAGTTGGCTATCCAACCATTATTCGCCCCTCTTTTACCATGGGTGGCAGTGGCGGTGGTATTGCTTACAACAAAGAAGAGTTTGTAGAAATCTGTGAGCGCGGGCTGGAGTTATCGCCTACCAATGAATTACTGATTGAAGAGTCCGTCCTTGGTTGGAAAGAGTATGAAATGGAGGTGGTCAGGGACTCTAAAGATAATTGTATTATCATCTGTTCCATCGAAAATTTTGATCCCATGGGTGTGCATACCGGGGATTCCATTACCGTTGCGCCTGCGCAGACGCTGACGGATAAGGAATATCAGATTTTAAGAAATGTATCATTGGCCGTATTACGTGAAATAGGCGTTGATACCGGGGGTTCCAATGTTCAGGTTGCGATTAACCCGGAAAACGGCAGGTTGGTGGTCATTGAAATGAACCCCAGGGTGTCCCGTTCTTCAGCATTAGCCTCCAAGGCAACTGGCTTTCCGATTGCCAAAGTGGCGGCAAAACTGGCTGTGGGTTATACCCTGGATGAGTTGAAAAATGAAATTACCGGCGGTAAGACCCCAGCATCATTTGAGCCAACTATTGATTATGTCGTCACCAAAGTACCAAGGTTCACCTTTGAAAAATTTCCTCAGGCTGATGACCGGCTGACAACACAGATGAAATCAGTGGGCGAGGTTATGGCCATTGGCCGGACTTTTCAGGAATCATTGCAAAAAGCTTTGCGTGGACTTGAAGTCGGTGTTGATGGCCTGGATGAAGTGGTTGATCTTGCTGAAGAAGGTGTGCTGGATATTATTCAACGTGAGCTCAGACATCCCGGGCCTCAGCGCTTATGGTATCTCGCGGATGCTTTTAGAAGTGAATTGAGTTTTGAGGAAATTCATGAAGCCAGTCGGATAGATCCCTGGTTTTTAGCTCAGGTTCAGGACTTGATTGAGACGGAAAAGACCCTGGCCAGCAAAACGCTGGCAACACTGGACAAGAATGAATTATTCAGACTGAAACGGAAGGGCTTTTCTGATGCCCGTCTGGCAAAGTTGTTGGATACCAAGGAGTCAGAAGTCAGGAATGTCAGACACAAACAAGGAATCAGGCCTGTTTATAAGCGTATTGATTCCTGTGCGGCTGAATTTTCCTCAGATACGGCCTATTTGTATTCCACTTATGAAAATGAATGCGAATCCCGACCAACAGACAAGGAAAAAATTATTATTTTAGGGGGTGGTCCCAACCGTATCGGCCAGGGTATTGAATTTGATTATTGCTGTGTGCATGCGGCGCTGGCTTTAAGAGAAGATGGATATGAAACCATCATGATTAATTGTAACCCTGAAACCGTATCGACAGATTTTGACACCTCTGACCGCTTGTATTTTGAGTCATTGACGCTGGAAGATGTGCTGGAAATTATTGAGCTGGAAAAACCCAAAGGTGTTATTGTTCAATATGGTGGGCAGACTCCGTTAAAACTAGCGCGGGCACTGGAAGCAGCGGGTGCGCCTATTATCGGAACATCACCGGATTCCATTGATTTGGCTGAAGACAGGGAGCGTTTCCAGAAATTGCTGGAAAGACTGGATTTAAAGCAGCCGCCAAATGCCACAGCCCGCTCAATAGACCAGGCTGTTACTTCAGCGAAGGAACTGGGCTATCCTTTGGTGGTCAGACCTTCCTATGTATTAGGTGGCCGGGCGATGGAAATTGTCATCAATGAAGAAGGGCTGCGTCGTTATATGAAAGAGGCAGTCACCGTTTCCAATGATTCTCCGGTATTGCTGGACCGCTTTCTTGATGATGCGGTGGAAATGGATGTTGATGCCATCTATGACGGAGAAACCGTGTTGATTGGCGGCTTGATGGAGCATATTGAACAGGCGGGTGTGCATTCCGGAGATTCGGCCTGTTCGATTCCACCTTACAGCTTATCGGAAGAACTTCAACAGCAACTTAGAGAGCAGGTCGCGAAAATGGCGGAAGCTTTAGGCGTTCGTGGCTTGATGAATACCCAGTTTGCCATACAGGGCGAAACGGTTTATGTATTAGAAGTAAATCCACGGGCTTCCCGGACAGCGCCTTTTGTCTCTAAGGCAACAGGGTATCCGCTGGCCAAAATTGCTGCCCGTTGTATGGCAGGCAAGACCTTAAAAGAGCAAGGTGTAACTGAAGAATGTATTCCTGAATACTTCTCGGTTAAAGAGGCGGTTTTTCCGTTTGTTAAATTTCCGGGTGTTGACCCATTGTTAGGCCCGGAAATGAAATCAACAGGCGAAGTGATGGGGGTAGGTAAAACCTTTGGAGAAGCTTTTGCCAAATCTCAGAGAGCGGCCAGTGTTGATTTAAGCCAAAGCGGAAAGGTGTTAATGAGTATTCGTGAACGCGATAAATCAAAAGCGGCTGAAATCGCACACATGCTGATTGATAAAAACTATCAGATTGTTGCGACAAAAGGAACGGCAAAAGTTCTGCAAGAAGCCGGAATTGTCTGTGAAAAGGTCTATAAGGTTAATGAAGGACGGCCTAATACCGTCGATATGATTAAAAATGATCAAATTCAACTGATTATTAATACCACTGAAGGCATTAAATCAATTGCGGACTCTTTTACCATGAGACGTGAAGCATTGCAGCACGGTATTACTTATTACACGACTATGGCGGGTGCCAGGGCGGCTTGTTTTGCCTTGGGCGAGCTGGAAGCCGGGGATGTAAATTGTTTGCAGACTTTACATGAAAGCCTGTGAGTGCTTTGTTGCAAGCAAGATTGATTTATATGATTTTATTATGGAGTAGGACATGCAAAAAACACCTTTGACAGTAACAGGTGCAAACAAATTGCGCGAGGAACTTGAAGAATTAAAAACGGTCGTCAGGCCGCGGATTATTGCGGCCATCGCAGAAGCGCGTGAACATGGTGATTTAAAAGAAAATGCTGAATATCATGCGGCCAGAGAGCAGCAAAGCTTTGCTGAAGGCAGAATTGCAGAAATTGAAGCAAAACTTTCCAATGCCAATATCATTGATGTGACCAAGATGGATGCCGGGGGTAAGGTTATTTTCGGCGCAACAGTGGAAATTGAAGACCTGGATACCGAAGACGTTGTTGTGTATCAGATAGTCGGTGAAGATGAGGCGGATATAAAAGAAGGCCGTATTTCGGTAGGATCACCCATTGCACGGGCACTCATTGGTAAAGAAGTAGAGGATGTTGTGACGGTTAAAGCGCCGGGTGGGGAAAAGGAATATGAAATTCTTTCAGTAAAATATATTTGATAGAATTAAAGGCATTTTTAATAGCAAAAAATCTCTGCTATTGGTTTTAGACAGAGGTTTTTTTAAAACCAGGCTCGGAAATAGAAGATAATTATCTTTTGTCCGGGTTTTTTCGGTAAATAACTGCAATCAGCCCGATTGTCTGGATAAGTTCCGCATGGGTTTTGTCGCAAAGATCTGCGGTAATTTGTTTGCGTTCATCTCTTTCGGCGCGAATTTTGACCTTGATAAGTTCGTGGCTGTCCAGAGCGATTTCAGTTTCATTGATTACGGCATCAGTCAATCCTGCCTGACCAATGGTAATAACTGGTTTTAACGTATGAGCCTGTGATTTGAATTTCTTTTTTTCTGCAGCGTTCACTCATTATCCTTATTTAAATAAAAACAATTTTACACTACATAATTAAATGGCGCGAAGCAAAAGTAGCAAGCAGTGGATGCAGGAACATTTCCAGGATGAATATGTCAAAAAAGCCCAGGCGCAGGGCTTAAGGTCCCGGGCTGTTTTCAAGCTGATGGAAATTCAGGAGAAAGACAAAATTATCCGCCCGGATATGAATGTCATTGATTTAGGTGCAGCACCAGGCGGATGGTCGGAATATGTTCGCAAGATAATTTCAAAAAAGAATAAAATTATTGCGCTTGATTTATTGCCTGTTGAACCGATTGATGGTGTGGATTTTATTCAAGGGGATTTCAGGGAAAATGAGGTCCTGGATGAATTATATCGGGTTCTGGATGGCGCGCCGGTTCATTTGCTTTTATCGGATATGGCACCTAATATGAGTGGTAACAAAGCCATGGATCAGCCTCGTGCAATTTATCTGGGAGAGCTGGCGCTGGATACCGCGAATACGGTTTTATCATCGGGCGGTTCATTTCTGATTAAAATGTTCCAAGGCGCCGGATTTGATGATTATTTTCAACAGGTCCGCCAGTCTTTCACTTCAGTGGTGATTAGAAAGCCAAAATCTTCACGGGCGAGAAGTAACGAAGTCTATATTCTGGCAAAAGGCTTTAAAAAATTGTAATTATTCACTCGTTTGCTAATCAAGTAATTATGTTCCTGTGTTTGGAGGACGAATACTTGCACTTTAAATTAATAATCAGGGAAGGTTTACCTGATACAATTACTCAGTAATTAGATAGGCTATACAGGTCTGGAGCGTGTAATTTGAATGATATGTTAAAAAATCTGGTTTTATGGGTCATCATTGCGGTTGTCTTGATGTCTGTTTTTAATAATTTTGGAGTAAGAAATACTCGTGCAACCACGACCTATTCTTATTCCCAGTTTCTGGATGCTGCCAAAGCCGGTCAGGTACAGGAAGTTATTATTGAAAACAATAAAATCATCGGTAAAATGCAAACAGGTGAAAGGTTTAGAACTTATGCGCCTGAAGATCCCCATTTGGTGGATGATCTGATTGCTGATGGCGTGGATATCAAAGCCAAGCCGCCTGAAGAGCCTTCTTTATTGATGCAGATTTTTGTCTCTTTTGGGCCTATTATCCTGCTGATTGCTGTGTGGGTGTTTTTTATGCGCCAGATGCAAGGGGGTGCAGGCGGTCGTGGGGGTGCAATGGGCTTTGGCAAAAGCAAAGCCCGCATGTTGGATCAAAATCAAAACAAGGTGACTTTTGCTGATGTTGCGGGTTGTGATGAAGCCAAAGAAGAAGTTGCTGAAATGGTTGACTTTTTAAAAGATCCGGCCAAATATCAAAAACTTGGCGGACGTGTTCCAAAAGGCGCATTACTGGTGGGCCCGCCAGGAACCGGTAAGACCTTGTTGGCCCGGGCGATAGCGGGCGAGGCGCAGGTGCCTTTTTTCACTATTTCCGGTTCAGATTTTGTGGAAATGTTCGTGGGTGTCGGTGCTTCACGGGTCAGGGATATGTTCGCTGAAGCCAAAAAACATGCGCCTTGCATCATTTTTATTGATGAAATTGATGCGGTTGGTCGTTCCCGTGGTGCGGGGCTTGGTGGTGGAAATGATGAGAGAGAGCAGACACTGAACCAGTTGCTGGTTGAAATGGATGGTTTTGAAGGGAATGAAGG
>CAYLNS010000030.1:16038-19559 GCA_964385115.1 uncultured Methylomarinum sp.
TACCACGAATCGGGGCATGCCATTGTCGGACGACTGGTACCCGATCATGACCCTGTTTATAAAGTCAGTATCATGCCGCGTGGGCGGGCTTTGGGCGTGACGATGTTTTTGCCAGAAAATGACGAATACAGCGTCAGCAAGCGTAAGCTGGACAGTATGATTTCCAGTTTATATGGAGGGCGGATTGCCGAAGAGCTGATTTTTGGCTGGGAAGAGGTTTCAACCGGCGCATCAAATGATATTGAGCGGGCAACTGAAATTGCCCGGAATATGGTGACCAAGTGGGGCTTGTCTCAGCGATTGGGGCCTTTGACCTATAGTGAAGAGGAAGGTGAGGTTTTTCTGGGAAGGTCTGTCACCCAGCATAAAACAGTTGCTGAAGATACGGCGCATCTTATAGATGAAGAAGTGCGTTCGATTATCGACAGAAACTATGAGCGGGCTGAAAAGATTCTTAAAGAAAACCAGGATATTCTGCATGCAATGGCGGATGCGTTGATGAAGTATGAAACCATTGATAAATATCAGATTGATGATTTAATGAGCCGGAAACCCGTACGGGAGCCGCAAGGCTGGAGCGATGATACGCCTCCGGCTGGGGGCGCAGAAGCCAAAGCTGAATCAGAAGCGAAAATTAATAAAGATGATTCAGTGGGTGATGAGACCGGGCAGGAATCCTGAATCGGACTACAATTAAACGAGGAGGCTTTGTAGCCTCCTTTTTTTTGAGATTTGGGATGCGCTGAATAAATCAGCGATTCTTTAGTGGTTGAAGTAGATAAAATAAGAGAGTTTAGGATGGGAAAAAAATATTTTGGTACAGATGGTATTCGTGGCAAAGTAGGCGAGCGTCCAATTACCGCAGACTTTATGCTGAAACTGGGCTGGGCAACCGGTCGGGTATTTGCCAATGAGGGTCATGGCTTTGTTCTGGTTGGCAAAGATACCCGGATATCGGGCTATATGTTTGAATCAGCATTAGAAGCAGGGCTTTCGGCTGCTGGGGTGGATACCAAAATGTTAGGTCCGATGCCAACCCCGGGAATTGCTTATTTAACCAGGACGCTGAGGGCAAAAGCCGGAATAGTGATCAGTGCTTCCCATAACCCCTATTATGATAATGGCATCAAATTTTTCTCGGTGGAAGGAACCAAGCTGCCAGATAACATCGAACACAAGATTGAAGAGTATATTGATTCAGAAATGACCACGGTGGAATCAGCGAAGTTAGGCAAGGTTCTGCGTTTATCTGATGCCGCCGGCCGATATATCGAATTTTGCAAGGCCACGGTTCCGATGAAGCTGGATTTTAGTGGTATGCGCATTGTTGTCGATTGCGCCAATGGGGCTACCTATCATATTGCTCCGCATGTCTTTGAAGAAATAGGCGCCGAGGTTGTCGCCATTGGTGTGGAGCCGGATGGTTTGAATATTAATGAGAAATGCGGTGCAACCAAACCGGAAAATCTTGCAGCAAAGGTTCAGGAATTCAGAGCGGATCTGGGTATTGCCCTGGATGGGGATGGTGACAGATTGATTATGGTCGACGATAAAGGTGAAATCGTTGATGGTGATGAATTGATTTATATTATCGCTAAATCCAGATTGCGTTGTGGAACATTGACGGGACCTGTTGTTGGAACCTTAATGACGAACCTTGGTATGGAGCATGCGCTTAAGGCAGAAGGTGTCAAGCTGCTCAGAGCCAAGGTCGGTGACCGATATGTTATGGAGATGTTGAACAAGGAAAAAGGAATTTTGGGTGGGGAAGGTTCTGGACATATTATTTGTCTGGATAGAACAACTACAGGCGATGGCATCGTGGCAGCATTGCAGGTTCTGGCCGAGATGCAGGTGACTGGTAAAAGTCTGAATGAGTTAAAATCAGGAATGCAAAAATATCCCCAGGTGCTTGTTAACGTCAGACTGAATAAAAAAGTTGATATTGATAAAATTGAAAGTGTTAAAAAATCGGTTGCTGCAGTGGAAAAGGCGCTGGGCGAAAAGGGCCGGGTATTATTGCGCCCCTCTGGTACAGAGCCTTTGATTAGAGTAATGGTTGAAGGAGTTAATGCCGACGATGTTTCAAAATACGCCCATCAGTTAGCCGAAGATGTACGTAATGCTATCTAGCGACTTGAAATAAGGGGCTATAAGCTATATCATAGCGTGTTTTATCTTGTTCCGGAGTTGAGTAATGCGACAGTCTTTGATCATGGGAAATTGGAAAATGAATGGTTCTCGTGCAGAGAGCCAGGCGCTTGCAAAAGCTATTGTTGATGGTTTGAATGCAGGCGATCAAGGGATTGCTGTTTGTGTGCCCTTTGTTTATTTGTCCGATGTGCGTAGCATTATCGAATCAACTCCACTGGCTTTGGGCGCTCAAAATGTAGCCGATCATGAAAAAGGTGCCTATACGGGTGAGATTTCAGCCTCTATGTTGAAAGATTGTGGATGTACTTATGCATTAGTCGGTCACTCCGAGCGCCGCACTTATTACGGTGATACAGATGAGTCTGTGGCAGCACGCTTCTGTCAGGCACAAAAACAAGGCGTCGTTCCGGTTCTGTGTATTGGTGAAACACTGGAAGAAAGAGAGCAAGACAAGACTTTTGCAGTCATTGATCAGCAATTGACAGCCGTAATCGAGGCGGCAGGCATTGATGCTTTGGCTAATTCAGTTATCGCTTATGAGCCAGTCTGGGCAATCGGTACTGGAAAAACCGCTACAGCAGAACAGGCTCAGGAAGTTCATCAGTATATTCGTGCAGGTCTGGCAAAACTGAATCAGTCAGTTGCCGATAAAATCCAGATTTTATATGGCGGCAGCATGAAGCCTGAAAATGCCAAAGAATTATTATCAATGGAAGACATTGATGGTGGTTTAATTGGAGGAGCCTCTCTGGACGCCGATTCATTTTTGAGTATTTACCGTTCAGTTTAATTAAAGGTCGTTAAGGTTAGATATGTATCAGGTTATTATTGTAGTCCATGTTTTATTGGGCTTAGGTGTTATAGGACTCGTGTTAATGCAGCAAGGTAAAGGTGCAGATGCGGGTGCAGCGTTTGGTAGTGCCTCTTCAGGTTCTGTATTCGGCGCTCAGGGTGCTGCTTCATTTTTGTCCCGGACTACAGCAATCTTTGCGACATTGTTTTTTCTGACCAGTCTAGGGCTCGCATTTTTAACAGGTAATCACGAAGCCCCGGCAGATATAATGGAAGCTCCTGAAATATCGGAAGTACCCTTAACAGAGGGTGGAAGCAATGTAAACGCGCTTCCTGATATAAAAGATGAAGCCGCTTCGATAACAGAAGCCAGCAAGTCTGCGGCCAAAGAAGTGAAAACAATGGTTACTGATACAGTCAACCAGGCCGAACAAGCCGTTCAGGATGCTGGAAATAAAATAGAAAAGGCTGTTACCCAGGAATAAAAAATGCCGATGTGGTGAAATTGGTAGACACGCCATCTTGAGGGGGTGGTGACTTCGGTCGTGCCGGTTCAAGTCCGGCCATCGGCACCA
>CAYLNS010000031.1:0-3131 GCA_964385115.1 uncultured Methylomarinum sp.
GCCACGACATCATTTCAGATTCATATACAGGTACCATTGGCGATAGCCCACCATTTTTATAATGCCTCGATGATAGCTTCGGCGGCCATGGTGGGAATTTGCGCTAATGCTCCATTTCTGTTTGAACATCAGCTCTGGGCAGATACCCGGATACCTTTGTTTGAACAAGCCATAGAAACCGGTGGCTATGCCGGTGCTGTTTATGGCCCGTTAAAACGGGTCAGTTTCGGCAGTGGTTATGCCCGCTCTTCCATTATGGAATGTTTTATAGAAAATCAGGAGCATTTTCCGGTATTGCTCCCTGAATGTATGGATACCGAGCCGGAAGAATTTGCCCATCTAAAATTACACAATGGGACGGTCTGGCGCTGGAACCGCCCGTTAATCGGGTTTGATTCAAACGGCACTCCCCATATCAGAATTGAACACCGCTCCCCTTCTGCCGGCCCCACGGTAATTGATGCGATTGCCAATGCCGCCTTTTTTTACGGTTTGAGTAAAAATCTGTGTGATGAATTGATTCATCATGGTCCATCGATTCCTTTTTCCCAGGCAAAAGATAATTTTTATCAGGCAGCAAAATTTGGTTTGGATGCCCATATCAATTGGCACTCAGGAAAAAAATATCGCCTCCATGCACTGCTGGAAAATGAACTATTGGAACGAGCCCGAAAAGGCCTGTTATCGCTGGGTGTCAGTCAGAATGAATGCGATGAGTATCTGGATATTATTCGCCATCGGGTTGCCAATCGACAAACCGGCAGCTTTTGGCAGCAACAATTTATAGAAAAATACGGTAAAAATTTTCAAGCCATGACACAACACTATTTACAGCATCAACAATCGGGCCAGCCAGTCAGTGAATGGAGTCTCTAAAACAATGAATATGGAATTACAGGAACTGGATGCTTTGCCACAAGAGATATTGGAGGCAACGCCCGAGACTTTACATGCTATTTTAAAAAAACCAACCCTAGTACATTTAACAGGTGAAAAACAGCAGCCTGTGTTTATTTCAGTTTTACTGCATGGAAATGAGCCAACAGGATTTCTGGCTTTACAAAAGCTGTTAAAAAAATATGCGCAAAAAACACTGCCTCGTTCAATTTCAATTTTTTTCGGTAATACAGAAGCGGCTCAATATGGATTGAGGCGTCTGGACAATCAACCCGATTTCAACCGCGTCTGGCCAGGCACAGAGCTGGAGGATTGCAACGAAACCCGGCTTATGCAGACAATTTTTGACAAAATAAAAGCCAGACATCCGTTTGCCAGTATTGACATCCATAATAATACCGGTTTAAATCCCCATTATGCCTGTATTAATAAACTTGACAGCCCTTTTCTGCAGCTGGCATCTCTATTTGGCCGTTTGATTGTGTTTTTTACCCGCCCGGAAGGTGTGCAATCCAATGCTTTTGCTAAAATCTGCCCTGCGGTTACCCTGGAATGTGGACGTCCCGGTCAGCAATATGGTGTTGAACATGCCTTTGAGTACCTTGACAGTTGTCTACATCTGACAGAACTGACTGATCATCCGGTGGCCAGCCGCGATATTGCTGTTTACCACACAGTGGCTCAGGTCAAGATTAAAGAAAATATTCATTTCGGTTTTGATGACCCAGATGCCGAGCTGTTACTGGATAAAGACCTTGAAAAACTGAATTTTACCGAGATTCAACAAGGCACCCGTTTTGGTATTGTTAAAGACCCAAATTGCCAGCCGCTTGAGGTGATTAACGAAAATGGACAGTCGGTTACCGAACAGTTTTTTAAAATAACCGATCACGAACTCCAGAATAAACGACCAACAATGCCGTCAATGCTGACACTGGATGAGAAGGTTATCCGTCAGGATTGCTTGTGTTATCTGATGGAAAAAATTGAAATATGAAACCATTTTGGGAAACCAAGTCTCTGACTGAGATGACCACCGAAGAATGGGAGTCATTATGCGACCGCTGTGGAAAATGTTGCCTGCACAAACTGGAAGACGAAGACACAGGGGAAATTTTTTTCACCAGCGTGGTTTGCGAACTGAGTAATCTTGAAGATTGCAGTTGCAGCGAATATCAAAAACGCTGCACGCTGGTTCCGGAGTGTCTGGATTTGAAACAACATGATTTTGCTGAATATAACTGGCTGCCCGCCACCTGTGCCTATCGTTTGCTGGTCGACGGCAAGCCTTTACCTTCCTGGCATCCACTGATTTCCGGAACATTTGAATCGGTACATGAAGCCGGCGTATCCATTCGAAGTTATGCAATGAAGGAATCGCAGGTTGATAACCTGGAAGAACATATCATTGAATGGCTGGAGTGATTCAGCCCGGGTTATAGAAAGACTGGTATGATTCGTTCATTTCAGACTGAATAAAGGATAAGCGCAATGTTCAAATCAAAAAAACTGATGATTCCCGTATTATTCGCAAGCTCTTTGTCGGTACAGGCCGGCTGGCTGGATTTTATTGAGGAAACGGTGAATGCCACAACCGGAAGCTCCAGCAGTGATTTAGCCAAATCTGCCTTATCAAACAGTGAGGTTGTAACAGGACTTAAAGATGCTCTGGCCAATGGTGTGGAAACGGCAATCAAAACACTGGGTAAACCGGGAGGCTTTGCCCAAAATCAACTGGTTCATATCGCCCTGCCGGATTCGGTCAAAACCCTGGCAACCACTGCCAGAGCGATGGGACAGGGGCAATACGTTGATTCATTTGAGGCAACCATGAATCAGGCGGCCGAAAAAGCAGTGCCGGAGGCAGCTAGCATTCTGTCTGATGCGATTCGGACCATGAGTATTGATGATGCGATGAAAATTCTAAATGGCCCTGATGATGCCGCCACACAGTATTTCCGGAGAGTATCCGGAAAAACGCTGGAAACCCGTTTCAGACCGATAGTTGCCGAAGCCACTAATGCAACCGGCGCCACTCAATCTTATAAACAGCTAACGGGACAGGCAAATCCCCTGTTAGGTAATCTGTTGAAAGGTAGCTCACTGGATCTGGATCAGTATGTCACTAATAAGGCGTTGGATGGACTGTTTTATTATATTGCTCAGCAGGAAAAAGAAATTCGCAGCAATCCTGCCGCCAGAACGACAGAGATTCTGCAAAAAGTATTTTCTAA
>CAYLNS010000031.1:3231-18613 GCA_964385115.1 uncultured Methylomarinum sp.
CTGTTTCAAAGCCTGTTAAACAACAGGCTTTGATTCGCTACCCCGCCATTCGCGAGGCCATTGATCTTTTTTTGCTTCTGGTCGCGCTTTTTAAACTCATAGAATCAGGTGCTATATTAATTAACAATACCAGAAACGTCGCCATATAGGGGACAGACTGTACCAGCAATACCGCAGTCCATAAACGTCCGCTCAGATTATCAAAATGTTCAAGCTGAGACATATAAACGGCGGCCGAGCAAAGTAAAACAAATAACAGTAGTTCCTGCCGGATAGTCATGAGGCCGGCAAAGAAAGGCCGTTCTTTTTCACATTTTGGCGTCCGTAAAAACGGTTTATCCGAAGTCAGCAGACCCTGCCAGATAGCAATTGCCACGGTATGAGTCAACGATAAACCGGCTAATGTTGCCCCCAGAGTCTGCAGCAGGCTGCATTTAACGCGCACCCGGTACAGCCAGAAACTGCGGATAACCTTAAATATAAACAGGCCTATCGTGGGTAACAAAAATGCCACAATCGGCACCTCACTGTGAATCGGGTCCAGAAAAATAATCACCGATAAAACAAGACTTGCCAAGGTAAAAACCAGGGCCAGCGCATCTGAAAACCAGGGCAACCAACCGGCAATAAAATAAAAACGCTGAGCGGGCGTCAAGTCACTTTTTCGAATGGAAAAAAGGCTTTTCCAATGCGCTTTGACAATCTGCATGGCTCCATATACCCAACGGTGTCGCTGGGTGATGTAACCGGAAAAAGTATCAGGAGTCAGCCCTTTTCCAAATGAATCTTTCACATAAACTGAATCATATCCCGCTTTATATAAACGCAACCCCAGTTCACTGTCTTCGCAAATACACCATTCCCCCCATTGACCAACAGCCTCAAGCGCTGTTTTTCGTATCATGGTCATGGTGCCATGCTGGATAATGGCATTATGTTCATTCCGTTGCACCATGCCAATATTAAAAAAGCCGGCATATTCCCATTGACATAATGATTTAAAACCATTTTTCAGCCAGTCCCGGTAATCCTGGGGTGCCTGGACAAAACCAACATCGGGCTTATCGAAATAAGGTACCAGGCTTTTTAACCAGTCGGATGAAACGATATAATCACTGTCTATCACGGCAATAATTTCAGCTTCTTTTGCAGTCTGCTGCAGGCCAAAATTCAAAGCGCCTGCTTTAAATCCCGGCCAGTTTTCCAGATGAAAAAAACGGAATGCCGGGCCCAGCCGCTGACAAACGCTTTCCACTGGCTGCCAGACATCCGGGTCAGTGGTATTGTTATCAATTACCAGTACCTCGAAGTTCGGATAGTCCAGTCTGGCTATGGCTTCCAGTGTTTGTTGCACCATAGCGGGCGGTTCATCATGAATGGCCACATGCAATGAAACCATGGGATAGCAATCATCGGGCCTGGGAGCTATGGCTTTGAAATTGCGTTTGCTTTTTCCCATCCATAAAACTTCGACCAGTTCCAGACTTTCCACCAACAAAATCAGAATGGCCAGTCCCTGCATAATCAATAACACACTCCATAACAAAACGGTTAAACCTGTCTGGTATTGATTAAATCCGATTGAGGCGGTCCAGGCCAGAGAGGAGGCTGCCAGATTAGCCATTAAGCCGAAAAACAGCAGTCCCTGAAATTTCATTCTACGACGATTAAACAAAAACAACAGCGTCATCACCACGCTGACTGCGGCGGCAACACCCGACCAGTATTTCCATTCCGGAAGATTAACGACACTGCCTCGCATGGTAAATTTCGTGGTACGATCGGCATTGAACAGTCCCCAGTAGCCGCCGGATGAACCCTCTTCAGACATTTTCCAGGGTTGATCAAATGCTTCAACCGCATAATAAATGATATTTTCTGAACGAGCCCGGTTAAAAAACTCACGCAGAAATTTTGCCTGATTAATCCGTGAAGCCTCAGCCTGTTTGATGGGCTGACCACTGGAAGGCCAGCCCACTTCGGTAATAATGATGGTTTTATCAGGAAAGGTTTTTTGCAAAGCCGCATAGCGCTGGAATACATAGTCCACCGCATCATCGACAGCAATTCCCTCCCAATAAGGCAGGATATGCGCAGCAATAAAATCTACTTCATCAGCCAGTTCAGGATACTTTAACCAGTTATCCCACGTCTCAGAAGTACTTACCGGTCTCCAGGTCTGCTGTTTGACCTGACGAATAAATGAAATCAGTTCATCCACCGTAACATCCTTTCTTAACAAGGCTTCATTGCCCACTAGCGTCCGTAGAATATTCGGATGTTTTTCCCGGCTTAAGGCAATTAACTGCTGAATTTCCTTTTCATTGGCCTGTTCATCTTTACCTATCCAGGCCCCGACGGTAACATTCATATGATGTTGACGGGCCAGCTCGGGAATCACATCCAACCCTTGCGTAACACTGTAGGTTCTTACCGCATGAACTTTATTTTCCAGCAACCCTAGATCTTCATTTATCTCTTCAACACTGGGAAAAATCTTTTTTTCAATATCATGATGCCGACGCATAGGATTAAAAGATAACCCCATCATTTTGCCATCCCATTCCACAATCGTCTGGGGTACATTTAAATATGACCAGAAAAGCATATTGCTGGCAATCAAAATTGCCAACAATATCGTAAAAAGAATATTTTTTTTCATCATGACTCAGTTACACGCTTTGTTTGTCAAATGGACAACTTAATCCGGTCTTTAATTAGTATGAATTAAAAATCATGCCATTCTTCAGGTTAGAATGGCAAAGCCGGATTAAAGACAGTTGAATAATTTGACGCTTACTGTAACGGTTATAACTTAAAGTTACATGAAATCCATCTGGCCCAGAGCAACTGTGCATGTGCGTTAAACCCGAAATACCCAGCAGACTGCAGGCTATTCGGTTTTACTTCTATCAATGATATGTGCTTAAATCAGCTATCCATAATTGTGTGTAATGATTAAACGTAAGACCTCGGCGCTTAGTCATTTTTTTAATCCTGGGGTTTTTACTGGAGAATATCAATGAATCAACTGACTGCACTTTCAATCAGTATCGGTGTGCTGGCTGGTCTGGCTACCTTTTTGGCTGTCGGGCCTTTAAGCGGCGTATTTTTTATCTGGGCTGCAACCATTTCCTGGGCGGCTTATTTTGCCTTGGGCGGCACCACTGAAGCGGCTAAAAATACTGCAGTTTGTGGCATTTTTGGGGTAGCGCTGGCCACTTATGCAGCTGTTTTGATTACCAAAATTTCCCCCGATGCCATGCTGGGCTTTCCTTTGACTGCTGCATTCATTGTGACCGTATCCGTCATTGTTTTATGTCTGGCGGCTAATTTACCAGCTTTATCAGCTATTCCCGCCAGTGTTTTGGGATATTCAGCCACCTTTGCTTATCTGTTACAAACCCCGGGTAAATTATCCCCTGAAGTCCTGTTGAATGTGGGTTGGGACAATCCCATGTTAATTGTTTCATTCTCATTAGCCTTAGGTGTCGGGTTTGGTATTGCTTCTGCAAAGTTAGCTGCAAAACTCACCTGCCCCGCCAAATAAACACTTCTGAATCAACAATACACAAGGAAGTGTATTAGGTATTATTTTCTTATAAAACATATGGTTGGCCATCATTTAACAAAATAAAATCCAATCATGATATAATTTTCTTTTATTATTTTCGCTATAAATAAAAGAGGATATTATCAGTGGCCAACATTACAACTCGAAAATCTGTAATGACTCTTTTTTCTTCACCAACTTGCGCTCTCAGTCATTGTGCGCGATTGGTACTTCATGAAAAAAAGGTAACCGCCGATATCGAATATTTTGACCCGGCCGAACCACCCGAAGACCTGTTGGAACTTAATCCAAACGGAACCTCACCCACATTGATAGACAGAGACCTGGTGCTCTACGATTCCCGAATTATCATGGAATATCTGGATGAACGGTTTCCACACCCGCCGTTACATCAAATGGACCCTGTCTCCCGAGCCAATACCCGCATGCTGATTAAACGTATTGATCAGGACTGGTATCAACTGTTAGATGAAGTGCTCAATTCTGGTGAAAAAAAATCAGCACGGGCAAAAAAAATGCTACGGGAAAGCCTGATGGCAGCCGCCCCGGTTTTTGAGGCCGCTCCTTACTTTATGAGTGAGGAATATTCCTTAACTGACTGTGCAATTTCCCCGCTGCTATGGCGATTACATAGTATCGGGATTGACATACCCAGCCTGGGCAAAGGCATTACCGCCTATGCCAACCGGGTATTTTCCAGAAAAGCTTTCCAGGACAGTCTGAGTGAACTGGAAAAAGAGATGATTCAACCAAGCAAATGACCTCGTTAAAACCCTATTTAATTCGAGCTATCTATGACTGGATTCTGGATAACAACCTGACGCCACATCTGCTGGTTGATGCTGACAATGAACAGGCTGTGTTGCCGGAAGATTTTATTGAAGACGGCCGAATTGTTTTGAATATTCGTCCGGAAGCCATTGACGCACTGTCATTAGGTAATGAAGAAATTCAGTTTAATGCCCGCTTCAAGGGTCAACCCATGCGGGTTATTGTACCGGTAGCGGCTGTACTTGCTATTTACGCCAGGGAAAATGGCAAAGGCATGGTTTTTGATCAGGAAGATGATGGACCTGATGATCATACTCCACCACCGACTGAACCGGAAAAGCCAGCTACATCCAAGCCACATCTGCGGGTTGTCAAATAAGTTGGCTGATAACACCCCTGCCTTTTGAATGCTGCTGAATCCGCACCTCAAGCGGATTCAGCTATCCTGTTTGCCTTTAGAATACAGGGGCGTGATTTTGTTCTTTCCGCCATCCGTTTGACCGGAAATGATTTTCGCATGACCGCGCCTTTTGACCTGGTCAATGCGGATAATTTCATGCATCGGTACAAATGAACGACTGACACCTTCAAATTCAGTACGTAATTTATCTTCAGAAGGGTCAACAACGATTGAAGACTTTTCTCCAAATAAAAAATCCTCAATAACCACAAAGCCATACAAGTCTCCCTGAAAAACCGACTTGGCATACAGTTCGTAAACCTGATCCTGATGCCTGAAAACAACCCTGTAAATATGTTTTTCTGCCATTTTTTTGTATTAGCCGTTAAAATAAAACCATTTTAACATCAATTCAACAAATCAAATCATGTCATATACCCTTTATCTGTCAGGCGAAATTCACAGCGATTGGCGAGAACAAATCATTCAAGGTATCCAGGATAATCATCTGGATATTGAAGTGTTAACCCCTATAACCGACCATCATGCCAGCGACCATGTCGGTGAAGAGATTCTGGGGCCTGAAGAAAATGACTTCTGGAAAGATCATAAAGCAGCAAAAATCAATGCTCTCAGAACCAATACTTATTTGAGCCGTTCCGATATAGTCATCGTTCGTTTCGGGGAAAAATATAAACAGTGGAATGCTGCCTTTGATGCTGGGCTGGCAATCGGTATGGGAATACCGATTATTGTCATGCACGACCCGGCATTAACCCATCCTCTCAAAGAAATTGATGCGGCAGCCATGGCCGTTACCCAGACACCTCAACAAGTCGTGGAAATTCTGAAATATATTTCCCAGTAAAGAGCCGAAAAGGGTCAGGGCTTTTGTGCTGTAAAAACAGCTCTGACCGGTGCCGGCAATCCTTCAATTGTCTTGTCTTTATGCTCATCATCTAAAAAATTGATTAATGAATGATAAGGCATCCAGTCAGTTGAACGTTGCTCCTCGATAGTCGTCGGCGTAATATCCTGCAAAACGATATTCGTAAAGCCACAACGCTCCAGCCATCCCATCAAGGCATCACAACTGGGAAGAAACCAGACATTGCGCATATTGGCATAACGCCCCGGCGGTACCAGTGCAGTATTTTTATCGCCTTCAACCACCAGCGTTTCCAAAACCAGCTCGCCTCCCGGCCTGAGACAGGCTTTAAGCTCCAGCAAATGATCGATGGGTGACCTTCGGTGATACAAAACGCCCATGGAAAATACCGTGTCAAAAACAGCAATATTATCCGGCAATTCTTCCAGGCCAAAAGGCAGCACATAAACAGGGGCCGGCCCATAAAGTTTGGCAATGGCCTGAAACTGCATGACATTTAAGAGATAAGGATCGATGCCGACCACCATTCTGGCACCCGCTCCCAGCATACGCCAGCAGTGATAGCCATTACCACAGCCCACATCCAGCACCAGGCGGTTTTTTAACGGCGTAATTTTATTTTTTAAACGGTCCCATTTCCAATCAGAACGCCATTCAGTATCCAAATGAATACCATAAAGCTGATAAGGCCCCTTACGCCAGGGAATCAGTTTCTTGAGTGCGGTTAATAACTGCTGACGTTCAGTATCATTAATATCGTTTTGACAGCCAATGACAATCTCATCCTGTAAAGATCGAAACGAAGGAGTTAAATCAGGAATTTCTGTCAGCGTCTGCTTCCATTCAACCAGCAAGCCATGACGACTATCGTCCAATGCCTGCTTTAACGCATAGGGCAGACTGTCAGCCCAAACATCCGCCTGCTCATCCCGCAGCAGCTGGTATAAAGGTTTGTAATCAATCATTTCAATGCAATCATTGATGCAAAATTGAAATACTGGAACCAGACTTCGGCACTGGCAAAACCGACATCCAGCAAACGTTTTTGATGACTGGGCCAGGTTTCTGCAATCAGGACATTTTCAAGAGCGGAGCGTTTTTGGCTGATTTCAAGGTCGCTGTATCCTTGTGCTTTTTTAAAGGCATGATGCATTTCGGTTTGTAATTGTTGTTGACGTGCATCTTGAAACTTAAGCTTTTCGGAAAGTATCAAAATTCCACCGGGTAACATGCCCTGATAAACCTTTTTTAAAAAGGCACTGCGGTCAGCCGGAGGAATAAATTGCAGCGTAAAATTCAATACCACAACCGAGGCGTTTTCCAGCTCTATATCTCTGACATCCGCATGACGAATGTCAATTGTTACGCCTTCATCGACGGTTGTTGAGTTTAAAAGCCGTCTGAATTTATTCAGCATGGCAGCAGAATTATCAACCGCTATAATTTTGCAACGTTCAGCCTGGATATGCTGACGCATGGATAATGAGGCCGCCCCTAAGGAGCAGCCCAAATCATAGCAGCAGCTATCGGGCTGGGCAAAACGACCGGCCAGCAAGCCGATAGCAGAAATAATAGCATTGTAACCCGGTACCGATCGCTGAATCATATCGGGGAATACCTGGGCCACTTTTTCGTCAAACTGAAAGGAACCCACTTGAGCCAAGGGTTCCGCAAAAATAGAATCTTTATATTCTGACATCATTAACTATCCATGTAGCTCAGACAAGCATCATCCAAAAATCAAGATTCTTTTTGAGCGGCTTTTTCAAAAGCCTGTTTGTTTTTTAATGCCAGTTGCTCGATAACCCCTTTAAGAGAGCCGGTCTTTCGGTATTCATTTTTAAAAGTGGTTCGGTAATTAGTTACCAGACTGACGCCGCCAATGATGATGTCATACACTTTCCAGTCTTTTTGTCCTTGTTCCTTATACATGCGGTAATCCACCGGAATCGGCTGCTGCCCCGGTTGCAGGATTTCTGTTTTAACCACTACTTTTTCGATTGTTTTACCTGTTTTGCGACTTTTAAATGTTTTAACAGATTTTTTTAAATCCAAAGGCAAAAACCGGATAGACCAGTCTTTAAACTCAAAAAAAGCACGTGAGTAAGTTCTTACCAGCAGAGTCTTGAATTCTTTCTTAAAAGCCTCTTTTTCCTCGGGTGTCGCTTTGCGCCATAATTTTCCCAGGACACCTTTGGAAAGCATATCAAAATCGACATGAGGATAAATAACGTCATCAACAAATTCCGTCAGCTTTTTAAAATCACGTTTAAATGATTCATCCTGCATATGAACTTTTAATTTTTCAGATGCCTCAGCAATGGTTTGTTGAGGGGGTACCAAGGCTTCGGCTTCTGCCGAAATCATGGTAAAAAGACTGGTTAACAAAACGAATAAAAAAACTTCTGAATACTGCTTGATTTTCATACTGACTCCAAAAAAACGGCTGAATAATGTTCTTTTGCTGACATCAAATTTCAGACCTTGATAAAATGACTATGTCAGGCAAACAAGAATTAAAATATTATAATATATTAAAATACCAACAACATAATATCATGAAAAATATAGCATATAATAACATCTTTTTTCCTGCGACTCGTATGCGCCGCATGCGTTATCAAAATTTTTCCCGCCGCTTAATGCAGGAAAACAGTGTCACAGCCAATGACCTGATTTATCCGATGTTTGTCATTGAAGGCAGCCGTCAAAAACAAATCATTGCCTCCATGCCGGACATACATCGTCTAAGTATTGACTTGTTACTGGAAGAAGCTCAAATACTGACTGATTTGCAGATACCCGCTATCGCCCTGTTTCCAGTGGTTGAATCCGATAAAAAATCTGAACATGCCGAAGAAGCTTTTAATCCGGATGGTCTTGCCCAGCGCTGTGTCAGAGCGTTAAAACAGAACTTCCCTGAGCTGGGGGTTATCACCGATGTAGCACTGGACCCGTTCACTATTCACGGGCAAGACGGTTTGTTAAACAGTGACGGCTATGTGATGAATGATGAAACCGTCGACGTGTTATGCAAACAGGCGTTATCTCATGCAGAAGCCGGTGTGGATATTGTCGCACCTTCTGACATGATGGATGGCAGAATTGGTTTAATCCGGCAGACACTTGAAGAAAACGGCTTTACCAATACCCGAATCCTGGCCTATTCAGCCAAATATGCCTCAAGTTTTTACGGACCCTTCCGGGATGCCGTCGGTTCAGCGGCTAATCTGGGAACGGGCAACAAATACAGTTACCAGATGGACCCGGCCAATTCTGATGAGGCGCTGCGAGAAATCGCCCTTGATCTGCAGGAAGGCGCCGATATGATTATGGTCAAGCCCGGCATGCCCTACCTGGACATTATTCGCCAGGCCAAAGATCAGTTCAA
Source organism: uncultured Methylomarinum sp. (assembly GCA_964385115.1). Taxonomy (GTDB): domain Bacteria; phylum Pseudomonadota; class Gammaproteobacteria; order Methylococcales; family Methylomonadaceae; genus Methylomarinum. The sequence goes on from CAYLNS010000031.1 coordinate 12,257, forward strand.
AGTGCCTACATTGGCCTATCAGGTCAGTGGTGAATATGCCATGCTGAAAGCCGCAGCTCAAAACAACTGGCTGGATGAAAAATCAGTCGTGTTGGAATCCCTGCTGTCTTTTAAAAGAGCCGGATGTGACGCTATTTTAAGCTATTATGCAAAATCTGCCGCCCAATGGTTGCAGGAACGGGAGTAAGAAAATGAATAGTTTGAATGAAAAAAGACAATTTCAGGTGGAAGAAGGGGTTTTGATATTTTTATTACTGCTTTCGCTGGCAGGTATTATTATCACCGATTATTCACCGCTGGATGGTTATACCTATTGGCTGATTATTGTGTTGATTTTTGCGGTACTGGCGATTTTTATCGCCTGGTTGCAGGATAAACAACATAATCTGGATAATTTTGCTGATATCTTAAAAGAACAGGCCATGCACTGGGGCGCTTCCCTGTTGACTATTGGCGGTGTGTTTCTGCTGCAAAAAGCCGAGTTACTGACCGAAATCAATGGTACCCCGGTGATTCTGTTAATATTATCACTGGCAACAATTCTGGATGGTATTCGTATCGGCTGGCGTTTCAGTCTGGTTGGATTCTTTCTTGGCATTTCTGCTATTGTTATTGCCTACAGCGAATATTTTTTACTTGTTACCAGCTTAATCGCTTTGCTAATCGTCGGATTTACCATCGCCCTGGAATTCTGGTTACATAAAAAACGCAACCTATCATGAATATTGATCAATATGCCGTTTTTGGCCACCCCATCAATCACAGCAAATCCCCGCTTATCCATAAGGCATTTGCCCGGCAAACCAGCCAAAACATGGACTACACGGCTCAGGATGTACCGGCGGATCAGTTTGACACGGCTTTGGACAATTTTATCCAACAAGGTGGCAAAGGCTTGAATTGCACCGTACCGCTTAAGGAACTGGCTTTCCAGAGAGCTGATAAACTAAGCTCCCGCGCCCGTCTTGCCAAAGCCGTCAACACACTAATCATCAACGATGACGGCAGCATTAGCGGCGATAACACCGACGGCATCGGCCTGGTAACCGACCTGATTGACAATCATCAGATTCAATTGCAAGGTCGTAAAATACTGATTTTGGGCGCAGGAGGCGCCAGTCGTGGAATCATTGCGCCGATACTGGAGCAAAAACCAGACAGTCTGCATATCGCCAATCGAACAGTCAGCAAGGCGGAAAAATTGGCGGATGAATTTTCAGAGATATCACCCATAACCAGCAGTGGCTTTAAAGAGCTTGCCGGGCTTCAATTTGATTTGATTATAAATGCCACATCTGCCAGTCTAAGCAATCAACTCCCCCCATTGCCCGAACATTTATTATCCGCAGAGGGAAGCTGTTATGATCTGGCTTATGCCAATACCGATACCGCCTTTGTAAGCTGGGGTAAACAGCAATCCGCCAAAAAAAGCATAGACGGATTAGGAATGCTGGTCGAACAGGCGGCCGAGGCTTTTTTTCTCTGGCGCCAACAACGTCCGGAAACAAAAACAGTGATTCAACAACTTGATGCTGAACGTAAAAATGTATCCTTATGATTTAAGTCTCAATTTTGATGGATTAGGCTATAATTTAATGATTATAGTCGTCATATTCTTCATATAAATATCCCTATGGCCTTATTCAAATCCTTTTTAAAAAACAAATCCAAAGGCAGTTCAGAGCCAGTATTACAGGGTGATAAAATCACCTTGGAGCTATTAAAAACGCTGATTCCTATCCGCAATCTGGGTGAAGAAAAACTGGAGGCTTTTGCAGAGGAAAAATACTGCGAAAAAATCAAAGCGGGAGAAACGCTGTTTACAGTGGGGGAACAGACGGATTCAGCTATTTATTTACTGAAAGGTGTTGTAGCCATTACCGATAAAAATGGCTCGGGATATGAGATTGACAGTCACAGTACCGAAGCCCGTTTTCCGTTATGCAGTGGTAATAGCCACAACACAACAGCTGTTGCAAAAACGGATTTATGCGTACTCAGGGTTTCCCATAAAATCATGTCGATTAATTCTGGTAAATTGCATAATGAACTGATTATTCCAGAAGCCTTGCAAAATAATCGTCTGCTACAATTATTTTCCCAATACCTCACCGAAGAAAAGCTGGAAGTTCCGGTACTTCCCCAGGTTGCTATCCGGCTTAGAGAAGCTATGCAACAAGATATTGGCATAGCAGACGCGGTTAAAATTATTCAGGCCGACCCGGTCGTATCGGCCAAGCTGATTGAAGTTGCTAACTGCCCTTTATACTTAACCTTAAATCCGGCAAAAACCTGTCTCGATGCGGTCAATCGAATCGGCCTGACGGCAACCCGCAACCTGGTAATCAGCTTCAGTCTTAAGCAGGTATTCAGCAGCTCATCAAAAGACATTAGAAAAATGCTGGATCATATCTGGAAAGAAAGCCTGATGCTGTCCTGTTTAAGCTATGTTCTCGCCTCAGAAAGCAAACAATACAGTCCTGAAGAAGCGCTGCTGGCAGGCCTGGTCAGTGATATAGGCACGATACCTTTTTTAAATTTTGCCGCCAATTTACCCCGGGAATTTTTCAATCCTGAAGAAATCCGCCAGGCGTTGCCGGCAATTAAACCAGTTATCGGCGCCACTGTTTTAAAAGAATGGAATTTTGATGATGAATTTGTCGATGCAGCCCGTTATTCCAACGACTGGTTTTATCAACATGACGGTGACATTAATGTCACGGATATCGTGATTTTATCTCGCCTGCATTACAAACTGGGTAAAAAAAGAATTGCCAGCCTGCCACCTATTTCCTCCATTCCGGCCACCAGCAAATTAAAAGATTTTGCCCTGTCGCCAAAAAATACTCTACATATTCTTCATAACGCCCAGCATAAAATCAAAGAAACATTAACGATGTTTGTCGGTTGATTATCGACATCTAACCTTATCAGTATTGAATATTAACACCTATGAACAACCCTTTATTAGAACCTACCCAGCTTCCGCAATTTTCAAAAATAAAACCCGAACATATCGAACCGGCTATTGATACCCTGCTTGAGCAAGCCAGAAGCACAGTTGCTCAAAGCCTGCAACAAAATCAGCCTTATCACTGGCATAATCTGGTTGAGCCGATTGATGAGGCCGAAGACCGCCTTAACAAAGCCTGGTCGCCTGTCAGCCACTTGAATTCGGTTCTCAACAGCGAAGCCATACGGAATGCCTACAACGCCTGCCTGCCCAAACTGTCCGCCTATTCCACAGAAATGGGACAAAACAAGGATTTATATCAGGCTTATAAACAGCTGGCTGACAGTGATGAATTTGAAACACAGGATATCGCCCAGCAAAAAATCATCCACAATGCCCTGCGTGATTTTCATCTGTCCGGTATTGATTTACCTGAAGACCAGCAACAACGTTACCGCGAAATCAGCCAGGAACTTTCCCGGCTGGCCAGCAAATACGAAGAAAATGTGCTCGATGCCACCAATGCCTGGAGCAAATTGATTCGCGACCCCGAAGAGCTGTCGGGGCTGCCTGAATCGGCCATGGCCCAGGCCAGACAAAGTGCTGAACACGCCGGTCAGACAGGCTGGTTAATCACCTTGCAGTTTCCGTCCTATATTGCGGTGATGACCTATGCCGATAACCGTGAATTGCGCAAAGAACATTACCATGCCTTTGCCACCAGAGCTTCCGACCAGGGCCCGCATGCGGGGCAATGGGATAACACCGAAATCATGGAACAGATACTGGCCCTCCGCCATGAAAAAGCACAGTTATTGGGGTTTAACAATTACGCTGAATTATCGCTGGCCACCAAAATGGCGGAAACGCCTGAACAAGTAGTGGATTTTCTTGAGGAACTGGCGGATAAATCCTGGCGGCAGGCGCGCAAAGACCTGAGTGAATTGCGTGAATTTGCCCGTCATGAATATGGTATTAAAAACCTTCAGGCCTGGGATATCAGTTATTATTCCGAAAAAATGCGGCAACATTTTTATCAATTATCACAGGAAGAAGTGAAAACGTATTTTCCGGATTCACGGGTTATTCCCGGTCTGTTTTCTGTGGTGGAAAAGCTTTACGGCCTGAACATCACCGAAATCACCGATTTTGACAGCTATCATCCGGATGTACGTTTTTTTGAGATTAAAGACCAGAGCGGACAAATTCGCGGCCGCTTTTATCTTGACCTGTATGCCCGCCCGCATAAACGTGGTGGCGCCTGGATGGACGACTGCGTCGCCCGCCGTAAAACAGCTGATGGCGTGCAGATACCCGTTGCTTACCTGACCTGTAACTTTACCCCACCGACCGGTGATGCCCCCGCCCTGCTCACGCATGACGAAGTGCAAACCCTGTTTCATGAATTTGGACATGGCCTGCACCACATGCTGACGCAGGTGGATTATCTCGGCGTTTCGGGTATTAATGGCGTGGAATGGGATGCGGTGGAACTGCCCAGCCAGTTTATGGAAAACTGGTGCTGGGAAAAACAGGCGCTGGATTTAATTTCGGGACATTATCAAACCGGAGAAAAACTGCCGGATGAGCTTTTTGACAAAATGCTCAAAGCGAAAAATTTTCAGGCGGGTATGCTGATGCTCAGACAACTGGAATTCAGCCTGTTTGATTTCATCCTGCATAAAGATTATGACCCCGCTAAAGGCGGCCGTGTCTACCCGATACTAGAGCAAATCAGGGATCAGATTGCCGTCATCAAGCCACCGGCTTTCAATCGTTTTGCCCACAGCTTTTCCCATATCTTCGCCGGCGGTTATGCAGCCGGTTACTACAGCTACAAATGGGCGGAAGTGCTGTCCAGCGATGCCTATTCCCTGTTTGAAGAAAAAGGAATTTTTGACCGGCAAACCGGCGAATCTTTCTTACATAATATTCTGGAAAAAGGCGGCAGCCGCGATGCCATGACCTTATTCAAAAACTTCCGTGGCCGGGAACCCCGTATCGACGCCCTGCTTAGACACAACGGCATCAGCTCATAAACCGTCACCGAAAATATTAGATGAAATATAAAGACCTGAGAGACTTTATCAAACAACTGGAAAAGCAGGGAGAGCTGAAACGCATCAGCGTTGAAGTCGACCCGGTACTGGAAATGACCGAAATCGCCGATCGCGTGCTGAAACAAGGCGGCCCTGCCCTGTTGTTCGAGAATCCAAAAGGTGCCAATATTCCAGTGCTGGCCAACCTGTTTGGCACCCCCAAACGAGTGGCCATGGGCATGGGGGCGGAATCGGTCTCCGAACTGCGCGGCATTGGTGAATTACTGGCTTATTTAAAAGAGCCCGAGCCACCGAAAGGCATGAAAGATGCTGTCGAAAAAATACCCGTATTCAAGCAGGTATTGAATATGGCGCCCAAACTCATCAAAAACCCGCCCTGTCAGGAGATTATCCGCAGCGGTGATGAAATTGACCTGAATGACTACCCGATTCAGACCTGCTGGCCGGAAGATGCCGCCCCGCTGATTACCTGGCCGCTGGTTATTACCAAAGGGCCCAATAAAGACCGCCAGAATCTGGGAATTTACCGGCAACAGGTTATCGGTAAAAATAAAGTTATCATGCGTTGGCTGGCGCATCGCGGCGGCGCGCTGGATTTCAAGGAATGGCAGGAAAAATATCCAGACCGCCCCTACCCCGTTTCAGTCGCCCTGGGCGCTGACCCGGCCACCATACTGGCGGCAGTCACCCCGGTGCCGGATTCCTTATCCGAATACGCCTTTGCCGGCCTGCTGCGTGGCAGCAAAACAGAAGTTGCTGACTGTATCTGTAATGATTTACAAGTCCCGGCCAGTGCGGAAATTGTGCTGGAAGGCTTTATCTATCCAGGCGAAACCGCCCCGGAAGGTCCTTATGGCGACCATACCGGCTATTATAATGAAGTCGATGAATTCCCGGTTTTTACCATCGAACGCATTACCCAACGACAGGCACCCATCTATCACAGCACCTACACCGGGCGGCCACCGGACGAACCCGCTATCCTTGGCGTTGCCCTGAACGAAGTGTTTGTGCCGATTTTACAAAAGCAATTTCCCGAAATTGTTGATTTTTATCTCCCGCCAGAAGGCTGCTCCTATCGTATGGCCGTTATCAGCATGAAAAAACAATATGCCGGTCACGCCAAACGAGTTATGCTCGGCACCTGGTCTTACCTGCGTCAGTTCATGTACACCAAATTTGTCATCGTCGTGGATGAGGATGTCGATGTCCGTAACTGGCAGGATGTCATCTGGGCCATGACCACCCGCATGGATCCCGCCCGCGACACCACCATACTGGAAAACACTCCGATTGATTACCTGGATTTTGCCTCGCCGGTATCCGGCCTCGGTTCCAAAATAG
>CAYLNS010000032.1:0-18543 GCA_964385115.1 uncultured Methylomarinum sp.
CGTTATTTATTAAATAATCAAACACAAAAATATATCGTAGGGAAAAAATAATTTTTGTAACTGTGTCGGATAAGCAGTTGCCGGCTGGAGACGCGATTTATTTTATTTACTGATGTTACCGACGGCTCTTTAATTTCATTTCCATGATCCAGGCTATCAGTGATCTCTGCCTTTTATCGACACAGAGATCACAGAGCGCACAGAGTTATAATTTGTATCGTTTAATGCCCTTGACTGGTCTGGATTCATGATATTATCAACGACTCTGTTGTAATATCTGTTAATGGTATCCTTGCTGCACGGCTTCATTCTCTGTGGTCTCAGTGGTCACTGTGTCTGTATGAGGAATGAGGGAAAAGTCACTGCGTAACATTAGTTATTTATTTACGGGTACAAAAAAGCCGCTCTTTATGAGCGGCTTTTTTATTTCCTGGTTTTAGTAATAATGATTACTGAGCCAGGTATTCGTATACAGCATCAATAGCTTCATCTACGCTATAGCCAGCTTTTTTAACTGGACCAACAGCCATGATTGCGTCAACCGCTTTTGGCATGCCGCCACGGCCTTCTTTGATAACTTCAGCAAATTTTGCTTTGTCTAATTCACCGGCTTTAATCAAAGCTTTTAACTGAGGATTGGAAGAGATGTCATGACATGCGCCACAACCACGACCGAAGGCACGGTCATAGATTTTCTTACCAACTTTTAATTTCTGATCGGCAAAAGCCTGACCGCTTAATGCAATGATAGCTGCACCTGCTAATAAACCTAATTTTTTCATTTTTAAGCTCTCTCTTTGTTGTTGCTAAAGGTGCTACATATTATATATGTAACAGGGTAAAAACGCTGGAAAGGATAGGCGATTTTGATTAAAAACTCAAATGATAATTCGAAAAAAAGGAACCTTTCCTAAGTTTGCTCACTATTATCATCAGAGTTGATGAACCGTGACTGAATTATTTACGCCATCGTTGCAGTAATCCATTGCCACTAATACTATAAAACTTCTTGTCTTTTTTGACAAAATTGACGGCTAACACGGGGGACCCAGTGGGTCTCCAGCTATTGGTTTTTTTTGCCCGCCAGAATTTCTTTTGCTTTCCGGTTTTGACGGTCCATAATTCAATCCGTGAAGCTACCAGGCCGGTCAATAAATATTTATCATTGCTGGAGAATGCGGCCGATTCCAGTGTAACCCGGTCGGGTCCCAATTGTTTGTGGACTTTTCCTGAGGCTATTTTCCATAGCCGGGTTTTGCTGAGTGCGGCATTGGTCAGTAAATATTTGTCATTATGGCTGATTTTTAATGTTGTGATTTCGTTGTCATGCTGAAATATCTGTTTGATTTTGCCGGAAGATAAATCCCATAATTTGACTGTCTGGTCTTTGGAACCTGATGCGGCATAAAGTCCACTATCTGATAATGTAGTGGCGATGACTTTGTCGTCATGGGCGAAAGCGTATTGGGTTTTGCCGGAGGATAATTTCAGATAAATGGCTTTGTCTTCCAGGCCCACCAAGGCATGTTGACCCTCTTTTGCCAGGCTGATGCTGAAGATGTCCGGAAGGCTCCAGACAGCCAGCAAGGTTCCGTCTTTGATTCGCCACCAGGCAATGGAATTTCGCTCGGCGGTGATGGCGTATTCTTCATTAGCGGCAATGGTAACGGCGATGATGCCATTGTTTTCATCGGTGTGTTGCCATTTATGAAGCAGCAGGCTGGGTTTTAGCTGCCAGAGTTCGGCGGCTCCGTTCAATGTGGCAATCAGCGCATAATGCTCGGATAAGCTGGCGGCAAAAAGGCCGTCGGTATTCAGATTAAAGGTTTTTTCCGGCTTATCGGATAGATCGCAGGCGTTTAAGAAAATCAGCGGCAAGCATAAAATAATCCATCGAAATAGGGGGGTGTTCATGTATGTTTATACCAGTCTAGCTGTTTGTGTAAAGTAACCACCGTGCCGACTATAATCAGAGTCGGGGCCGACAGGTTTTCATTTTTTACTTGCTGGGCTAATGTATCCAGTGTACCGGTAATGACGCGCTGGTTTTCAGTAGTCCCTTGTTGAATAATAGCAATAGGATGAGATTTTGGTAGTCCATGGGCGATTAAAGATTGGCAAATAATTTCCAATCCATTTAATCCCATATAAATAACAACGGTCTGGTTGGGCGCGGCTAACTGCTGCCAGTTGAGATTAATACTGCCATCTTTCAAATGGCCGGTGACGAATGTACAAGACTGGGCGTGATCTCTATGAGTCAATGGAATGCCGGCGTAACTGGCACAGCCGGATGCGGCAGTAATGCCGGGTACAATTTGAAACGGGATGTTTTTCTTAATCAGGGTTTCCATTTCTTCTCCGCCCCGGCCAAAAATAAACGGGTCTCCACCTTTGAGCCGCACAACACGTTTACCTTCCAAGGCAAGACGGGCCAATAAATCGTTAATCGATTCCTGGGGAAGGGTATGGTTATTCCGCTGTTTGCCGACATAAATCTTTTCAGAATCACGGCGGGCCAGTTCCAGAATTGGTTTGGAGACAAGGCGGTCATAAACCACAATATCAGCCTGTTGCATCAAGCGTAGGGCTCTGAAAGTCAATAAATCAGGGTCTCCTGGGCCTGCGCCTACCAGATAAACCTCGCCGATATGTTGAGTGTTATCCTGTGTGCAAAGTAACTGTTCCAGTTCCTGTTCGGCAAGTTTGGTTTTTCCGGAAAAGACTAGTTCTGCTATTCGGCCTTGTAAAACTTGCTCCCAGAAAATACGGCGTTTTGCCGGGATTTTAATCTGTTCTTTAACCTGGGCTCTGAATTTTTCAGCCAGGGAAGCCAGTTTTCCATACGCAGGTGAAATGGTGCTTTCAATTTTTGCCCGCAGTAACCGAGCCAGCACGGGGGATGCGCCTCCAGATGAAACGGCGGCAACGATGGGGGAGCGGTCAATAATAGCGGGGAAAATAAAACTGCAAAGCCGCGGATTATCAACCACGTTAATGAGTAATCTTCGCTCTTTGGCTAAGCAGGCTATTTGCTGATTAAGTGCAGTGTCATTGGTCGCACAAACGACCAGGAAGCGATTTTCCAGGTCATCTTCGGCAAAAGATTTGTTAATCAGCGTAATATTTGAGTGTTCTGACAGTGCAGCAACTGACTCACAGAAATGCTTGGCAATGATGGTTATGTTAGCATCGGCCTTAAGTAATAATTCGATTTTGCGTGCAGCGATTTCTCCGGCGCCGATGACCAGACAGTTTTGTCCTTTGAGTTTAAAAAAAAGGGGGAAGTAATCCATTTGCGTGTAATGTTTGTAAAGATAATAGGTGGTATTATATGCGCCTTGTGAAATAACGCCTTGAAATTATACTGTATGATTGAGTTTGATGTAGAAGTGGATGCTTCGGGTTTAAACTGTCCGCTACCGCTATTACGCCTGAAAAAGGCATTGGTGGATATGCAAGCAGGACAGGTCGTTAAAGTGATTGCCACTGATCCTGCCGCGCATCTGGATTTTGGTGTATATACCGATCAGGCGGGGCATCAGATTCTGGAATTTATTAAAGAATCTGACCGGCAGATTTTTTATATTCAAAAGAAGTAAGCCCACTCTGTTTATCCGGAAGTCATTTAACGAGTGTGATGACTTGGTTCTTTGATGACTTGTCAATATATCTCCAGAGGCACACCCCGTTTTTTGGGAAAGATACAAGCCAAAGTTGTTTAACTTTGCTGCCTGCTATCTTAATGGAGCGGGTTGGCCGGTTTTACAATAATGCCGGTAATCCGACAAAATAAGATCGTGATCAAAAGCCAGTGGTTCAGGAATGTTTTCCAGGGTGAACAGTTGGCAGTTTTTGGCGTCATCTGCGGCGATGGGCTTGCCGTGGGCATTGGCGATGTAAACAGCGGTAACGGTATGTCCGCGTGAATCCCTGGCGGGATTGGAATAAATCCCCAGTAATGCCGTTAAGTTTACATCCAGTGAGACTTCTTCTTTTGCTTCGCGAATGGCGGCGTGTTCAACGGTTTCGCCAACATCGACAAAGCCTCCAGGGATTGCCCAGCCATAGGGAGGGTTTGCCCGTTCAATTAAAATGAAAGGGCGTTCTGGATAATCCAGCAGCTCGATAATAATATCGGCTGCAATTAATGGGGTAACGGGTCTGGTCATCAGTCTTTCTCCAGGGCGGAATAATTATCTGGGACAAGAATACTGTTTTGTGGCGGGCGGCTGTTATCCGGCTCAGGATAGTCTTTAATATAATGCAGGCCACGGCTTTCTTTACGTATTTGTGCGCAGCGGATAATCAATTCGGCCACAGTCACCAGATTGCGGAGTTCCAGCAGGTCGCTGGTGATACGAAACTGGCCGTAATATTCGGCTATTTCCTCTTTTAACAGTTTAAGCCGGTTCATGGCGCGGGTCAGTCTTTTCGTGGTGCGTACAATACCGACATAATCCCACATAAAACGGCGTACTTCATCCCAGTTATGAGCAATAACCACTTCCTCATCGGAATCTGTGACCTGAGATTCATCCCACGCCGGTAACGGAGGGTTTTGAGGCAGGGTGTCAATTATTTTCATAATATCCTGGCTGGCCCGGTCGGCAAAAACCAGACATTCTAACAGCGAATTGCTGGCCATGCGATTGGCCCCGTGCAGTCCCGTGCAGGCGACTTCGCCGATAGCATATAAAGCCGGGATATCGGTGCGGGCATCTTTGTCGACGACGATACCGCCACAGGTATAATGGGCGGCAGGGACAACCGGAATCGGTTGTTGACTGATATCTATTTCAAGCGCCAGACATTGCTGGTAGATATTGGGGAAATGTTGGGTGATAAAGGATTTTGGTTTGTGACTGATATCCAGGTAAACGCAATCCAACCCTCGTTTTTTGATTTCATTATCAATCGCTCTGGCAACAATATCCCGCGGAGCAAGTTCCATGCGCTTATCATAATTTTGCATAAAAGGCGTTCCATCCGGTAGCACCAGTTTTCCGCCTTCACCACGAACTGCTTCGCTGATAAGGAATGAGCGAGCTGTGGGATGGTACAGGCAGGTTGGATGGAATTGCATGAATTCCATATTGCTGACACGGCATCCTGAGCGCCAGGCCAGGGCTATTCCGTCACCGGTTGAAATATGTGGATTGGTTGAATATAAATAGACTTTACTGGCTCCGCCAGTAGCCAAAACAGTACATTTGGCCGAGAATGTTTTAATGACATTGTGCTGACTGTCCAAAACATAGGCGCCCAGGATGCGTGGTTCGTTTTGTCCCAGTTTTTTAGCGCTGATTAGTTCGACGACATTGTGATATTCCAGCAAATCGATATTGGGATGCTCTTTTGCCCGGTCAATCAGTGTGGTGGATACGGCTTTACCGGTTGCATCGGCAATATGGGCAATTCTGCGATGAGAGTGTCCGCCCTCCCGATTTAAATGTAACTGGCTGTGGCCATCTTCTGATTGTACTTCGGTAAAGCTGACACCTTGTTGTTTTAGCCATTCGATACTTTCGCGGCCATGGGAAACGGTGAGTTTTACAATTTCAGGATCACAGAGGCCGGCTCCGGCAATCAAAGTGTCTTCAATATGGGATTCGAGCGAGTCATGCTCATCCAGAACCGCAGAGATACCACCCTGGGCATAATAGGTACTACCTTCTGTCAGGGCAAATTTGGAAAGGACCGCAATTTTGACGTGATCAGCCAGATTAAGCGCCAGTGTCAACCCGGCGCCACCGCTGCCGACTATAAGAACATCGTAATCGTAAGTATTTGAATGAGAAGGCACGTGATTATTTTTTGTTTATAAATGATGTATGATAACAGTTTATACAATAAAAGCGGCTAATTGGAAAATAGCAATTTTTTTGTCATCTCAGAACTATTAAGGTTTAATCCTGTCTACTCAAACAGAACAAAAAGACATAGTGAACGAACAATCACGGAATAATGCCGAACTGGATAAAGAATTGGTGCTGCGGGTACAGCAAGGGGATAAATCCGCGTTTGATTTATTAGTGTTGAAATATCAGCACAGAATTATTCAGCTGGTGAATCGTTTTGTCAAAGACCCAAGTGAAGCACAGGATGTGGCTCAGGAAGCATTTGTCAAAGCTTATCGGGCTCTGGGTAATTTCAGAGGAGACAGTGCTTTTTATACCTGGCTTTACCGGATTGCTATCAATACCGCAAAAAATTACCTGGTTTCCAGGTCGCGGCGTCATTCTGATTATGAAGTCGATTTAAATGATGCAGAGCAGATTGAAGGAGCAAGGCAATTAAAAGGCCTGGATACCCCTGACAGTCTGCTGATGAATGATCAGATTGTTGAGGCCATTAAGGAGGCGATAGATGGCTTGCCGGATGAAATGAAGACGGCCATTATGCTCAGGGAATTTGAAGGGATGAGTTATGAGGAAATTGCCGAGGCGATGGATTGTCCGGTGGGTACGGTTAGATCCCGTATTTTCAGAGCAAGGGAAGCTATAGACAAAAAATTAACCCCACTGCTTGATTAAAGGTGTTTTAAATGCGAGACGATGTCGATAATAAAATTTCCCAGTTTCTTGATGATGAGCTTGATCAGCAGCAGGCTCTGATTCTTCTTAAATCCTTACAGCGGGATAAAGCGTTAAAACAAAAGCTGGTGCGTTATCAACTTGTGAGTCAGGTGATAAAAACCAGGCAGCCTGCACAGATAAATGTTTGTATTGTAGACAGGGTGCGCCAGCAGATAGAAAAAGAGCCTGTTCAGATTTTTCAGAGACGGCCTGAGTCTGCGGTCAATTCATTTCATTGGCGGAAAACGACTTTGGCATTAGCGGCATCTTTAGCGGTTGTTGCTATCATGTTACCGGGTATCATTAAAGATACAGGTCCTGGCAGCTCCAGTACCCTGATGGCAGACAGTCGGCAAGCGCCCCCTGTCACTGTCGAACAAGTTGCCAAAAACAGACCGTTGGACGCTAATAAACAAAATAAAAATCAACGATTTAAAGATTATCTCTATGCGCACAGCAATCGCATGTATACGGTGGGCGCATCTGCATCCATGCCTTATGTTCAGACCGCCGGCTTTAGACAGGGCCAATGAACGTGATAAAAAAACTGTTTGTTCTGTTTTTGATGCTTCCTGTTTTTGCTTTCGCCGGGCAGGAAAATAATAGTCCCATTGAATGGCTGCAAAAAATGAAGCAGGCAATGAAAACCCTGAATTATCAGGGAACCGTTGTTTTTATGGAAAACGACCTGCTGGACACCATGAAGTACAGCCATACTGTTGAGCATGGCGTGGAGCAGGAGCGGCTTGTATCGCTGAATTCACCGATGCGGGAAGTGATACGGGATATCGATAAAGTCACCTGTACTTTTAAAGAAATCGGAAAAAGAGTGGTTGATCACCGGCCGGTGACGCATTCATTTCTCATTGACCTTCCTGAGAATATAAGCGGGCTTGCCGATTATTATCAATTATCATTTGGCAGTCACTCCATGATTGCCATGCGATCCTCCCGGGAAATAAACATCAAACCTTTGGATAATTACCGCTTTGCTCGGAAAATCTGGATAGATGAAGATAATTTTCTGCCATTGCAGGCTGAGTTATTGGATTTGTCGGGAAAAGTTCTGGAAAGGTTTGTGTTTACTGATATTCAGACAGGTGTTTCCTTGCCTTGGGTGGATATAGACAAAGCGGATGCCTCCATAAAAGTTCACCACATTCATAAAGCTCAATCAGAATCTTTTGATAATCTGCCTTTTAGTCTGCAAATGCTTCCACCGGGATTTGAAAAAGTCTTCTTTTCAAGTCTGTCCATGCATAATTCCGAGCAGGCAGTGGCGCATTTATTACTCAGCGATGGTCTGTCGAACATTTCCGTTTATCAGGATGAGGTGGATGATTCCGTCACCGATGGAACACAGCATGTTGGCGCTGTTAATTCGTATACCCGAGTAATCGGCGATAAGCTTATTGTCGTTTTGGGTAAGGTGCCTGCAGTGACTGTAAAGTCAATTGCTGAAGGGATTAAGCTGAAGAAATAATTGCTGCTTTATGCGCTGAGGCTTGTTAGTTGCTTATTTCAAAAGATGGCATAAGCAGTCCAGTTGGTGTGTGTAAGCGAGATACATTTATTCAGCAAGCAACTGATGCTGAAAGCTTTTCGCTTAGCTAAGTATGTTGAGGCGTTATAAAAAATAATGGGAATCAGCAATAACGAACAGAGTTTTGTTATAATGATGGGTCTTTATTTTATTGATTCCAGGCGAGAGTTGCATGATTCAAGGTAGTATCGTTGCTTTAGTAACCCCAATGAAGGCAGATGGAACTGTTGATGGCGACAGTTTGAAAAAACTGGTTGAGTTTCATATTGATCAGGGTACTGATGCCTTGGTTGCCGTTGGTACCACGGGCGAATCGGCAACACTGAGTGAAACAGAGCATTGCCAGGTCATTAAACAGGTTGTAGCGCAGGTTGATGGCCGTATTCCTGTGATAGCCGGAACGGGAGCCAACTCCACTTCTGAAGCAATTGATTTGACCCGTAAGGCTAAGGACGCGGGGGCGGATGCCTGTCTATTAGTGACCCCTTATTATAATAAACCCACCCAGGAAGGTTTGTATCAACACTTCAAGGCAATTGCCGAAGCAGTGGATATTCCACAGATTCTCTACAATGTCCCCGGTCGTACCGCATGTGATATGCTGCCTGAAACCATAGGCCGGCTGGCGAAAATCAGTAATATTGTGGGTGTCAAAGAAGCGACTGGTGAACTGCAGCGCGTCAGGCAGATTAGAAAGCTGTGTGGCAATGATTTTGCATTATACACAGGTGATGATGCCAGCAGTTGTGAGTTTTGTCTGCTAGGGGGTAATGGTTCAATTACCGTAACGGGCAATGTGGCACCTAAACTGGTTCATGAGATGATTGAGGCTGCCATGAATGGTAATCAAGTATTGGCTGAATCGCTGGATGAGAAACTGATGGCGCTGCATCAGGCCTTATTTTTACAGTCTAATCCAATACCGGTTAAATGGGCAGTCGCCGAGATGGGATTGATGGAAAAAGGAATCCGTTTGCCATTAACCTGGCTGAGTGAACAATATCAGTCTGCGGTAAAGGATGCCATGAAACAAGTACATGTAAAGTGATGATTGGCAGAGTTTTTTTGATATTTTTTGGGTGTCTGGTTTTATCCTCTTGCAGTTATGTTAAGAGCTATTTTCCAGATAAGCAGAAAGATTATCAATTAGCTGAAGAGCTTCCACCACTGGCTTTGCCTGATGATATAAAACAGACTGCCAGTATCAAAGACAGGCCATTAATTGCGCCTGATTATCCAAAATCCAAGCCCGAGGAAGCTGCGGCGGCAGTCCCAAAAATTGAAAATACTTCAGTAAAGCCGTTATTTACGCCAGTTGAGCTGGTTGAATATGATGGCGGAGCAACCCGGCTAAGAATTTATCAGCCGGTGTCCAAGGCCTGGCGATATGTGGGAAAAGCACTCAGTCATCAGGGGGTTGAGATTACCGCCCGTGATGAATCCCAGTATTCTTATAAGGTACAGTATGACCCTGATGCCAAAAAAGCAAGCGATGGTGCTTTGCTGGATGAGTTATTTTTCCTGTTTGGTGACGACCCTTCAAAAGAAAAAGAATTTCAAATCAAACTGACTCCCAGAAACAGCCAGTTAACGGAAGTGATTGTGCTGGACGATAAAGAGCAGCCAGTTTATCAGGGGGCCGGCCTGAAATTGCTTGAATTACTAAAAAATACTATTAATGCTGACCTGGCTCAATAATCATTTTATTGTTTGTTAGCGCCTTCCATTCCACATCATTTTTTCATTCAAATAAAGATATGCTTATCATTCCCGGATCTTCTGCGCATTCAACCTTTCGGCTGGATAAACTGCTAAGTGATATTCAAAACATAGACAGAAATATTCAAGGGCTTAAGACGCAATTTATCCATTTCATTGATGTCAGTGAGCCTTTGACTCCCGATGAGCAGCATATGCTGGAGCAGCTCCTGGACTATGGTGATGATTTTAACCCGGCTGTTGCTACGGGTGATTCTACTGTTGAGATGCTGGTGATTCCACGCATTGGAACCATTTCTCCATGGTCGAGCAAGGCGACTGATATTGCCGAGCGTTGCGGGCTTGCAAAGATAAAAAGGATGGAGCGAGGTATCAACTATATCTTCTCAGGTTCAGGTACGATAACTGAGTCAGCGAAAGAAAAAATCAAAGCGTTGATTCATGACCGCATGACTCAGTCGGTTATTGATGATCAGTCTGAGCCAGATATTTTTGCCGAACACCAGCCGTTGCCTTTGCAAACCGTTGCGGTTATTGAAAAGGGCCGGGATGCACTGGTTAAGGCAAATCAGACCTTAGGACTGGCTTTATCGGATGATGAGATTGATTATCTGACAGACAGCTTCATGCAGCTGGGGAGAAACCCTACCGATGTCGAGTTAATGATGTTTGCTCAGGCTAATTCAGAGCATTGCCGGCATAAAATTTTTAATGCAAGCTGGACAGTCGATGGTATTGAGCAGGGTATGTCACTGTTTAAGATGATACGTAATACGGCAGAAAAAAGTCCACAAGGTATTTTGTCAGCATACAGTGACAATGCGTCTGTTATTGAAGGTTCACGGGCGGAAGTGTTTATTCGTAATCCTGAAACAGGTGAATATCACTATCAGGAAGAAGATGCTCATTTGCTCATGAAGGTTGAGACGCATAACCATCCGACGGCTATTTCGCCTCATCCGGGAGCGGCAACAGGTTCCGGGGGGGAAATCCGGGATGAGGGGGCAACCGGGCGTGGTTCTGCCACTAAAGCCGGGTTAACCGGATTTACTGTTTCTCATCTTAAGATTCCAGGGTTTGATCAACCCTGGGAAGACGATTTTGGCAAGCCCGGGCGTATTGCCTCGGCTCTGGATATTATGTTGGAAGGGCCCATTGGTGGTGCCGCTTTTAATAATGAATTCGGCAGACCGAATATAGCGGGCTATTTCAGAAGTTTTGAACAACATGCTGAAACCGGGGAAACCAACCATTACCGAGGCTATCATAAGCCTATTATGATAGCCGGTGGCATGGGAAATATCCGGCCTATGCTGGTGAATAAAAATCCGATACCGGCCGGTTCCCTGATTATTATCCTGGGTGGGCCTGCCATGCTGATTGGTCTGGGCGGTGGTGCCGCTTCCTCGCAAACATCAGGGGAAAGTGCAGAAGATTTGGATTATGCATCGGTACAACGGGAAAATCCGGAAATGGAACGTCGTTGTCAGGAGGTGATTAATCATTGTAATGCACTGGGTGAGAATACGCCGATTATTTCCATTCATGATATCGGGGCCGGCGGTTTGTCTAATGCTGTACCTGAGATTATCCATGACTGTGACCGGGGCGGTCGCTTTGAACTGCGCAAGGTTAACAGTGTAGACAAAGGTATGTCGCCTATGCAGATTTGGTGTAATGAAGCCCAGGAACGCTATGTGGTCGCCATCAGTCCTGAATCATTGCCATTGTTTGAATCTTTCTGTAAGCGAGAGCATTGTTTATATGCTGTGATTGGAGAAGCCATTGATGAAGAGCATTTGACCTTATCGGATGAATGGCTGGGCGGTAACCCGGTAGATTTACCGATGTCGGTTTTATTTGGCAAGCCGCCGAAAATGCATCGCATTGCCCGACATGTCGAGAAACAATTACCAGCAGTGGATACCGCTGATATTCAGCTTGATGAAGCCATTAAACGGGTTTTATCTTTTCCCGCGGTGGCAGATAAAAGTTTTTTGATTCATATTGGTGACCGTTCGGTGACCGGGCTGGTGGCCCGGGATCAAATGGTAGGTCCCTGGCAGATTCCAGTGGCTGATGTGGCGGTCACTGCTTCCGGGTTTAATGCGTATTGCGGAGAAGCCATGGCGATGGGGGAAAGAACGCCGGTTGCGCTGATTAATGCGCCGGCTTCCGGTCGCATGGCCATTGCCGAGGCATTGACAAATCTTGCCGCAGCGCCAATTGATTCATTGGCTAAAATCAAGTTATCAGCCAACTGGATGGCAGCTGCAGGCAGTGAATCTGAAGATGCTGATTTATTTGATACCGTTAAATCAGTCGGCATGGAGCTTTGTCCGGAATTGGGTATTGCGATTCCCGTCGGTAAGGATTCTTTATCTATGAAGACAGTCTGGCGGGACGAACAGGGTGAAAAAGTGATGACATCGCCGTTGTCCCTGATTATCACAGCCTTTGCGCCGGTTGTGGATATTCGACGGACATTGACGCCGCAGCTGCAAAATGAGGACAGCGTGTTGCTGTTAATTGATTTAGGTAAAGGCAGAAATCGCCTGGGGGCTTCAGTTCTGGCGCAAGTCTATCGGCAGTTGGGTAATGATTGTCCGGATTTGGATGATGTTGCTTTATTTAAAGGTTTTTTCAATGCCATCCAGGAATTGAACCGGCGGCAGTTATTACTTGCCTATCATGATCGTTCTGATGGTGGCTTGTTGGCGACGGTTGCAGAAATGATGTTTGCCGGGCGGAAAGGGCTTGATTTAACGCTTGATAGCTTGGACAGTGATATTTTGGCCGCCTTGTTCAATGAAGAATTAGGGGCGGTTATCCAGGTTGCGACCGATGAGCTGGAAAAGGTGCAAAGCGTCATGGCAGAATTTGGTTTGCGCGAACATGTTCATACGATTGGTAAGATAACCGATAGTCAGGTTTTAAATATTTATCAGCAGCAACAATTGCTTTACTCGGCTTCGCGTGCTGATTTGCAGTCAACCTGGTCAGAATTGAGTTTTCGTATGCAGGCGCTCAGAGATAATCCAGATTGCGCCAGACAGCAATTTGATGCAATCAAGGATGATAATGATCCCGGGCTGACTGTTCAGTTGACTTATGATGAAAAAAACAATATTGCCGCACCTTATGTTCAAAGCAGCAGGCCCAAGGTTGCGATTTTAAGAGAGCAGGGTGTTAATGGCCATGTGGAAATGGCGGCGGCATTTGAGCGGGCAGGCTTTTTATCCATTGATGTACATATGACCGATATTATCAAAGGAGATACAGGACTGAAAGATTTTACCGGTCTGGTTGCTTGTGGCGGTTTTTCATATGGTGATGTGCTGGGCGCCGGAGGCGGCTGGGCCAAGTCGGTTTTATTTAATCAGCTTGCCAGAGAAGAGTTTGCCGCTTTTTTTGCCCGGAGTGATACCTTTGCTTTTGGGGTTTGTAATGGATGTCAGATGCTGTCGGGGCTTAAAGAGATTATTCCAGGGGCTGAACACTGGCCGCAGTTCAAGCGAAATAAATCCGAGCAGTTTGAAGCGCGTGTGGCGATGGTTGAGATTCAAAAGTCTCCTTCAATCTTTTTTACCGGGATGGAAGGCTCTAAACTTCCCGTGGTGGTTGCCCATGGAGAAGGCCGGGCGGTCTTCAGTGACTCGTTAGATAAATCATCTGTTTCACTTAAATATGTCGACAACTATGGTGAGATAACCGAACAGTTCCCGGCAAACCCGAACGGTTCGCCACAGGGAATTACCGGTCTGACTACTACAGACGGGCGTGTGACGATTATGATGCCGCATCCCGAGCGATGTTTCAGGACAGTACAAAATTCGTATTATCCTGACAAAACTTATGAAGATGCAGCATGGATGAGAATGTTTCGCAATGCCCGGGTTTGGGTGGAATAATGGAAAATTGTTCAGCGTATTTGGGCATTTAATATCAGTCACTTGCTCCAGAAGACGCCGTAAATACATCCGTGTAGGCTTGAATGTGACATCCTTGTTACATACACTTCTTCTCTTCCGTAAGCAACTGATACAAAATTTTTTTAATATCAGGGTTGAAATATTTTTCACTGGCCACATTATTAACGATGAAAGAGAAAGAATAAAAGGAGAGGGTAAATTACTTCTTTTATCAATTAATTATCGGAGGTAATACTATGGCTAATATAACAAGATATGAACCCTGGAGCTTATTAAATCAACTTCAGCGTGAGCTGGAACGAGTTTACGAAGGTAAGGATGAAAGCGGTTCAATTGCAACAGCGCAGTGGGCGCCCACTGTCGATATAAAGGAAGAGCCTGATCGCTTTGTTATTTATGCGGATATTCCTGGTGTTAAGCCGGAAGATATTGATGTCAATATGGAAGATGGTGTATTAACTATCAAAGGCGAGAAGCATTCCGAAAATAAAACGGAAGAAAATGGCTATAAGCGGATTGAACGGACATCAGGAACTTTTTACAGACGATTCAGCCTGCCGGATACAGCCGATCCAGATGCCATTACGGCAAAAACTAAACATGGTGTGCTGGAGCTGGTAATCCCCAAGCGGGAAGCGGCTCAACCTAAGAAAATCAAGGTTACTGCTGAAGAGTAAATGTTTAAGACGGGGCCCATTGGCCCCGTTTTTATATCTGTTTTAAATCTTTAAACAGGTTCAGAAAATAAATTGTTTGAGCAGCATTAATCAATTATAAAACGGCAGCGTTTCCCACCTTTTGCCATACATTCATTTAGTTCTACGTCCTGATCCAATAATTGGCTGATTAACGTCCGGTCGAATTCACAGATTTCCGGGTGCTGTTTGGCAATATCATGATAAATACAGTTACAGGCTTGTATTTGCGTACTTTCGTTTGTACTGTCCATGCTGGCTTGAAAGCCAAGACTGTCCATTGTGGCAATTAATTGCTCTAAACGTTTGTCCAGAGGTTTATTGTTAAAATCGGATTGTAATTGTGCGGCCAGTTTGTGACCCAATCGAGCCAGGTATTGTTTGAATTTCTCATCTCCCATTTCCTGTTTCAAATCAGATAAAATAATCTCCGAAAACCAGGCATATTGTTTCGGGAAGTGATTAATCCCTTTTTCGGTAATAATATAGGTTTTTACCGGGCGTCCCGCCGTTTTGGTTAGCGACACGGGGGTGATGAATTGATTGCTTTCCAGAGAAGAAAAATGTTGTTGGACGGCTGAACGGGAAATATCCAGAGCCTGGCTGACTTCATCAATTGTTAATCCGTCTCTATTTGTCAGCAGGAGCTTCAGTATTTGGTTCTGTCTTGAAGTAATTGAATTAAACATGATGAAAGGTTTGCTGTTAAATTAATTGTAATACTTATAACATGTTTTAGTTGTATAAGTAGGGTTTCTTTGTTATTCTGGCACTGGAAATTTTTCGGGCAAGCCGTATGGTTTGTATTAAAAGGGATATTTTACTAAAAAAATCAATAACGTGGAGATTTAAAAAATGAGTGAAAATAACGAAGCATCATTGTATGAAAGAATTGGCGGGGAAGCGGCGGTTAATGCAGCAGTGGAATTGTTTTATAAGAAAGTATTAGATGACCACCGTATTAATCGCTGGTTTGAAAATATGGATATGGACAAACAAATTGCCAAACAAAAAGCATTTTTTACTTTGGCGTTTGGTGGTCCGACTGAATATTCAGGCAAAAATATGCGTGATGCTCATGCCAAATTAGTTAAACTGGGTCTAAATGATGATGACTTTGATGCAGTTATGGAGAATCTTGGCGCAACGCTTAAAGAGCTGAATGTACCGGATGATCTGATTGCTGAAGCCGCAGCGATTGCTGAAAGTACCCGGGATGACGTTCTGTGCCGGTAATCTGTTGATACAATTAAGGAGCTGTTAAATGGTTAACAGCTCCTTAGTTTTTAAAAATTATCTTTTAAGTGCCGTAGTCTGGCAAATACTTCCTCTTCCGAATAGCCATCCATATTCAGATTTTTTTGAATAGACGGGCTATCAGTGCGTAAAAAAGGATTGCAGGCTTTTTCAATTTTCAGGCTTGAAGGGATGGTGGCTTGATGGTTTTCTGACAAGCTGACGATTTTCTTGAAATAAGCTTGTAACGTGCTGTTTTCAGCATCGACTGATAATGCAAAACGGGCATTGTTTAAAGTATATTCATGAGCACAATAGATAAGTGTGTCATCAGGTAATGCTTTTATTTTCTGTAAGGATTGCCACATCTGGCGAGGGGAGCCTTCAAATAAGCGGCCACAGCCTAAGGAGAAAAGCGTATCTCCACAAAACAGAAGGTTTTGTGCCGGAATAAAATACACGATATGACCCAGGGTATGTCCCGGGGTGTCTAAAACGACTATTTCGGATGCTCCAAACGGCAGGATATCTCCGCTGCTAACAGGCTGATCAACTCCGGGGATTCTTTTTTTGTCATACTCTGAGGCAATTATCCGGCATTCGCTCAGTTTTTTCAGTTCTTCATTGCCGCCGATATGATCCCAGTGATGGTGGGTATTCAGAATAAGGTCGAGTGTCCAGCCTTTTTTGTTCAGGATTTTTTGTACAGGTGCAGCAACTGCCGGATCAATGACCGCCGTTTTTCCGGATTCGGATTCGTGTATTAAAAAAATATAATTGTCGTCTAATACCGGAATTTGCTGAACGTTTATCATGAACAGTATGCTTTAATTATGCGTAAGCAAGGAATCCAGCTTATTGGCTCGATCCAAGGCATAAAGATCATCAAAACCACCTACATGAAAATCGCCAATAAAAATTTGAGGAACAGTTCGGCGTTTGGTTTTTTCTACCATTTCATTACGCAGACCGGCTTTACTGTCGACATTGATTTCAGAATAGCTGACATTTTTCTGATCAAGCAGGCGTTTGGCCATTGTGCAATAAGGGCATAAATTCGCGGTATAGATTAAAACTTTATTCATATGTTACTTTATAATAATTAGCTAATATTTGGTATTATAAGCTTTGTTTAAAAACAGTTCAATTTTTGTGGTTAAATAATTGTTGTAGTTCCAGGCTGGCCTGATAAGGATCGGGCTGATTAAAGATTCCACCAATAATGGCGAGCAGGTCGGCGCCAGAGTCGAGCAGTGATGGTGCGTTAGCTGTGGTAATACCGCCAATGGCAACAATGGGAAGGTTAAGGACGGATTTGGCCTGAACCAAGGTGCTCAGGCTTGCCTGAGATGCCAGGGGTTTTGTACCTGATGCGAAAAAACGCCCGAATGCAATATAATCAGCTCCGGCTTTTTCCATTGCAATGGCTTTATCGAGGTCGTCATAACATGAAACACCGATGATTGCTTGTTGCCCCAGTGTTTTACGGGCTTCGTGCAGGGGGCAGTCATCGCGGCCCAGATGAACGCCATCAGCACCTGTTTTGGCAGCGAGATCCACATTATCATTGATGATAAGTGGGACTTGGTAATGATGACAAAGTGTTAGCAGCTTTCTCGCGGTCGATTCACGATTGTCAGCAGTTTTACAGCGGAATTGAATAACTTTGACGCCACCCCGTAATGCTGCCTCTACTTCATTCAAGAGTCTTTCGGCTGAGGACAATTCCCGGGTGATGGCATACACGCCTGAATCTGGAAATTTCATGTTTGCATCCAGAATAAACGATTAGGGTTCATTTGGCCTTTGCCGCAGCGATAAGCCGCTGCCAGGCTGTTCCAGGTGTATTCCTGGGCTTCACTGATGGCAGTAAACGGGTCCAGACCATGGCTGATGAGGGCGGAGATTGCGCTGGCCAGGGTGCAACCTGAACCATGATAGGAATGGGGTAATCTTTCCCAATAAAAAGTTTCATTTTGATGGTTGGAAAACAGCCGATTCTCTATACGTTCGGTTTTTTCATCAGCACCGGTAATTAAGGCAAATTCGGAGCCTTGGTCAACCAGGGACTGGCCACAGAGAGTTAAATCCTCCGATGAGCAGAGTTTCCTGGCTTCGCTAGCATTGGGGGTGACAACGGTACACAACGGTACTAGTTGATTAAAAACAAGTGAGGTCAGTTCCGGAGTGGACAGTTTTTTTCCACCGCCTGCGGCAAGAATAGGATCCAGAATAACGGGGATTTCTGGGTGCCGAAGGAGTATGGAGCGAAGAACGGGGATTATTTCAATTGAGCCAATAAGTCCGATTTTAATACAGTTGATGTCGAAATCATCAAATAGCGTATTGGCTTGGGCGAGAATGTTTTCAGGATTCTGGGGAATCAGTTTTTTGACATTACGGCTATCTTGTTCGGTCAATGCGGTGATAATACTTAAGGAATGACATTGATGACTGATCAGGGTTTCAATATCGGCTTGAATACCGGCGCCACCACTAGGGTCATGACCGGAAAAGGACAAAACAACCGGGCGATTTGATTTCATGGGTGTATGTGGTAATCAGGCGTAAATCTGGAGCGGGAAACGAGATTCGAACTCGCGACCCCAACCTTGGCAAGGTTGTGCTCTACCAACTGAGCTATTCCCGCTTCTTAAAGAGTAGGTGGAGGCTGCGACCGGAATCGAACCGGTGTAGATGGCTTTGCAGGCCACTGCATAACCACTTTGCTACGCAGCCAGAAACATCAATAAAAAAGCCGCGATTTTCGCGGCTTTTAAAATTTTGGAGCGGGAAACGAGATTCGAACTCGCGACCCCAACCTTGGCAAGGTTGTGCTC
>CAYLNS010000033.1:0-18204 GCA_964385115.1 uncultured Methylomarinum sp.
GATAAACAACTCGATCTGGTTGAAGTGGCCTGCCATTTTTCAGATGACGATAAAATCCAGGTACAAAAATGGCTGGACGAAAAAAAGATTTATCCGGTTTCCGATGACCAGGCACATTTATGGCTGGAAAAAGACAGTGATGTATGGGCGGTTGTTGTCAAACCCTGGATACTGGTTCAGGAAGTTTAATCATTCAACATCCAAGAAAACCCTAAATCAGCAGCCTGACATATTTGATTCAGGGTCAAATTCTTCCATATGTTCATTTTTTAATTGCACATAATGGCTGGCGGAATAGGCCAGAAACTGCTTTTCTTCATCCGTTAACTTTCTGACCTGTTTGGCTGGTGAGCCCACATATAAATATCCGCTCTGCAGGACTTTTCCGGGCGGCACCAGCGCCCCCGCACCCAGCATGACGTAATCTTCCAGCACAGCGCCATCCAGAACATTGGCGCCAATTCCTATCAAACAATAATCTCCCACCGTGCAGGCATGAACCACGGCATTATGACCAATAGTCACCGCCTTGCCAATCGTCAAGGGATAGCTTTTATTGCCATTGTATTCACTGGCATGAGAAACATGCAAAACCGCACCATCCTGTATATTGGTCTGCTCACCCACGGTGATTTTTTCCACATCACCTCTTAACACCGCCGCCGGCCACACAGACACATCATCCGCCAATTCCACATTACCAATGACCACAGCGCTATCATCAATAAACACCTGTTTACCTGTTTCAGGCAATATGTTTTTAAATCTTCTAATCGTCACATTTTTTACCTTTTAAACTATACTTAACTACAAGATTTTTTGAATCTGAGTAATTCATCACCCATCATCAACCTACCAAGCGTGTAGAGTATTGAATTATCTGACAGTCTGCAACAAAGATATTACAGGATCGATAACGCAAGCCGTCTGTCTGTATGACTAAACTCCAATAGCGCTATAAGCAACTGCCCTAAACAACGAGGTTATCATGGCATTATTTGATGGTATAAAGCGACAACTCCGGTCCGTTATTGAATGGACAAATCCCGATCCTAATTTGATTTTCAGCCAATGGACCGAAAATGGCGACGAAATAAAAAATGCCTCCAAACTGATTGTCGCCCCGGGACAAGGCTGTATTTTTGTCTATGAAGGGCAGGTAAAAGCGGTTATCGAAGAAGAATGTCTGATTAATCTGGAAACCGATAACGTCCCTTTTTGGACCACCATCAAAAAATTCATGCAGTTTTTTGAGAGTGAACATAAAGCCGGGATTTATTTTTACCGGAAAACAAAATTCATAGACCAGAAATGGGGGACAACCTCAGCCATTAAATATGAGGACCCTAAATACCAGTTTCCGGTTGGCCTAAAAGCCTACGGCAACTATAGCTATAAAATTGAAGACGCCCGGGATTTTTTCGTGAATGTCGTCGGCAGCCAGTCCGTTTTTTATGCCGATGATTTCAGAACAGTCATGTCAGCCCGTATTATCCATACCATTTCAGACTATCTGGCAGAGAATCAGTACAGCTATGCTGAAATTGACGCCAAGCGTGAAGAAATTGCCCGCGGTATATCCATTAAATTATCTATCGCTTTTCGTAAACTGGGCTTTGATATTACCGATTTTCGTATCGAAGGAACTGATTTTGATGAAGAAACCCGCAAACGCATTAACCGGATTGCCGACCTGACCGCCGAATCCCAGGCCGCCAAAGCCGCCGGCCTTGACTTTACCAAACTACAACAACTGGAAGCCATGCGCGAAGCGGCCAGAAATGAAGGGGGCGGCGCCGGTCTCGGCATGGGCATGGGCGCCGGCATGGGACTGGGACAAAGTATGGCCCAGTCATTCAATGAGCAAAACACAACAGCTGATGTCGGTCATTCAAGTAATGCCGACCCTATGAAAAAACTGACACAACTGAAACAAATGTATGATGCGGAATTGATTTCTGAAAGTGAATACACTGCCAAGAAACAAGAAATCCTGGAAAAGCTATAAGTCATGGCTCGTTGCCGCAGTTGCTCAGCCCCGTTACAGGCTAATACCAATATCTGTCGATATTGTGGTGTCCGCAATGATGTGGATTTACACGGCAAACATGCTTACACCCTCCACAACAGTCAGTCAGACCGCCTATGCCCGACATGCAACATCCCGCTACAAACGATTGATCTCGAGCTGGACGGGCCGTTTCTGATTGAGCGCTGTCAGCAATGTTTTGGGCTTTTTTTCGATCCGGGCGAAATAGAAACACTGCTTGAAAGTTCCGTCTCTAATGTATTCAAAGTTAACCCATTATTATTGACCAATATCAACCGGGAACGCTTCAGCAAAAAACGGCCTGTCAGATACATAAAGTGTCCTGTCTGCCAGGAATTTATGCAGCGTGTCAATTTCGGTCATCGCAGTGGTGTTGTGATTGACCGCTGCCATAGTCATGGTGTCTGGCTGGATAATGGCGAAATCAGCCACTTGATGGAGTGGAAAAAAGCAGGTGGGCAAATTTTGTCGGAAAAACAACAATCCCGTCAGTCCCGTCTCAAAAAAGATTCGAATAGCCAGGCAGATGCTATTATTAGTCAAACAAAAATATTCAGCCGACCACGCGAGCCGGATATTATCGAATCAGTTGCATCGCTTATTTTTAAATTATTCGATTAAGCAGGCAAAAATCAGAATAATAGCCTAAAACTTTTTCCTGGCTTCCCGTTCCACCTTTCTCTTTTCAATATTTTTCATGTATCGTTCACGCGTTTCATCATCCACCGTCAACCAACTGGTGATCTCCTCCAGCGTACGATGACACCCCAGACAAATATCCTCTTCATCCAGACAACACTTGCTGATACAAGGCGTTTCCACTGTTTCTACTTTAAATTCAAATTTTTCCGCCATCATATTTTTTTTATTATTACTCTGATAAAAGCTCAACCCAATGCACCACTCTGCAATCTGCATCATTCTGCAAATGGGTTAAACACCCGATATTAGCTGTTGCAATCAGTTCCGGTCCATTCTCTTGCAAGCAACTTAATTTATTATCTTTTAATTGCCTGGCAACCGTTGGCTGCAACAACGAGTACACACCGGCCGAACCGCAACACAAATGACTATCCTGTACTGGAAGCAATTCAAACCCCAGCCCTTGCAAAATCCCCTCAACCCTGCCCGCCAGTTTTTGTCCATGCTGCAATGTACAGGGCGACTGAAAAGCAATCTTTCGCGGAGTTATCTTAAAATCAGACAAATCCTCATCAGATAACACTTCGCTGACATCTTTGACCAGACTGGAAAAATGCCTGGCTTTGTCAGCATACTGCTTGTCATAACGAAGTATCCCGGCATATTCTTTTAACTGCAACCCGCAGCCGCTGGCCGTCATAATGATGGCTTCCACACCCTGCTCAATATAAGGCCAGCAAACATCTATGTTATGTCTCGCCCGCTGCAATGCTGCTTCATGGGCTGACAAATGATAATCCAGCGCGCCACAGCACTGACTGTTTTCAACAACCTGGACTGAAATCCCTATTTTATCCAACACGCAAGCTGCTGCGCGGTCAATGGAGGGCGCCAGTTCAGTCTGCACACAGCCTTTCAACAATAAAACCTTGCGATGATGCCTAATCTCCGGCCATTCCGAAAGGCTTTGAGCCCCCGTTATTTTTATCGGCACCCGCCCCGGCAAAAAATTGGCGAACAATCTTACCACATTTAAGATTTTTGCAAAACGCTGCGGATATGGAAAAATCTTGCGCATGGCAAACCGTAACATTCGATCGTAAGGATGCCTTTTGATTTTTCGATTTAACAAAGAACGTCCCAAATCCAGCAGGCGGGAGTATTTCACACCTGAAGGACAGGTGGTCTCACAAGCTCTGCAACTCAGACAACGGTCAAGATAACCCACGGTTAACTGAGTCACCGGTTTGCCTTCAACCACCTGTTTCAATAAATAAATTCTGCCGCGGGGACCATCCAGCTCATCACCCGATAGCTGATAGGTGGGACAGGTGGCATTGCAAAATCCACAATGCACACAGCTTTGCAGAATATTTTCAAACTCAGCAGCTTCAGGACGTTTTTTAATATCATCCGTCAGATTAATTTGCATTTAAATATCCCGCTACATGCGTCCGGGGTTAAAAATACCCAGCGGATCAAAAGATTTTTTAAGCTTACGATGCAATTGTTTTAAAGAACCCACCAATGGCTGAAATATCTGTTCTTGCCCGTGTTGTTTCGGTCTGAATAAAACAGCATGTCCCTGCTGCCGCGCCGCTTGCTGAAAAACCGCTGCCGGAGATTCATCACTTTTTAACCAGCGCAATGCCCCGCCCCAGTCAAACAGCCAGTCTCCTGATAATGCCAAGGGGCCAGTTGCCGGTGGGACAGAAATTCGCCACAGGTTTCGGCGGCTGTTAAAAAATTCATGCTGTTGCTCATTAAGCTGTTCCCAAAATACAGAATCTTGCCTCAGTGGTTCCCCGCCTGTTTTCTGAACCGCCTTGTTTACTGCCGGTTCCACGCCCGAAAAACGTACGAACAACTGCCCCTCAAGATAAGCAATTGCCGATACCGGAATGGATTGAAGTCGTAAGGATTGCATGATTTTTTGTGCCTGTTCAAAAGGCATCTCCCGTACCATTGTCATTTCCATCTCCGGCAGAGGCAGGACTTTTAAAGAAACTTCAAGTATCACCCCCAACGTGCCCATGGCACCGGTCATCAACCGGGCCACATCATATCCGGCCACATTTTTCATCACTTCACCACCAAAAGACAAAACACCACCCCGCCCGTCTAATACCTTACAACCCAAAACGAAATCCCGTGCCGAACCGGTAAAAGGCCGCCGACTCCCTGACAAACCGCAGGCAATCGTCCCGCCAAGCGTCGCTTGTGGTGCAAAAGCTGGAGGTTCAAAAGCCAACATCTGAGCTTTTTCCGCCAATACTTCTTTAATGGTGTGCAGAGGGGTGCCACACCGGGCGGTTATTACCAGCTCTGAAGGGTGATAGTTGATGATGCCCTGATGCCACGAAACATCCAATCTCTGCCCTTTAACAGAATGCCCTAAAAAAGTTTTACTGTTGCCGGCACAAATATTCAGGACAGTTTTATTTTTAATGGCCGTCACAACGGTCTGACATAATTCGGTTTCAATACTCCGGGAAATCATCATCAATCAAAGTGGTGAGACTCTGACGATAATTCCAAAACGAGGATGATCCAGATAGTGAATCTCATTCAACTTGAAACGCCTTTTTTCCTTTATCCGGTAAATGACACCGCCTTCAGGACTGTATTCAAAATCGGCCAGCATATGTAACAGATTACCGCGCTGCAACCTGAAAAAACCATTTATTCCGGTTGCTCCATCCTGTATTTTAACCGCAGTCCCCAATCGGTTGGCTGATACCCGCTGCGTCCAGGCAACATGCAATAACGGCCGGTAAGCGGAACTGTTCTGCAAACGCTTTTTTATCCCCGACAAACTATATCCCGCACGGTTAAACTGACCCAGACCAGCCACCCGTGCCGGCCATTCAATCCGGCTATTGTATTGATCAAAGACTTCATTGGTTGAGCTGTGCTGGGCGAAGAATAATAATTCTATTCGAAAGCTTTTACCTGCCGCCCATAACTGGGGACTCAGCAGGCTTAAAATCAATACCGCCAGCCAGATTTTTTTTTGTTGTTTTTGCATCAGTCCCGTTCCAGTTGTTGCATCATGTTATCCGGTAATCGTTCAATCAATAAATATCAGTCACTTATGAAAGAAGTGGCTGAGTGTCACTGAACAGCCCGATATCATTCACTGGCATCTGTTCCCAACACTATAATGCACTTGGAAAACACCCGAAAATCGTCAAGCCGCTCATCCAGCACCGACCTAAGTACCGGCAAACTCAATGCCCGATAATTATGGACAGCCACATTTCTAAAACCCACCATTTTTTGCATTCGCAGGGCAATCTGTTCATCAATAAGCCCCGCATCCCGCATTAACCTGAATGCATCTCTACTTTGCTGAGGAATGCCAAGCTTGTTAACTCTAACCACATGCATGGCCGCATCAATCGCCGCCTCACAGGCTCGTTGAAGATTCAGCACAATAGCATCCTGCCTGGTAAAGTTAGTTTCAAGCTCATCTTCATGACCGTTATATTCGTCGTTAATACGGCGCAGACAACGTTCAATCATTTCAACTTTGTTGATTAATACATCATCCATAAATAACCCCTTGCCTGCCGATATCTTTCAGAATTTCGGCGCGTTCCTCATTTAACCGGGCATAATCACTGAACACAAAATCCTCAAATATTTCGCAGGCAGGTTCATCAAAACAGGCAATTTTTGTCCCTTTGCCAACAACCTGCATCCGCATAACTGTCGATGCTGCCCGCAAATCCAGCAAATCCACATCCCGACCGATATGTATCGCAATTTCCTGGGCAATATCCCATAATTTTTCCGGCTCCAGAGTCTTTTCCATCAAAATCGCCAGATCCAAATCACTCTCTGCATGAACATCACCGGATACCTCAGAGCCAAACACATAAACACCCTGTACAGCCGGAAAAAACAAGCGAATAATCTGTATTGCTTTTTCAATATCTGTTTGTTCCATCAGTCCGGTTCCAGTTGTTGTAACAGCTCGTCAATAAAACTCAGCTTTTCTTCCAGGGTTTCAAAAGGTATTACAAACCTTAATTTGTCAGCGCCATCAAATTTGTAAATCCCCGCCTGACTCTGAATCAACTCGATGAGTTTTTCAGTATTGATTTTTGGCGCTTTGGTAAAAATAATCCGGCCACCGGCGACATGCGCTTCAATTTTTTTAATCCCCAGATAAGCGGCTTTTTGTTTTAATTCAGTGACGCTGAATAATGCCTTAACAGGCTCCGGTAATAAACCAAACCGGTCAATCATTTCTATTTTAAGCTTTTTCAGCTCATCACTGTTTGCGGCGCTGGAAATACGTTTATACAAAACCAAACGGGCATGAATATCGGGCAGATAATCTTCCGGTATCAATGCGGCAACCTGCAAATCAACCTCCGGCCCGCTATCCAAGGGTGCATCCAGTTCCGGCTGCTCACCTGATTTCAATGCATTAACAGCACGTTCAAGCAACTCGGTATACAATGTAAAGCCGATTTCCTGGATTTGCCCGCTTTGACCTTCGCCCAACAATTCACCGGCGCCCCTGATTTCCATATCATGCGAAGACAACATAAATCCTGCCCCTAATTCGCCTGAAGCCTCAACCGCTTCCAGCCGTTTAACCGCATCCTTACTCATTAACGATTTGGGCGGCACGACAAAATAGGCATAAGCCCGGTGGTGCGAACGCCCCACCCGTCCCCGCAACTGATGTAATTGCGCCAGACCCAGTTTATCCGCGCGATTGATGATAATGGTATTAGCGCTGGGAATATCGATACCGCTTTCAATAATTGTGGTGCTAATCAGCAGATTAAAACGCTGGTGATAAAAATCCAGCATGATTTCCTCCAGCTCCCGCTCTGGCATCTGTCCGTGGGCAATGCGGATTCTGGCCTCGGGAACCAGTTTTTCCAGTGCCCGCGCCATCTTGTCCATGGTTTTGACATCATTATGCAGAAAAAACACCTGCCCGCCGCGTTTGATTTCCCGCTGACAGGCTTCCTGTATCTGGGCATCCACCCATTCGCTGATAAAGGTTTTGATGGCGTGGCGGTTGGGGGGCGGTGTCGCAATAATGGATATGTCCCGCAACCCTGACATCGCCATATTCAAGGTCCGGGGTATGGGTGTCGCGGTCAGGGTCAGTAAATCCAATTCATGTCGAAGTTTCTTGAAATGCTCTTTTTGACGCACACCAAAACGGTGTTCTTCATCAATAATCACCAATCCCAGGTTTTTATATTGAATATCACCCGACAATAATTTATGGGTGCCGATAACAATATCCACCTGCCCTTTTTCCAGTGCCTCAACGACTGTCTTTTGCTGTTTGGAGGTGTTAAATCGCGAGATAACTTCTATTCTGACCGGCCAGTCGGCAAAACGGTCTCTGAAATTCTGATAATGCTGCTGCGCCAGTAAAGTCGTCGGCACCAGAACCGCCACCTGTTTTCCACTTTGTACAGCAATAAAGGCCGCACGCATGGCAACTTCGGTCTTGCCAAAACCAACATCCCCGCAGACAACCCGGTCCATGGGCTGGTCTGAACGCATATCCTGCAAAATCGCGTCAATCGCTGCTTGCTGATCGGGCGTCTCTTCAAATGGAAAACTGTCGGCAAAAGCCAGATAATCTTCATCTTCAATAT
This sequence comes from uncultured Methylomarinum sp., assembly GCA_964385115.1. Taxonomy (GTDB): domain Bacteria; phylum Pseudomonadota; class Gammaproteobacteria; order Methylococcales; family Methylomonadaceae; genus Methylomarinum. Next base: position 8,332 of record CAYLNS010000033.1, read on the forward strand.
TAAACGCATGGCCCTGATGGGCGGCGCGTTTAGCCTGAATATCCAGTAATTCTGCCGCCACATCGCGGGCTCTTTCCATGGCCTTTTTCTTGGCCTTGCTCCATTGGTCAGTACCCAATCTGTGCAATGGAGCATTTTCGGCGCTAACCCCGCTGTAACGACCAATCAAATTCAATGAGGAAACCGGCACATAAAGCTTATCGTCATTGGCATATTTGAGCATTAAAAATTCGGCTTCAATATCTCCCACCGTCAAAGTCTGCAGCCCCATATAACGCCCGACGCCATATTCCTGATGCACAACCGGAGAACCTATCATCAGCTCATTGAGATTATTGAAGACATTTTCCAGCTCTTTGGCCGCCGAACGTCTTCTGCGACGCCGTTGCTGGACTTTAGCACCACTTAACTGGGTTTCCGTGATGATGGCAATGCCTGCCTGTTCCAACAGCAAACCATGATCCATCGGTGCAACCAGAATGGAAAGTTTTTCATCGTTGTCGATAAAATCCGGCCAGTCTTTAACCGGTTGCAAACGAATTTTATATTGCCTCAGCTTGTCAATCAGTCCTTCTCTGTGGCCGGCTGTTTCAGCAACAAACAGTACCTTGCCCTCAAATCCTTCTAAAAATTGTCTAAGCTTTTGTGCTGGCTCTTTAAGCCGGTTATCAATGGCCACATCGGGAACTGACTGGCAATTAAAATGAACACCGTTTGCAGACTCATCCGCCAGAATAATCCGATAAAAACCCCGCACTGCCTGGTTAAGCTGTTCCGCGTCCAGAAATAATCGGTCAGGTGTCAATAACGGCCGGTGCTGATCATATTTACGCTGTTGATAACGCTCCTCGGCTTCATTCCAGAATGTTTTGGCCGTTACCTGGAAGTTTTCCGGCAGCACCAGCGCTGCATCTTCCGGTAAATAATCAAACAGGGTGTCGGTCTGCTCTACAAATAACGGCAAATAATATTCAATACCGCCCGGCGCTACGGCTTTGCTGACATCCTGATAGATGGGATTTTTCTCGGAGGTTTCAGGAAAAGCTTCCCTGAAGGACTTACGAAAATGTTTGATGGCATCATCGGTAAAGGGAAATTCATGCGCCGGAAACAGTTCGACCTTGTCAATTTTTTCTTTTGATAACTGGGTTTCCGGATCAAAAGTACGAATGGACTCAATTTCTTCATCAAATAATTCAATCCGATAAGGTTCTTTACTGCCCATTGGAAATAAATCAACAATGGAACCTCTGACGGCAAACTCGGCATGCTGATAAACCTGCGACACACATTGATAGCCCACCGCTTCAAGCTTGACTCTGTTCAGATCCAGATTAAAGTCCGCCCCGACAGCCAGGGAAAAACTATTGGCCAACACATGATCCCGAGGCGCCAGTTTATGCATTAACGTGGCGACCGACACCACTAAAGCGCCGCGCCTGGTGTGCGGCAACGCTGCCAGCGTTCTGAGCCGTTCGGAAATGATTTCAGGCAATGGCGAAAAAACATCGTAAGGTAAGGTTTCCCAGTCAGGAAAATGCAGAATAGGCAAATCATCATTCAGAAAAAAAGCCAGTTCATGCTCCAGCCGCAATGCTGTCTGTCTGTCCGGCGTCACGATAATGAACAGACGGTTTTCCTGCTGTATCGCTGTCGCCAACGCCAGCGAATCACCACAGCCTTTTAAACCACTCCAGTAAATGGCTTCGGGCTTACTTTGTGGCAGAATGGGAGAAATTACATGTTTAAGCGGCATTGCGTGGATGTTCGGTCAAAAAGCGTCATTATATACTGTTCAATTCTTTATGTTACTCAGAATCTGCAACGTTAACGGCTGATTATTTTCCTGAAAGTCAGATTAATGCGCGCTTTTTTAGGTCGCCGGGTTTTAGGCAGTTCATGTCGCCAATGATGCTGAATTTCACCGGCCATCACTAATAAATCACCGGAGTCCAGTTCTATATCCAGCTTTTGGGAAGACTTCAGCTGTTTAAACCGCAGCAACCGGGTCTCACCCAAACTGACTGAAGCAATCAGCGGATTGACTCCGAGTTCTTTTTCGTCATCGGCGTGACAGCCCATGGAATCGCGGCCATTTCGATACAGATTGGCCATGACGCTGTTAAAAGATGTCAGACAGACCCGCTCGACATCCCGCCTGATTTGAGTCAAGTCATCTGTCCAGGACAAGGGCTGATGATTAACGCCTGAATATTGATAGTCCGCCCCTGTATCTCCATACCAGCACATCAGCCTGGGCACATCCAGCCAGCGGCCATAAATAAACAAACGTTCCTGCTGCCAGTTTAGCTGATGATAAAGTCTGTCAAACCATTGTTGACTCTGTTCTACCGGATAAAACTGTTTAAGCAGATAAAGTTCGCCCTGTTCTGGCAGTATATTTTCAGATAAAGCCAGCTTCATTAAAACTTTATATTCATCTCCAGATAAAAATTACGCCGTTCAATCGGAAAACCCTGTGAATAAGCGTTATAATCAGAAGGCTCCCGCCCGGTACTGTCAAACAAATTCCGAACCGATGCGGTCACATTCATAAACCCCAGTAAATTTTTACCGTTTAGCGTAACATCAAAGGTTTCATAATCTTTCAGCGTCGGCCGGGTATCTCCAACAAGATTTACTCGACGACCTATCCATTTCATTTGCGTCTGAATCTGCCAGTCGGGTAAAAATGACCAGGCAAGAGCTGAATAGACCTGGTGCTCAGGCACGCCGGCGACACGCCGGGCCAACGATAAATTTCTGGCATTCTGCCAGGAATAATTGCCTTTCAAATGCCAGTCTTTATGAAACTGCCAGCTCCATTCCAGCTCACTCCCGTAACCTTCCTGCCCCTTGGAATTAATTACAGTCAACTGAGCAGAATCAGGATCCACCACGATTGAATCGGTGATTTTATAATAATAGACATTCAAAGCGGTCCTGAGAGTGCTCATCGGGCGATAATCAAAGGCCAGCTCAATCGTTTTCATTTCCTCCGGTCGCAAACCCGGGTTACCCGAAAAAAACGGGCTGTTTTGCTGATATTGTTCCAGAAAACTGGGTGCCCGAAAGGCTTCACCATAGAGCAGTTTGGTTGTTAACTGCGAATTGACATCCCAGACCAATGCTACTCTAGGATTAAAGGTAGTACCAAAATCCGAATATTCATCATAGCGAACGCCGGTGGTTAATTGCCAGTCCGGACTGATTTCCCATTCATCCTGTAACACAAATGACCAGATATCCCGATGATGATTGCTTAAAAAAACATTCGCTGTCCCGGTAACATCCACTAACGGACCAGCAGATATTAGACTACCGGGCACCGGACTCAAAACTCCTGGTCCAAAGTTCCGGCTTTCGGTGGAATTGAATTCTTCATAACGGTAACCGGCTGAAAAACGCAGTAAATGTGATTCCCAACCTTTATAAATAGCGGTTAATAAAGCCCGGGGAACTTTATTGATAAAGGTTAATTGACTGCGCATTCCATCTGGAAAACTCACAAATCCCAGAGGCGCCGAAGCATTGAAATGTCCATTACCATCAATTGGTAACACAGCACCCGATGGAAAATTATAGGCGTCAATATCCACTTCGGCGGATAAATAACTCATCCGGGCCCGTAATTCCCAGTTATCAATCAAGTCTTCAGTGCTGAACTGGACATCCGCCAGATAGTTTTCATTATTAACTCGCCCCTTTTTATCCAGAGAACCACCAGATCCCGCACGTAGCCCTTGATCAACCCCGCTAAATGCCCAAAATCCCATTTTTACATATTTATGTTTGAGGTTTAAATGGGCATTCCAGCGTTCTCCCTGCGTCTGCATAGGGCCCGGCGCCTGTGATACAGAGCTATCCAATTTTGATTGTAAATCTGCTGTAATAACCCTGTCATTATCTATACCATCATGACTATACTGCACACTGGCCGCCACATCCCAGCCAGCCCAACTGCCGCCCACCTGGCCCCAGCCGCTTTGCCGGTCGGATGAGCCTACCCGTCCGCCGATAACAACGCCATCAATATCTCCGGCTTTTTTGGTGATAATATTAATCACACCGGCAAAGGCATCGGCGCCATACAAGGCAGAGCCTGGCCCGCGTATGACTTCTATCCGCTGTATCGCTTCAACCGGAATCTCCATGCCGGACATGATACTGCCTTTATAAGGCACATTTATCCTGACACCATCCATCAACATCAGAATTTGCGCCCCGGTTCCATTGGGAATCCCTCTTAAGGTATAGACATAATCATTGGTCACCGGCTGCAGCGTTGCATGAAGACCGGGTACCGTTTCCAGCACCTCGTGCAGTTGTGTTGCCCCCATACGGGTGATTTGTTGTGCAGTAATGACAGTCGTAACGGAGGCCGACCGAAAGACCGGCTTTGCTGTGCCAGTGGCAATGGAAACCGGAATTTCCGCCAGCTCAGCCGGCGACAGGGAGAAAAGATCTTCAATCTGATCCTGCGCCTGGGCTGCTGTTGTACAGATTAACGCCAGCCCGACCCGGTAGATTTTATTTTTCACATCATTGATATATCTAATCATTATAATTCATCCAGTGGTACAGGTTTGGCAATACCATAGCCTTGTGCATAGTCGACCCCCAACTGCCTCAGACGGGCCATGATTTCATCATTTTCAACAAATTCGGCAATGGTTTTTTTACCCATGACATGACCAATACTGTTAATGGACTCAACCATGGCCAGATCAACTTCATCATGTAAGATATCTTTTACAAACAAGCCATCAATTTTCAGATAATCAACCGGCAGATTTTTGAGATAGGCAAACGAAGACAAACCACTACCAAAGTCATCCAGTGAAAACCAGCAACCTTTTCCCCGCAGACTATCAATAAAATGACGGGCATTCCCCAAATGACTGATGGCGGCGGTTTCAGTAATTTCAAAACAAATTTTCTGGGTGGGAATACCCCATTCTGAAAATTGTTGATCAATAAATGCCAGCATATTATCGTCAGATAAAGACAGCCCGGATAAATTAACCGAGCAAACCGATAAATCATTTAAAAACGCAGGATGCTCTGCCAGCCAGGCAAACAAGTTGCTGATAACCCATTGATCCATCGCCGCCGCCATATTGTAACGCTCGGCCGCCGGTAAAAAGGCTCCGGGGGGAATGATGTTGCCTTTTTCGTCCTGATAACGCACCAGTGTTTCAAAATGCTTGCCTTCCTGCCGGCCATCAACCGGTACAATCAGCTGACCGTACAAACAAAAGCGATTTTCATCCAGGCCTCGCTGTATCCTTTCCACCCATTGCATTTCTCCCTGTCGGGAGGCCAGCTCCTCATCATCCGGGGTAAAAACATGCACCCGGTTCCGGCCTTTTTCCTTGGCGGCATAACAGGCAGCATCGGCCTCTTTCAATAATTCCACCGCATTGCCACTGGTTTTATTAATCATTGAAATACCAATGCTGACACCCACATTAAAACTACGGTCTTCCCAGCAAAACAGAAAATCACGAATCACACTGCGTAATTTATCGCACACTCGCAAAGCTTGCTGCATGCTGCAGTCATACATTAAAACCCCAAACTCATCGCCACCCAGGCGGGCGAGAAGATCATGCTGACGAATATTGCTTTTTAAAACATCCCCTATCTGCCGCAGTAATTCATCCCCGGCCAGATGTCCACAGGTGTCATTAACAATCTTAAACTGATCCAGATCCAGATAACATAAAGCATGTTCCGCGGAAGACTGCTGAACATCTTCAACCAGGTTTTTCAGGTAAATATCAAATTCAGCCCGGTTAACCAGACCGGTTAAGGCATCATGACTGGCCTGATAAGCAACCTTTTCAGACAGCTGTTTGGCCTCGGTCACATCCTCACAGACCAGCAACAAGTTTCTCGCCCCGGTATTATCAATCAACAAACGGGCAGACTCTCTGGCCCAGATAACCCGTCCATCCAGACAAATTTTTCGGATTTCTTCCTTATACACCTTATGCGGGTTCAGCTGACATAATTCAAACATCGCTTTACAGGTGCTTACATCTGACGGATGAATAAAATCAAAAATAGAACAACCCTGAAGCTGATCAACCTTCAATTCCAGCTGTCTGGCGCCAAACCGGTTGACGGACAAGATAATGCCATTCAAATCCAGATGAAAAACCATGGTCGGGTTATTATCATAGAGGGCAATATAATTATTTTTTACATTAACCAATGCCCGATTCTGCTGCTCCACCGTGGATATCATATTATTAAAGGCATCCACCAGCTTACCCAGCTCATCATCATTCTGTTTACTGGCTCTATGAGAATAATCCCGTTCACTGCTGATTTTATGAGCGGTATTGGCAAGCGTAATAATAGGCCTGGAAACCCGGGTTAATAACGGGGCGATTAATAAAAAAGTCAACACCGATGCAATCAGCAGAATCAGTAAAATAATCCCGTCATATTGTAATTGCTGCCAGAATGGCTCGGTCAGATCGGCAATAATATAAATACCGCCAATCACCTCATCATCCAGCACAACAGGTTTAAACACCTGCAACTCTAACTGTTTAAATGCCGTTGCCAGCCCCTGAATATCCTTAGGACAAAGACTATGATTGGTTTTTGCAGCTTTTAATGAAGTGAATAATTGGCCATCATTACCGTAAAGACAGGCGGCTTTGACAATCGCCAAATCATTTAAAGCCTGTAAATTCTCCTGAGCCACCTCTTTGTCATCAAAACTCAATGCGGCGGTACTGCGATTGGCAAGCAGTGTCGCCATGGCCAGCATGTCTTCCTTGCTGCTGTTTTTAACCTGAAAAACCGTCAGAATAATCAGTAAAACCATCGCCAATGACAATGACAAAATATTGGAAAATACCAGAATAGCCAGTAACTTGGCCTTGATTGACAAACGACTGAAAAAACTATTCATGATTAACTCCTTTAACCACTTCGGCCACTTCCAGCAGTTTTGCACTGATACTCAGCCCCTGTTGCTGTAGTACCAAAAGATTTATCTGTAATTTGACCCGCCCCTCTTTAAGGACAAAGCCAATCATCCCACCCTGTTCAGCAAAAGACGGCTGACTGCTGACCGTCAGAGTATTTTTCAGTGAACTGACAACAAGCACTTCGGGAAGAGCAGCTAAATCCACAGGTCTGGTGCTATCGGGCAAATATAAAATATGACATTGCTGAACCTCTGAAATGCGTTGATAGTAATATAGCTTGATAGGCTTTCCGCCAGCCTTTTTGGTTTCCAGTAATGTTAATAAATCCCCGAATGGATTGTTACCCAGAATACAGATATTAAAAGTCTCGGTATTTTTTTCGGGCCAACTGATAAATTTAGTGAAATTATATAAATAAGCAACTTTGACCTTGTTTTCAAGACTCGGCTCAGCCTTAGCAACCGTTGGCGCCAGGACAAAGCAAATCAAGACCAGGATTACTCGAAAAAATGACATTATAATTACTGGCTCATCCGGTTAAATTGGTAAAGCGAACCCATCAAATTACAGAGAAAAATACTCTAAACATAGCAGAAAACCACAGCAAATCTATAACCTGCTGAAAAAACATTTGATTACCTGTGTCATTTGCCAATGATCTTTAACACCGGCGCTCTCCCTGATACTGTGCATGGCCCACATGGGACTGCCCACATCGATACTGCGAATCCCCAGGCGGGCAGATAACATCGGACCAATGGTACTGCCGCAAGGCAGATCTGTACGGTGCGAATATTGTTGCCAGTCAACTCCAGCCTGCTGACACCAGTCAATAAACATAGCCGCAGAAACACTTTCTGAAGTATAGCGCTGATTGGCATTTATTTTTATGACCGGCCCCTTATTTATAAAAACTTTATGCTCAGCGTCATAGGCATTGCTAAAATTTGGCTGCCAGGCATGAGCCATATCAATACTTAACATATAGCTGTGAGCCAGCGCCCGCAAATAATCCTGCCCGGCCACTCCAACAGCCAAGGCCATTCGCTTTAACGTATCCTGCAAAAAAGAACTGTTTGCTCCTTTACTACTTTCACTGCCGACTTCTTCGTGGTCAAAAAAGGCACACACCCGTGTATTGCCAGCATGCTGGCTCTCTTCATTCAGTAAAGCCTGCAAACCGGCATGACAGGAGGCCAGATTGTCCAGTTGACTGTTGGCATAAAACTGCTTTTCATCCCCCCAAAAACAGCCTTTCTGGGTATCATATACATTCAATTCCCAGTTAAGAATATGTTTTGCCGGCACATCTGAAACCTGCTCCAGTAACTGAATAAAATACTCAGCCGGTAATTCTGCGTCTATGGCCGACACAATTAACGGCAATTCCAGTTGCTTATGAAACTTCAGGCCATCCTCATTCACCTTGCGATTCATATGAATCGCCAGATTGGGTAGCCGCAGCAATGGCTGGTCAAAACGTATCAACCGGCTTTGTATATTCCCTGTCTCATCCTTATAACTGATTCGCCCCGCCAGGCTTAAGTCCCGATCGCTAAAAGTGGCCAGAATCGGCCCCCCATAAATTTCAACACCCAGCCTGACAAGACCTTCTCCCGTCATAACCGGACGAGGCTTGATGCGCAACCCCGGAGAATCGGTGTGAGCGCCGACAATACTAAATCCCGATTCCGCCAGTGATCTGTTACCGACTACAAAAGCGATAATGGAAGAATCATCACGAATAACATAATATCGCTCGCCCGGCTGTAAAGACCATGCCTCCGTTTCCTTAAGACATTCAAAACCTTGTACCCGAAGCTGATTTTCCATGCTTGCAACCGCATGCCAGGGGCTCGGACTGTCATCAATAAAATCAAGCAGGTTTTGCACCAGCTCATGCGCCTGGTTCATCTTTTAACTCCAATGCGGCTGAATTAATACAGTAGCGAAGACCGGTCGGCTCAGGGCCATCAGGAAACACATGCCCCAGATGCGCGCCACAGGACTGGCAAACCACCTCAACACGCCTCATGCCATGACTGTCATCCGTTTTTTCAGCCACCGCGTTTTCATTCAACACTTGCCAAAAACTCGGCCAGCCTGAACCCGAGTCATATTTACTGGCAGAATCAAATAAACTATTTCCGCAACTGACACAGCAATAAATCCCCGGCTCTTTACAGTTGACATATTTGCCGGTAAAAGGGGGCTCCGTCCCTTTTTGCCAGCAGATATTAAACTGCTGTTCGGTCAATTTTTGTTGATATTCCTGAAGCTTGTCATTTTTCTGATGGCTCATTTAACGATTCCTGCTCAAAAGCTCGATTGTACGCTGTCAGGCATTCATTGTTAAAGCAAACCAGCCACACTTTTTCAATTTCAGGAATGTTTTTAAGCGTTTCCGTGATTGTCGTCAATGCGATTCGCGCAGCCTGTTTAACGGGAAAACAGTAAACACCACAGGAAATAGCCGGAAAAGCGATGGTTTTTATATCATGTCGCCTGGCAAGCTGCAAACTGTTGCGGTAACAATCGGCCAATAATTTAGCTTCCTGTTGATTACCACCCTGCCAAACAGGCCCTACAGTATGAATAATGTATTTTGCAGGCAATCGATAAGCTGCGGTGATTTTCGCCTGACCGGTTTCGCAGCCACCCAGTTTTTTACATTCAGTCAATAATTCCGGCCCTGCCGCCCGATGAATCGCCCCATCCACACCGCCGCCTCCCAGCAAAGAACAATTGGCCGCATTAACAATGGCATCAACCGTTAACCGGGTGATATCGGCCTGAATAATTTCTATTTGTGTCATATCGTTTTGGGTATCTGTTCCATGCTAATATGAGTCATTAGTTTTATTGCAACCATTCAGCATGTGTCTTTAAATCACTCACCGGCAGAAAAACCACTTCTTTTCCT
>CAYLNS010000034.1:0-16677 GCA_964385115.1 uncultured Methylomarinum sp.
TTTGCCGGCAGTAATCGCAAGCAGTCTTTTAATCAAAAGCTGGTGGCTGTTGCCGCTGCAGGTGCGCGTGAAGCAGGGGCGGAGGTGACGCTGATTAATTTAGCGGAATATGATGTGCCGATTTACAATCAGGATTTGGAAAATGCCCAAGGTATTCCGGAAAAGGCCATTGCCTTTAAAAAATTGCTGATTGAGCATGATGGGTTTTTGATTGCATCACCGGAATATAACAGTGCCTTCACGCCTTTTTTGAAAAACATGATTGACTGGGCGTCGCGGAAAGAGTCTGATGATGAGTTACCGTTACAGGCTTATAACGGTAAATTTGCCGTGCTGATGGCAACATCACCTGGTGCATTGGGCGGTCTGCGCGGGCTGACGTTTTTAAGAATGTTGCTGGCCAATCTTGGGGTGAATGTACTGGCTGTGCAGCAGGCGGTGCCTTTTGCTCGTAAGGCATTTCAAGGGGATAATCTGGTTGATGAGCAACAGCGACAGCGAGTGATGGATTTGGGCAGGCATTTGTCAGATGTATTAAAGGTAAAAAATTAATGCTCTGTTTATGAAGCCGAACCGGAATAAAGCCCGTTATAATGAAGGCGATAGGCTGGCGCCATGGCGGGAAACCTTGAATGAAATTATTTTTGGGGTGGAAACTCCCGTGGCAAAAGCCTTTGACGTCATTTTGATTGTGTGTATATTTGCCAGCATTCTGGTCGTGATGCTGGGGAGTGTTGCAGATTTACAGGTGCGATACAGCCGTTTTTTCTGGTATGCAGAATGGTTTTTTACAGTGCTGTTTTCGGTAGAATATTTTTTGCGTCTGATTTGTGTCAGAAAGCCCTGGCTTTATTGTCGAAGTTTTTTCGGCATTGTTGATTTTATATCGATTATTCCAACCTATCTGGTTTTTTTCTTCCCCAGTATAAAATACATGCTGATGGTGCGTGTGTTGCGTTTGTTAAGGATTTTCCGGATACTTAAATTATCTGAATATATGGGAGAGGCGCAGGTTATGTTGGTGGCGCTAAGCCACAGCCGCCAGAAAATATTGGTGTTTCTGTATGCAGTCAGCACGCTGGTTATTATTTTTGGATCGGTCATGTATGTACTGGAAGGAAGTGAGGCCGGCTTTACCAGTATTCCTCAAAGTGTGTATTGGGCAATTGTCACTATGACAACCGTAGGTTATGGCGATATTGCTCCGCAAACGCCTTTGGGGCAAATGGTGGCTTCTGTCATGATGATTGTCGGGTATGGCATTATTGCTGTGCCGACAGGTATTTACAGTGCGGAACTGATTAAAATCAAACATCGGGTCAATAACCATGCCTGTCCGGATTGTGGTGCCACGGGGCATGATTTTGATGCGGCATTCTGTCGTTATTGCGGACATAAACTTGAAGAGCACGATTAAGCTGGAGATATTATGAAAAAGGTTTTAGATTTTTTGGGAAAAGCGACGCTGATATCAATATTATTGGCAGGGAATATGGTGTTTGCGGGGGATTTAACCCGTGAACAGGTAATTGAGAAATTAAAACAGGCCAAGCCTGGTAAAAAAGTTGATTTAAGAAGAAAGGATTTAACCGGCGTTGATTTGTCCGGTCTGGATTTTCGTCAGGCGGACCTGTGGGGAGCTGATTTACGCAGAGCCAATCTCAGCCATAGTAATTTGTCCGGTCTGAATCTGGATTTGACGGTGATGGTGGGGGCAAATCTTGAGCAGGCCGATTTGTCAGGCGTCAGTATTTTTGCCGTCAGCATGATGCGTTGTAATTTACGAGGGGTTGATTTCTCGGGTAGCCGGGTGATTGCCAATCTGGATAATTCGGATTTGACGGGGGCTAATCTTCGCAATGTACGCTGGGCTGCGGATATGAAAAACCAGCCCATGGGATTGATGCGAGTGAGTCTTAAAAAGGTCAAGCTGGTGAATGCGGATTTGACGAATGCTCAGATGGGGCGGGCGATGTTGATGTTTGCTGATTTGTCGGGCGCCAATCTGCATAATGCCACCATCAATGCGGCAGACCTGCGTTCCGCCAATCTGAGCAATGCCAACTTAACAAAAGCTGATTTTACCGACAGTAAATTGAATGATGCGATTTTATCCGGTGCTGATTTGAATGGTGCTGTTTTTACCCGGATAAAAGGTAAAAATGATTTGCGGGGACTGGATAGCGCGAAAAATGTGGATAAGGCTGTTTTTGATTAACAGTTGGCTGCTGAATGAGCCCTGTATCTTATAAAATCTGTATGCCTGACTGTTCCAGTAGCGTGACAAGTTTTATCAATGGCAGGCCGATCAGGGCATTGGGGTCGTCACCATCAATTTTTTTTAACAGTGCAATTCCCAGGGCTTCGGATTTAAAACTACCCGCACAATCAAAAGGACGCTCCTTGTCGACATAATGTTCGATTTGTTGCAGAGACAATTCGCGAAAATGTACAACACAAGTATCTAAATCGCTTTTCATTGTGTGCCGGCTGCTGTCATAAACCGAGACCGCCGTATAAAAGCTTACCTGTCGGCCGGATTGATGTTGCAATTGTGCAATGGCACGAGAGCGGCTGCCGGGCTTGTGCAGAATCTGGTCGTCCAGACAGGCGACCTGGTCAGATGCGATAATCAGGTGCTGCTTGAATTTTTCGGCAGTGACGATGGCTTTTGATTCCGCAAGACGAGCGGCCATTGTATCCGGCTTTTCCTTGCCAATTCTGCATTCATCAATATCCGGACTAAAAGATTGAAAGGGCAGCTTAAGTTTTGCCAGCAATTGCTGGCGATAGCGCGATGATGAGGCAAGGATAATCGGTAGCATTTTATGTTACAAAGTTCAGATGCTGCTGGATAAATTTGACGTATAAAGTATAAGACTATATCATTATTCAGTTATGTTGGACAGATTGCCTGATTTTTTAGATCCTATCCTTTACGCAGAACAGCGGCGGGAAACTGCCGGCCAGATGGCGGTGGCTGGGTTTGCGCGTTTATCGGAGATATTGAAAGATAACTCAGGTAAAATAGCCGTCGATTTTTCTTTTGAAAAGAAGGGTCGGGTGGCGACTATTCAGGGTTCTATCAAAGGTGAACTTGTATTGGTTTGTCAGAATTGTTTGCAGGAATTGATTGTGCATATTGATATTCCGGTTAATCTGGGAGTGGTTTCCACTCTGGAGCAGGCTGACAGACTGGCTGCCGAATTTGATCCTTTATGGATGGATGAAGAAACAATATCCCTGCAGGAAATTGTTGAAGACGAGCTGCTGCTGGCTTTGCCCGATTTTCCCAGGCACAGCCATGAATGTGTCAAGCACGAGCAAGCAGAGCTTGCGAGTATAAAACCTGATGATGAAAATAATCAACAAAAGTCCAATAACCCTTTTTCTGTTTTAGCTCAACTTAAGAAAAATACTGGAGATTTATAGATGGCTGTTCAAAAAAGTAAAGTGACTCGTTCCAGACGTGGTCAGCGTCGTTCACATGATGCTTTAACCGCAAAGACCTTGTCACAGGATCCATTAACCGGTGAAACGCATTTGCGTCACCACATGACACCCGATGGTTTTTACAAGGGCCGTCAGATTGTTGCGGTAGACGAAGAAGAATAAGTCTGTTTAATTGATTTCCGTTGCTGTTTTTACAATTTAGCGCAGACAAAGATAAGCGTTTCAGGTTGCACTTTATTTTCTAAAGTGACGGTGTAAAAGGTAAACGGAAATATAAAATCGGCCTGCAATGCAGGCCGTTTCTTTATTCATCATTCCGGAGTTAATTCTAGGTGTGACTGCAACTATTTCAATCGATGCAATGGGTGGGGATTTTGGTCCCCAGATTACTGTTCCTGCTTGTTTGGCATGTCTTAAAGCCAATCCTGATTTAACACTTATCATGGTGGGTAATCAGGAGGTTCTGGAGCCTTTGCTTGGACAGGCTTTACAGGATTTTAACGGCAGACTTTCAATTCATCATGCTTCACAATGTGTGGAAATGGATGAATCACCGCAACGGGCGCTGAAAAACAAAAAAGACTCATCCATGCGGGTTGCCATTAATCTGGTCAAGGAAGGTGTGGCCGATGCCTGTGTCAGCGCAGGTAATACCGGTGCCTTGATGGCAACTGCCCGGTTTGTGCTAAAAATGATTCCCGGTATAGAACGGCCGGCTATTATTTCGACTCTGCCTTCTGTATTTGGTCATACACATATGCTGGATTTGGGCGGCAATGTGGACTGTACGGCTCAGCAGCTTTATCAGTTTGCCATTATGGGAGAGGAAGTGGTTAAAGCCGTCGAAAATATAGACAGCCCCAAGGTAGGGCTGTTGAATATTGGCGAAGAAGAGGTCAAAGGCAACGAGCAGGTCAAAGCGGCGGCTAAATTGCTGGAAAATTCGGCGCTGAATTATATTGGTTATGTGGAAGGGGATTCAATTAATGCCGGAAGTATCAAAGTTGATTTAATTGTTACCGATGGTTTTGTCGGCAATGTGGCATTAAAGTCAATTGAGGGGGCAGCCAAAATGATTGCCACCAAACTCAAAGAATCTTTTTCCCGAAATGTTTTAACCAAACTGGCCGGGCTTCTGGTTTACCCTGTTCTCAAATCCTTTAAAGACAGTATCGATCCGCGTTTGTATAACGGTGCCAGTTTTGTCGGATTACGCGGGCTGGTGATAAAAAGTCATGGCGGGGCGGATGCGTTGGCGTTTGAAACCGCGATACATCTGGCCGAAGTTGAAATTGAGAAAGATGTTACCCGTAAAATCAGTGATAAAGTGGAGCAGGCTTTGTCCGCAATGGAGCAGGCATAATGCAGTATGCAAAAATTATCGGGACAGGCGGGTATTTGCCCGACACCGTCCGTACCAATGAAGATATCTCTGAAATTGTTGATACATCAGATAGCTGGATTGTTGAAAGAACGGGTATAAAATCTCGCCGGATTGCAGGTCCCGAAGAAACTGCCTCGTCAATGGCTGAAGTGGCGGCAAAACAGGCGATAGCTGCTGCCGGAATCGATGCCAATGAAATTGATTTGATTATTGTAGCCACGGGTACGCCGGAGCGGGTTTATCCCAGTACAGCCTGTTTGTTACAGGAAAGGTTAGGGGTGCACGGAGCTGCTGCATTTGATATTCAGGCGGCTTGTTCCGGCTCAATTTATGCTTTAAGCGTTGCCGATCAATTTATCAAGTCGGGAGCCGCTAAAAAAGCCCTGGTCGTTGGCGCTGAAATTTGTTCGCGGATTGTAGACTGGTCCGACAGAGGAACCTGTATTCTTTTTGGTGATGGGGCGGGCGCCGTGTTGCTGGAGGCTTCGGATGAAGCCGGCATATTATCCACCCATATTCATGCCGATGGTCGCTATGAAGATTTGCTTTATTGCCCCAATCCGCAGGCGGCTGCAGAGACAGGACGGCAGGAAAGCCCTTATATCAAAATGCGTGGCAATGAAGTTTTTAAGGTAGCTGTGAATACCTTGGGGCGGATAGTGGATGAAACGCTGAAGGCCAATAATCTGGAAAAAAAGGATATTGACTGGCTAGTTCCGCATCAGGCCAATACCCGGATAATTGCTGCTACCGCAAAAAAATTGAAAATGTCGATGGATCAAGTGGTTTTGACGCTTGAACATCAAGGCAACACCTCTTCAGCGTCGGTTTTATTGGCTATGGATGCCGCTGTTAAGGATGGCCGGATTCAACGGGGACACGTGGTCTTGATGGAAGCGTTTGGGGCAGGTTTTACCTGGGGTTCGGCGCTGATTAAGTATTAATCAAGCGTCAAGTTAATTAATTTGCTCTGTCAAAGCAGAAAATAAGATTTCTGTTTTGATAGAAAATACGGGTCACTTTTTTGGTAAGTAATTTTATGAGCGATAAAAATTATAATTTGGCGTTTGTTTTTCCTGGGCAGGGTTCCCAGTCAATTGGAATGCTGGCTGATTTGGCTGATGCGTTTCCGCTGGTTAAGCAGGTGTTTGAACAGGCATCAGATGCATTGGGGCTGGATTTGTGGAATCTGGTTCAAGCAGGTCCACAAGAAGAGCTGAATCAAACGCATAATACCCAGCCTGCAATGTTGGCAGCTGGTGTTGCGGTCTGGCGTGTATGGTGTGAGCAAAGTAATGTCAGGCCAGAATGGATGGCGGGACATAGTCTGGGTGAATATACCGGGCTGGTGTGCGCTAATGCTATTTCTTTTGAAGATGGCATTCGACTGGTTGCCGAACGTGGTCGTTTAATGCAGCAAGCGGTTCCCGAAGGTGTCGGAGCGATGGCGGCAATCATCGGCCTGGAAGATCATGTCGTGGTTAACCTTTGTGCGGAAAATGCCGGGGATGAGGTCTTGTCTGCTGTTAACTTTAATGCTCCCGGGCAGGTGGTTATTGCAGGTCATGCCGAGGCTGTGGAGCGAGCAATGAAGGCCGCCAAAGAGGCGGGTGCTAAAAGAGCTTTGAAGTTGCCGGTCAGTGTGCCATCACATTGTGCATTGATGAAGCCGGCGGCGGAAAAACTGGCCGGGCTTTTAAATGATATTGAGGTGAATGCTCCCGATGCCGTCTTGATTCATAATGTTGATATCGAGGCGCATACGGCACCTGAAGTGATCAGGAGTGTTCTGGCTGAACAGCTTTACAAGCCGGTTCGCTGGGTGGATAGTATTCGGTTCATGCATGATCAGGCGGTGCTGTCATTTGTCGAATGCGGGCCTGGCAAAGTATTAATGGGCTTAAATCGCCGTATTGTGAAAGAGGCGGATCATTATTCAATTTATGATCCGGCCACACTGGAAAAAGTTCTGGAGCAAATCAATGGATAAAAAAATTGCATTAGTCACTGGCGCAAGCCGGGGAATCGGCCGGGCCATTGCCGAAAAACTGGCGGAAGACGGTTTTTTCGTAATTGGCACAGCCACTTCTGATAAAGGCGCTGAGTCCATTTCAGCTTATCTGGGGGATAATGGTGCTGGAATGAAACTGGATGTATCTGACGCTGATTCCATTGCCGAGGTGATGAAAAAAATCAATGAAGATTATGGAGTGCCGGTGGTGCTGGTTAATAATGCGGGCATTACCCGGGATAATCTGTTGATGAGAATGAAAGAGGAAGAGTGGAACGATATTATCAACACCAATTTGACTTCTATCTTCCGGATGAGTAAAGCGGTTCTACGCGGCATGATGAAGGCCAAAGGTGGCCGGATTATCAATATTTCATCTGTCGTGGGCGCTACCGGTAATGCCGGGCAAACCAATTATGCAGCTTCCAAGGCTGGAATGGTAGGCTTTGCCAAGTCCATGGCAAAAGAGGTCGGTTCCAGAAATATTACCGTTAATACGGTGGCACCAGGTTTTATTGATACGGATATGACCAAGGAACTGGCCGATGAACACCGACAGGCGTTGCTGTCATCCATTGCTCTTGGAAGACTGGGTAATCCTGAAGAAATTGCTCATGCGGTATCGTTTCTGGCTTCGGATGGCGCGTCTTATATAACCGGTGAAACCATTCATGTGAATGGTGGTATGTATATGTCTTGATTCTGTTTACGCCAGTGCAAGTGTTGGATCTGTCTGGTTGTTTTTGTAAATTATCCGGATTCGATCTGGGTTGGTGCAAAACAGCAACGATCCGAGCGGTTACAAGTTTTGCTGAGCGGTTACAATTCAAGTATAATTCACCCCGCCGTCTGGGTCAGCCAGTGACGGGTTTCTTAAATAAATTTATAACAATATTGAAGCGAGTGTATAGCGCATTTGCATTGTTTGGGGAAAATAATTATGAGTAATGTTGAAGAACGAGTAAAAAAGATTGTCGCAGAACAATTAGGCGTTAAAGAAGATATTTCTAACGATGCATCTTTTGTAGATGATCTTGGTGCTGATTCATTGGATACAGTTGAACTCGTCATGGCACTTGAAGAAGAATTTGAATGTGAGATTCCAGATGAAGAAGCTGAAAAAATCACTACAGTTCAGTTGGCTATCGATTATATCAACGAAAATCTTTAATTATTAATCCCCGACGAGTGAATGGTTCATTCGCTGGTTGATTGATAAACGCTTAATCACTACGGAACCGGATGCGCATGGCTTGCCTGTGCATTCTTGTTTTCTTATTGAGTCACAACAAGGGTAAAGCTGGTCGCAGTTAATAAATAGTGCGCCATGAGCCTTATTTTTTGTCCGGTTCTGTATCGTTGATCATTCCTCCGTTTTTTCTTTTATCTTAATCTAACGGTATATTATCTTGAGCACACGTCGAGTTGTTATTACTGGATTGGGCGCAGTTACGCCTTTAGCCAATAATGTTAGCGATACCTGGCAGGGTATCCTCAATGGTAAAAGTGGGATTACGCCCATTGATTCATTCGATATTTCGGCTTTTGCCACAACTTTTGGCGGTGTTATCAGAGATTTTGATATCAGCCAGTATATTCCTGCTAAAGATGCCAAAAGGATGGATGGTTTTATTCATTATGGTATTGCAGCGGGATGTCAGGCCATTGAAGATTCGGGCATTGAGGTGACCGAAGAAAATGCTGAACGCATAGGGGTTGCAATTGGTTCCGGTATCGGTGGGATTACCGGAATTGAAGAGTGCTATGCCACCTATGAAAAAGGCGGCCCCCGTAGAATTTCACCTTTTTTTGTACCGGGCAATATTATCAATATGATATCGGGCAATTTGTCGATTAAATACGGTATAAAAGGTCCGAATTTTGCCATTGTGACAGCCTGTTCCACCGGGACTCATAATATTGGCGACGCAGCAAGACTGATTAAATATGGTGATGCGGATATGATGGTTGCGGGTGGCGCCGAGCGTTGTACCACCTCGCCGACGGCCATGGGCGGGTTTGCTTCAGCCAAAGCCTTGTCTCGCCGCAATGATGAACCCCAGCGAGCCAGCAGGCCGTGGGATAAGGATCGTGATGGCTTTGTGCTGAGTGATGGAGCCGGTGTTGTAGTGCTGGAAGAGCTTGAACATGCCAAAGCCAGAGGCGCAAAAATCTATGCTGAACTGGTCGGTTATGGCATGAGCGCCGATGCTTATCATATGACCTCGCCCGCGCCGGGCGGTGAAGGTGCGGCCAGATGTATGAAAAATGCCCTGCGTGATGCCGGGTTGAATCCCGAAGAAGTTGATTATATCAATGCCCATGGGACGTCGACACCGGCAGGCGATATTGGTGAAACACAGGCTATGAAAGCCGCATTAGGTGAGCATGCTTATAAAACAGCGGTCAGCTCAACCAAATCCATGATTGGGCATTTGCTGGGGGCCGCCGGCGGTATTGAGGCGGTGTTATCAGCACTGGCTGTCCAAAATCAGGTGGCGCCACCTACCATCAATCTCGATAATCCGGACCCTGAGTGTGATCTTGACTATGTTCCTCATACTGCCAGAGACATGAAAATAGATGTGGCCATGTCTAATTCCTTTGGTTTCGGCGGCACCAATGGCACATTGATTTTTAAACGCTATAGCTGAACAGTTAATCGTGCCTGCTGATGTATCTTCTCAATGGTGAAAGCAGGCATTCTATAGACATCAGCGACAGAGGACTCCAGTACGGTGATGGTTTATTTGAAACACTGGAAGTTTTAAATGGAAAACCGCTGTTTTGGCAGCAACATTTAGCCCGTTTACAAAAGGGTTGTAAAAAGCTTTTAATCACATGCCCTGATACCCGTTTGCTTCATCAGGAAGCGCAGCAAGTCATCAAGCAGACACAGCAGGGTGTGTTGAAAATCATCATTACCCGCGGCTCGGGTGGACGGGGTTACCGTCTGCCAGCAACTTCACAGCCGACCCGACTGCTCAGTCTCCACCCCAAAGCAGATTTTCCCGAAAGCTATTATCAACAAGGCATTAATATGCGTTTTTGCCGGCACCGCCTGGGCTTAAATCCAGACCTGGCCGGTATTAAGCACCTGAACAGACTGGAGCAGGTGATGGCGCGATCTGAATGGCAGGATGCCGATATTCAGGAAGGGCTGATGAGCGATACTCGGGGCTTTGTCATCGAAGGCACCATGAGTAATATTTTTTTTGTTAAACAAAAAAAAATTTATACACCTGCATTGAATCTGTCCGGTGTGGCCGGTATTGTCAGAGGTCTGGTGTTTGATATTGCCCGGAATCTGGGTGTTGAAATAATCGAAACCCAGGCAACGGCCAAGGACATTATTCAGGCTGATGAGCTTTTTATCAGTAATTCGGTGATTGGTATCTGGCCGGTAGCAAGACTGGAAAAATATAGTTTTCAGGTTGGGCCATTGACAAAACGGATACAACAAATCTATCAGGACTTAAGATTACAACAGGCAGCTGATGATTAAATATACTTTGACGGCCATGATGCTGATTTTAGCCGCTACCAGCTGGTGGGCCTGGCAGCAATATCAGCTTGCTATGACTCAGCCGGTGGTGAAAGATAATGTTGTGATTCTGGAAATTGTCAAAGGGGAGTCGTTTAATCAGATTTCCAAAAAAATGCGGCAACAACTGGCATTTCAACCCTTATGGTTTAAAGTGATTGCCTATCAGAAAAAACAAATTAATCAGCTTAAGGCGGGGGAATACCGTCTCTTACCCGGCATGACGCTGCCTGATATTCTGGATATTTTTGTTGCTGGAAAAAGTCTGCAATACTCCATCACGTTTCCAGAAGGGTGGACATTTAAACAAATCAGACAGCGGATAGACAATAACACCCGCTTACGGCATACCCTGAAAGATATTGATGAATCTGCGATATTGCAAAAACTGGGTTCCCGTTACACACATGCGGAGGGGATGTTTTTGCCGGAAACCTATTTTTTTGAAAAAAACAGCAGCGACCTGGAGTTGCTGAAAAGAGCCTATGACCGTATGCAGCAGGTTCTGAAACAGGAGTGGCAAAATAAACAAGCCGGTTTGCCTTTAAAAACACCTTATGAAGCCTTGATTCTGGCTTCAATTGTGGAAAAAGAAACTGCAGTTCCCAGCGAGAGAGCCATAATTGCCGGTGTTTTTATCAGACGTTTGCAGAAAGATATGTTGCTGCAAACCGATCCGACCGTGATTTATGGAATGGGCGAACATTATAAAGGCAATATTCGCCGCAAGGATTTGAAAACCCCGACGGCTTATAACACCTATGTCATTAAAGGGCTGCCGCCGACACCGATTGCCATGCCGGGCCGTGATGCCATTCATGCGGTTTTGCACCCTGCAACAGGAAAAAGTTTGTATTTTGTAGCCAAGGGTGATGGTACGCACTATTTTTCCGAGACCTTAAGGCAGCATGTTAATGCCGTCAACAAATACCAAAAAAAGCAGCGATGAAAAAAGGGAAATTTATTACCCTGGAAGGGGGCGAGGGGGTTGGAAAAACCACGAATCTGGGGTTTATTGAAGATATGTTAGCCAGTCAGGGCATTACAGTTATCAAAACCCGTGAGCCTGGAGGAACACCTCTGGCTGAAAAAATAAGACAGTTATTGCTGGATGAAACTCAGGAGCAGGTTGATCCCATTGCCGAATTGTTGATGATGTTTGCCGCCCGCGCCCAGCATATTCTTCATGTTATCCGACCGGCGCTGGAACGGGGTGACTGGGTTTTGTGTGACCGTTTTACCGATGCGACCTATGCCTATCAGGGTGGAGGACGGGGTATTGATTTTGACAAAATCGCCTGGCTTGAAAATCTGGTACAGGGTGAAATCAGGCCGGATCTGACGATATTGCTGGATGCTGATTTTGAAGTGGGAATGAAACGAGCCCGCCAGCGGGGGAAATTGGATCGTTTTGAGCAGGAACAGCGTGAGTTTTTTGAAAAAATCAGACAGGCCTATTTGCAATTGGCCCAACAACAGCCCCGGCGTTTTGCAGTTATTGATGCCAGTCAGGATCTGGCCAGCATTCAGCAGCAAATACAGCAACAAATCAATTCATTACTGGCATGAAAGAATCATCGCTTTATCCCTGGTTACAGCCATACAGCAATCGCCTGCTGGATTATATACGTCAGAATAAAATACCCCAGGCATTATTGCTGACTGGTAACAGCGGACTGGGAAAACGCAAACTGGCTGAATATTATGCAAGCATTCTGCTCTGTGAAAACCCGGGTGATAATCTGGAGGCTTGCGGTGAATGTCAGTCCTGTAAACTGATTGCATCGGCCACCCATCCCGATTTTCTCATGATTGAGCCTGAAGAACCTGGGAAGGCCATTGGAATCAATGTCATCCGCGGGCTGATAACACGTTTGTCCTTAAAACCACAATTTAATGGGCAACGGATTATCATTATCGATGCGGCGGATTATCTAAATAATGCCGCGGCCAATGCTTTTTTAAAGTGTCTGGAAGAGCCGAATGAACGGACTTCCTTTGTACTGATTGCCGAAAAACCATCGCTACTGCCGATCACTATTCGCAGTCGCTGTCAGAATCTGTTTATCGAGCTGGGTGATAAATCCGTAGTTTATGACTGGCTGACGCAACAACAGGTCAGCGACCCGGAATTGATGCTGGAACTGGCACAAGATTCACCCTTAAAAGCGTTGGCTTATGCCGGAAATGACATGCTGACGCTTTATCAGCAATGTCTGAGCCATTGGGTTGGCTTAATCAGCGGGAAAGGTAAACTGAATGCCGTACAATTGGCTGAGAACTGGCAAAAAACACTTTCTGTTGAGGTAATTTTGGATTGGTTAAGTAAGTGGCTGATTATTTTGGTTAAACAACAATATCAGCAACCAGCAGGCAGAATCGAACAATCCGCCTTGCAGGAAATCAGGAACAGACTAGACTTATCTAAGCTGTTTCAATGTTACGATTTGCTCTTGCAAAGCCGGCGCCTGGTGGATACCCAGGTAAATAAACAGCTATTATTGGAACGGGTTTTAATCGAAGCGTCACATCTGAGTAAATAACATGGCTGAATCATCTCCCAGACAGGGGATATTGTCTCTGTCAATCAAAGAAAAAAATGCATTATATGCAGCCTATATGCCGTTTGTGGAAAATGGTGGTCTGTTTATTCCAACCAAAAGAACCTATAAAATGGGTGAAGAAGTCTTTATGTTATTGAGTTTAATGGAGGAGACGGAGCGGCTACCCATTGCTGGTAAAATTATCTGGATAACACCGGCAGGTGCCGAAGGTTACCGGGCATCCGGTATCGGCGTACAGTTCAGTGACCAGGATGGCGGTACCGCCCGCAACAAGATAGAAACTTACCTCGCGGGCGCTTTGGAATCTGACAGAACAACACATACCATGTGATTTTACCGGCGCATAGTGTAGTAGAATAACCCTTTTTGTCCGCGACCTCTGTTTATGTTTATTGATTCCCATTGTCACCTTGATAGAATTGATCTTGCGCCCTATCAGAATGATTTCAGCCAGTTTGTCGAGCAGGCAAGGCAGTCACAGATCGACCACATGCTTTGTATTGCCATTGACCTTGAAGCCTGGCCAGCCATGCGGGATCAGGTGGCGCCTTTTACCGACATTTCATTGTCCGTGGGTGTTCACCCTAATGTCACGGAAGGACGGGGGCCCAGTGCCCAAGAGTTAGTTGACCTGGCGGCCGATGAGAAAGTGATTGCCATCGGTGAAACCGGGCTGGATTATTTTCGCAGTAGCGGTGATCTTGACTGGCAGCATCAACGTTTCAAACATCATATTCAGGCCGCCATTCAAACACAAAAGCCCTTGATTATACATACCCGTGAAGCCGGACAGGATTCACTGGATGTGTTGGAACAAGAACATGCCGAACAGGTGGGCGGGATTATCCATTGTTTTACTGAAGACTGGGATTATGCCAAGCGCGCTCTGGATCTGGGCTTTTATATTTCATTTTCAGGCATCGTGACGTTTAAAAATGCAAAACAGGTACAGGAAGTAGCCCGAAAGGTGCCTGCCAATCGTTTTTTGATTGAGACCGACTCGCCTTATCTGGCACCGGTTCCGCATCGGGGAAAGCCGAATTATCCGCTTTATGTTTCTTATGTGGCCGAATGTCTGGCAACATTGCGTGATACTTCGATTGAGGAAATTGCCAGACAATCCTCAGAGAACTTTTACAGGCTGTTTCCAACGACTAAGGAATTGCTGATTTAATCAGCGATTCCTGTAGCACATGGATGTACCACCAAAATCAATGCCTTCAAGTTGTTGATTTTGTGAGAAAAGTGGAAGTCGCGTTTCTGTTCGGTGCTTGCCTAATAATCCTCACAAAACTCGATAGCCTGTTCCAGTTCGTCCCGGCTGTTATAAAAATGCGGTGAAAATCGGATACCTGGGCCGCGCAGGGCGCAGGCGACACCCTTTTTGCTCAGCCTCTTGAACAGACTCAAATTATCTATTGCCTTGTGCCTGAACAATACAATGCCGGATTTCAGAGGGCTGTCAGGATCCGATAATAAAATCAGTTGTGGGCTTTTCTGGATTCGATTGCTCAGATAATCAACATGATTAAAGACTTTGGATTCCACAACCTCCATGCCTGTTTCCAGCAATAGCGATAAGCTGGCGGACCAGGCATGGATGCCCAGCATATTTGGGCTGCCGCACTCAAACCGCTGAGCCGTCGGATGGATTTCCCAGGGCTTGTTTTCATAATTATGAATATTTTTTATCATATGCCAGCCATACTGGGTCAGCTTCAGTTTTTCCCGGGCTTCAGGACGGCTATAAAACACGCCCAGACCTTCCGGTCCCAGCATCCATTTATGGCCATCGGCCATGACAAAATCAGCCTGACAGGACTGTACGTCAAATTGAACGCAGCCGAGGCTTTGAATGGCGTCGACACAGAAAAGAATGTTTTTTTGTTTACAAAAATTGCCGATTTTATCCAAATCCAGACGTAACCCCGAGGCAAACTGCACGGAGCTGATGGTGATTAAACGAGTATCTTTATCGACTAAATCAAATAAGGCCTGCTCTGGCGTTTTATCCGTATGCAGGTCGGCTTGTCTGAACTCAACCCCTTGCTTAGCCAGAGACTCCCAGACAATACGGTTGGAAGGAAATTCTTCAGAACTGCTGACTATATTGTCGCCCGGCTGCCAGGCTAAACCATAAGCGACAAAGGAAAGCGCTTCGGAAGTATTTTTTACCAGGGCAATATCATCAGCCGATGGTGCGTTTAATAACCCGGCGAGTTGTCGTCGTAAAGTACTTTCTTTTAACAGCCACTGGGGATAAAACTGTGAACCATAATGGCAGTTTTGCTCGGCAAATTCTTGCACAGCCCGGGCAGTTCTTAATGGCCAGGGAGCTACTGCGGCATGGTTAAGATAAATCAGCGAGTCATCCAGAGGGAATTCAGGGTGTGTCATGTTTTTATTAAGCGGAATATAAAAAAAATAGTCTACAATATAACCTAAGTTTATCGTAACTATTCCATGTATTTGGATATTTAATATTAGTCACTTGCTCCAGAATACGCCGTAAATACATCCATGCAGGCTTGAATGTGATATCCATGTCACATACACTTCTTCCGCAAGTAACGGATATTAAATTATTTTTTAAATACTCCGAATAGTTGCAGTTTATCTACCTTTGAATCTAATCTTCAGGAATTTTATGGACAAGAAAATTACTAAAGCGGTTTTTCCGGTTGCAGGTTTGGGAACACGATTTTTACCGGCGACAAAAGCCAGCCCTAAAGAAATGCTGCCGATTGTTGACAAGCCACTGATACAGTATGCCGTGGAAGAAGCCGTTGCAGCCGGGATTGAGACCATGGTGTTTGTGACCGGGCGGAATAAACGCGCGATTCCGGATCATTTTGATAAAGCCTATGAGCTGGAAATGGAACTGGAGAAAAATGGCAAGACCAAAATGCTGGAAGCCTTACGGAATATGATACCCAGTCATATATCCTGTGTTTTTATCCGGCAATCGGAAGCGTTAGGTTTAGGGCATGCGGTGTTATGCGCCAAGCCGGTAGTGGGTGATGAGCCGTTTGCGGTGATTCTGGCGGATGACCTGATTGAAGATTCCTCACGGGGCTGTATGGCGCAGATGACAGAATTATTCGACCAACAATCCAACAGTATTCTGGGGGTTGAACCGGTGGATCCGAGTGAAACCGATAAATATGGCATTGTAGAAATTGACAAGGTGTCGGACAAGGTCGGCCGGGTACAAACGATTGTAGAAAAACCGGCGCCGGATGTGGCGCCATCGAATCTGGCCGTGGTCGGGCGTTATATTTTAACGCCGGCCATTTTTGATAAACTGGAACACACCGGTCGTGGAGCCGGAGGTGAAATTCAATTAACCGATGCCATTGCCGATTTAATGGCCGATGAAACCGTGCTTTCCTACGAATTTGAAGGGAACCGCTATGATTGTGGTTCAAAACTCGGTTATGTGATTGCCAATGTCGAACATGCCTTATTACATGACGATATCAAAGCCGACTTTTTGGCTTATCTGAAAGGTCTGAAACTTTAGCCACTTTTACAGGTTTGTCGTTTTTGGAAACGATCAAAGAACTGGTGGATAAATAAAGCGGCAATAATCATGCTGGTGCCGATGATGACTTTCAGCGTCAGCACCTCATGATTAATGCTATGCCCCAGATAAAGCGCCAGTACCGGTGAAATAATGGTAATCAGGGCGACATTGGTGGCGGGCAAATGCGTCAGGACA
>CAYLNS010000035.1:0-16665 GCA_964385115.1 uncultured Methylomarinum sp.
GTATCTTCAGTTCCTTTACCCGCAACAGTGTGGTTGTTTGCCACGGGTTTAATCAGTTTTTTAGGCACACATAGAAAGAAACTCTCTTAAGGAATCCCCTGGTTTATTCACGATTTTTGTGGCACAAGGATGTACCACAAAAATCAATGCCTGCAAGCCATTGATTTTTGAGTCAAGCGGTAATCGTATTTCTGCTTTGCGGGCGCTGAACAAATCAGGGATAATTTGTTCGGCATTTCCCAAAAAACCTATTATTTACCCCACAAAAAAGCCCCACCAGGAAATAATTCGGTGGGGCCCACCACTCTGAGGTTCCTGCCTTGGAATATTTCATACCTGCCTTATCTCGCATAGATTCCCTTGAAGAGCCTCATTACCATTGAACTAAGACAAAATGCAGGTTGGATTGAGGAACGAAGCCCAACATTTTATAATATTTGTCAGGTTACGCTACCGCTAACCCGACAAACAAACTGATATTTTTTTACTTCTCCCCTTTCGACCGCTTCAGCGTTTCAGAAGGATTCTCACCAAACTTTTTCCTGTATTGTGCTGCAAAGCGGCTGGGGTGCAAATAGCCTAATTCCATCGCGACATCTAATACCGACAGACCTTCATCAGGATTGCTTAACATCTTTCTGGCTTTAATCAGTCGCTGCTGGCTGACAGCATCCATAGGTGTGCAGTTTCGATATTCCTTAAAGGCTTTTTGGATGGTTCGCACACTAACCCCTGCAACTGAAGATAAGTCCTCTACAGAAATGGAATTTTCCAGATTTTTTTCTATCCACTGTTCCAGCTCAAGAAACCATTCGTGTTTAATGGCGCTGTCTTCAGGACGGGCTTGCTTACGCCGATCAATACTGTCGATGACAAGTTTTAATAAAGCGTTTTCCAACTCCAGCCATTCTTCATTTTTTAAATGATTTTGCTTTGAATATTCCTGAATAATCCAAATCACCAGGGAATGCAGTAAGGCGTGACAATCTGAATGACTACTGAAGATATTATCCTCAGCAAAAGGTTTAAAATGCCTGCCATAACGGGTTTTCATGACCGAATTAAAAGCATCAGCTTTAAATGCAATGGCCACCGCCCGAATATTCCCTTCATATTCATTATCATCAATCAGCAAAGCAACATGCCCTTCAAAAACCACTGATTCCGACCCATCAATAGAGACAGTAAACACAAAGTTGCTCTCGCTTTCATGACACTGAATAATATCAACCGGTTTAGTTGATTCAATAAAGTGCAATACTGTCTGGTTCAGTGAAATACCATGTATCTGGGTATGATCCATAAAACTCTCATCTAAACAAAACAATAGGCCGAATGCCAAGAGGCTGTCGGATTTAGGAAAATTCTACTGCGATAGTGGGAAACCGGTCCATTTTTCCAATCTTTTTCGTTGCGTAGCACCACTATGCGCCTCAAAAGATCGAAAAACTATCCTAAATTTTCCACTCGTCTCGTTACGACCCCTTAAATCCGACAACCTCCTAGTAAATAAACTCAGGTATTCGAGTATTCTTAACTGACAACACTAAAAAAAACCACGACCCGATCACATAAACCAACAAAATATTTAGCAAGACCCTACGGTCTTCATATAGTAGAATTATCGGCTGATCTTTCAGTTCTTGAAAAATACAATAAAGAGGAGAAAAAATGAAAGCCTGTGAGTCCTGTTCAAACCGAGTCCATATCGGTCGTAATTATAAAAAAATGCCGGTGATTGCCCGGGCAATCGGTCTTATTTTTATTTATCTGCCAATTTTGACCCTGCCCTTCGTGTTTCTCAGTGCTTATCTGACTTATTTCAGCCTCAAGTTATGTGGTGCGGAAGATGTTAAAACATTCACTGATTTTCTCCCTGACCGGGCCAGCCATCGTTATAACCTGAAAACACAAATCACTATGGATGGCTCCTTCAAACTGAGTCTGGCCCAGTCCAAATTGTACTGGATTATTAACTGTACCTGGTATTGTCCGGTCAGTGTTGCCTTGTTTGAATGGCACGCCTATATGGTTAAAATTGTTGAAAACTGGTGGTGTCCATTTACCCATTCAACAAAGAATGACTATGTGGAAGGCGCGATCGACCAGTCTTTCTGGCATATTTATCCTGAAGATAAAGCTAAATTGCACGAAGACGATAAAAACAATCCCATTTTTACCGAAACGCCCGAAAAATAAACCCTGCTCAAGGCGAAAGATGATGTACCTTTCGCCTTTTTAAGATAGAATAACGCCCCTTTTTTATACTTTCCTGGCTTTATGCAAATCGGCCCTTACACCCTGGCAAACAATCTGATTCTGGCACCTATGGCAGGAATTACTGACGGTCCTTTCAGAGAGCTATGCAGCCGGTATGGCGCCGGATTAACGGTTTCAGAAATGGTTGCCTCCAATCCGCATCTTCAGAAACACCCGAGAACCCTGTTAAAGTCCAGCCATCAGCACGGCAGCGGCCTAAAAGCAGTACAAATTCTGGGTACTGAACCTGAGCAAATGGCAAAAGCTGCTCAAATCAATGTAAATCGCGGTGCGGATATTATTGATATCAACATGGGCTGCCCCGCCAAGAAAGTCTGTTCCGTTGCGGCAGGCTCCGCCTTATTGAAAAATGAACAAAAAGTCGCACAGATTCTATCGTCTGTGGTTTCTGCGGTTAATGTCCCGGTCACATTAAAAATTCGTACCGGCTGGGATAAAAACAGCATTAATGCCCTGAATATCGCCAAACTTGCTGAGAATAACGGTATAGCCGCACTGACCATTCATGGCCGGACCCGTCAGTGCAAATTTACCGGTAAGGCCGAATATGACACCATCAAGCAGGTCAAAGAAGCCGTTAGTATTCCGGTTATTGCCAATGGTGATATTGATTCAGTCAGTAAAGCCCAACAGGTTTTGCAATATACCCGGGCAGATGCCATCATGATTGGCCGTGCAGCCCAAGGGCGCCCATGGATTTTCAAACAAATATTAAAAAACACCACCCCGGATTTGCTCGAAATACAATCCACCATCAATCATCATCTTGAAAACCTCTACAGTTTTTATGGTAATATCAGTGGGGTAAGAATTGCGCGAAAGCACATCGCCTGGTATTTTGAAAACCTCGGCCCACTGCCTGTTTCATGGAAAAAGAACATCAACCAGGCCCAACATCCTGAGCAACAACTAACTCTGGTTAACCGTTCATTCAATTACTTTATCCAGCAGAATCAAATATAATGGAAAATCCGTTATCTGAACTTGAACAACATCGTTACATTTTGACTAATAATACAGAACCGGAACTTCCGCTGTCTGCCCATGTAAGACACGCACTGGAACACTACTTTGCGCAACTGGATGATGTTGAATCATCCGGTCTTTATGCCCTTGTGTTGGCCGAAATGGAAAAGCCCTTACTGGAAACCACGTTAAAACACGCCAATTATAACCAGACCCGAACAGCCAAAATTCTCGGCTTAAGTCGCAGCACCCTGCGAAAAAAGCTAGAACTTTATGGCATCAGTTAATTCCTTATCGTTTATCTTGAGGTTCGTATGAACAAAAAAGTCACCCGCGCTTTGGTCAGTGTTTCTGACAAATCCGGTATTGTTGAATTTTGCCAGGAGCTTGACCGACTGGGTATTGAAATTTTATCCACCGGCGGTACCGCTAAATTACTGGCAGAAAAAAACATACCGGTTACCGAGGTTTCGGACTATACAGGCTTTCCGGAAATGATGGCGGGTCGGGTCAAGACTCTGCACCCTAAAGTACACGGTGGAATATTAGGACGCCGGGGTATTGATGATGAAGTCATGGCAGAAAATGACATCAAAGCCATCGATATGGTTGTTGTCAATTTATATCCTTTTGAACAAACAGTAGCTAACCCGGATTGTAATCTGGAAACCGCGATTGAGAATATTGATATTGGAGGCCCGACCATGATCCGGGCAGCAGCAAAAAATCATCAGGATGTTGCTGTTATTGTAGATCCTCAGGACTATTCATCGGTACTGGCCGAACTCGAGCAAAACAATAATACTTTAAGCCTGCAAAGCCGCTTTAATTTTGCCTTGAAAAGTTTTGAACAAACAGCCCGCTATGATACCGCCATTGCAAACTACCTTGGTAAAATCAGACAGGCAGAATTTCCAGACACATTAAACCTGCAATTCCATAAATTACAAAACATGCGCTATGGGGAAAACCCTCATCAGAAAGCCGCGTTCTACACTGAAAAAACACCGCCGGTCGGAACCATTTCATCAGCCCATCAATTGCAAGGCAAGGAACTGTCTTATAACAATATTGCCGATGCGGACGCCGCACTGGAATGTGTCAAGGAATTTTCCGGGCAAGCTGCCTGCGTCATCGTTAAACATGCCAATCCCTGCGGTGTTGCAATGGCAGACGATATTTTAAGCGCCTATGACCTGGCTTATAAAACAGACCCTACCTCTGCTTTTGGTGGCATTATCGCTTTTAACCGGGATCTGGATGCAAATACCGCCGCCGAAATCATCAATCGCCAGTTTGTTGAAGTCATTATCGCACCCGCCATTCAGGATGAAGCCCGAAAAATATTGGCTGAAAAGAAAAATGTTCGCGTGCTGGAATGTGGCGAATGGCCTGAACAGCCTGATCCAGCCCTTGATTTTAAACGGGTTTCAGGTGGCTTATTGGTTCAGGATAAAGACTATGGCCGAATCACCGCCAGCGATATCAAAATCGTCACTCAGAGGAAACCGTCTGAACAGGAACTGGATGACTTGTTATTTGCCTGGAAAGTTGCAAAATTTGTTAAATCCAATGCCATTGTTTATTGCAAAAATAAACAGACCATTGGTGTCGGTGCCGGCCAGATGAGCCGGGTCTACTCAGCGCGTATTGCCAGTATTAAAGCCGCTGATGAGGGATTGGAAGTTAAAGGCTCAGTAATGGCGTCAGATGCATTTTTCCCTTTCAGAGACGGTATTGATGCCGCGGCCGAAGCCGGCATAACCGCAGTTATTCAGCCCGGTGGCTCAATGCGGGATAATGAGGTCATCGCAGCCGCTGATGAACATAATATTGCCATGGTATTTACCGGCATGCGTCATTTCCGTCATTAAAACAAGTAAAACCTATGAAAATATTAATTGTTGGCAGTGGTGGACGTGAACACGCACTGGCTTGGAAAGCAAAACAGTCTGATGATGTTGATATTGTCTATGTTGCGCCGGGCAATGCCGGAACGGCATTGGAATCAGGCATGGAAAATATCGACATTAGCTCTGATGATATTCCCGCCCTGCTTGAATTTGCCCAAAACAATCATATTGACCTGACTATTATCGGTCCTGAAGCTCCATTGGTCGCCGGTATTGTAGACACATTCAACGCTGCCGGACTCAACTGTTTTGGCCCCAGCAGCGCGGCTGCCCAATTGGAAGGTTCTAAAACATTCTGTAAGGATTTCATGGCCCGACACCAGATACCCACGGCAGAATATCAAACCTTTACAGAAACCGAAAAAGCCATTGCCTATATCAGACAAAAAGGAGCACCTATCGTCGTCAAGGCGGATGGGCTGGCGGCAGGAAAAGGCGTTATTGTTGCAGAAACTCAGCAAAAGGCCATTGATGCCGTTAACGACATGCTGTCTGGCAATCGCTTTGGAGAAGCCGGCCACCGTGTCGTCATTGAAGAATTTCTGGAAGGCGAAGAAGCCAGTTTTATTGTCATTGCCGATGGTAAACAGGCTTTACCCATGGCGACCTCCCAGGATCACAAGGCCCGCGACAATGGCGATACCGGCCCGAATACCGGTGGCATGGGGGCCTATTCTCCGGCACCCGTTGTCACTGATGAGATTTATCAACGGGTCATGGAGGAAGTCATTAACCCTACCTTAAAAGGTATGGCTGAAGACGGCCATGAATATACAGGCTTTCTCTATGCAGGCTTAATGATTAGTCCGGATGGCTCTATCAAGGTTCTGGAATACAACTGCCGTTTTGGCGATCCAGAAACCCAGCCTATCATGATGCGGATGAAAAGTGACCTGGTCGAGTTATGCCAGGCCGCACTTAATCAACAGCTGGACCAAACCAGCACCGAATGGGACAACCGCGCAGCGCTAGGCGTCGTACTGGCTGCCGGTGGTTATCCAGACAATTACCAGAAAGGCGAAATTATTTCCGGCCTGCCTGAGCATGAATCAGAAGACTGCAAAGTGTTTCATGCAGGAACAGCTGAGAAAGACGGTCATATTGTAACTGCCGGAGGGCGTGTATTATGCGTCTGCGCCCTGGGCAAAGATATCAAGGAAGCCCAGCAAAAAGCCTACCAGCTGGCCGACAAAATCACTTGGAATAATGTCTACTACCGGACTGATATCGGCTTTAAGGCTATAAAAAAATAATCATTTACTATTCAGCGTATATAAGTCGTTTTCCTGAAGATGCGGTAAATACATCCTTACAGACTTGATTGTGGCATCCATGTCACAATCACTTTTTAAAAAGCAACTGCTATATAATGATTTGGCAGCCATTTAATACTGGCTGCTTTTTTATCCTTTCCCCTCAAAGTCCGTAAACTCCCTTAAACTGTTTCGACCAGTTTCACAACTAACAGCTCCATCACTCCGTTAAAAATTATTCTTATCAATAACAATAATCTCCCCATATTTAGAAAATAGTGATTTGCCACCCAAAGCATATAAAATACGTTATATAACATAGTTTTATTAACACTCTACCATATCTATCTGTTATTTATAGAATTTATTTAAGGCATGATAATTGCTCATCCCTTGTATTTATTATTTTTTAAGGGAGTCAAATGTTAAAGCACATATTGTTTCTTTGTCTTGTGACAATATCATTCAACTCAACAAGCAGCTATGCGATGGGTGGATGGCATCATTGGGGTGATATTGACAAAACCCCTGACCCATTTCATTTTACCGACCAGACAGGCGTCACACCTTCCACGCTCATCACATCCAATACAATTACCGTTTCTGGCATTAACAGAGCCACACCAGTATCCATCTCCGGTGGTGAATATTCTATTAATGGTAACCCATACACTAATTCTAATGACTATGTCTATAACGGCGATGAAATCACCGTAAGGCTGTTATCATCAGCCCAAAACAATACCACGTCTAGTGCCGTACTTAACATCAATGGTATTTCAGACAGTTTTGATGTCACAACCTCAACGGGCCAATCATCAAGTAGTTTTCAATTACCGCCACAAGATGCAGGTAATAGCATCTTTGTCAGTGAGCATTTTTCCGGCTCTGGTAACTGCAGTCTTTGTCATAATCAACTCTATGATAATCAACAGCAAAATGTGTCCATAGAAACAGACTGGTCAGCCACTATGATGGCCAATGCGGCGAAAGACCCTTTCTGGAAAGCCAAAGTCCGTACCGAACTCAATCGGAACCCGCATTTAGCTGATGTTATCAACGACAAATGCAGCCGTTGTCATGCACCCATGGCCAACTTTGAAGCCAAAAAACACAATGAATCCATTACTATCCTGGCCAATGACAATGGTTTTCTTAACGCCAATCACGCCCGGCATGATGAAGCAATGGATGGCGTCAGCTGTACACTCTGTCACCAAATTCAGGATTCACCTGATTTAGGCACACTGGATAGTTTTACAGGAAAATACAAGATTGGTAATAACAGGAAAATTTACGGGCCTTATGACAATGTATTTACACGCCCAATGTATATGAGAACAGGCTATACGCCCGTTTTCAGTCAACATATAAAAGAGTCTGAAATCTGCGCTACCTGCCATAACCTAAAAACCCCTTATGTTGATGAGTTCGGCAATATCCTAAGCGACACACCGGAATCTGAATTTCCGGAACAAATGCCCTATTCAGAATGGTTACACAGCAGTTATCCGGGCACAAACAGTTGTCAATCCTGTCATATGGCCAGAACTGACGGAGTCTCTATTTCCAGTCGTCCTTGGTGGGTTCAGGAACGTAATGACTTTGCGATTCATGAATTTGTTGGCGCCAACAAATTTATGCTGAATATGCTTAACGACAACAAGCAGCAGCTGGGTGTTACATCCAATAATTTTAATGACATTCTGGCTGCCACAGACAATATCCTGCAAAGTTCGGCTTCGATAGAACTGGTTAACCAGTCTTTTAATCAGGGACAAATAGATTTTACCTTAAAAATCAACAGTCACACTGGTCACAAATTACCCAGTGCCTACCCGTCCCGAAGAGTCATCGTTCATGTAACCATTACTGACAGCCAAAACAACATTGTATTTGAATCAGGTAAAGTTCATGCCGACGGCAGCATAGAAGGCGTAGATGCCGATACAGATGCTCTTGCTTATGAACCACATTACGATTTGATCACCTCACAGGATCAGGTACAGGTTTATGAAGCCATCATGGGTGATAATAATTCAGAAGTGACCTATACCTTACTAAGAGGTATGCAGTATCTGAAAGATAACCGTCTGCTTCCTATAGGGTTTGATAAAACCACCGCACCTGATGATGTTGCTGTCACTGGTAATGCTTATAGCGACAATAACTTTACTGGGGGCAGTGATCAGATTCGTTATCAGGTAGCTGGTCTGGCTAATGATACTTATCATGTTCAGGTAGAACTGGTTTATCAAACTATCGCATTTGGATTTGTTCGTGATTTATTCAACGATACCTCAGCCGAAGTCAATGACTTTAAAAAGATGTATGAGGAATCCACCCATAAATCATCAGTCCTGACGACTTTACAATTTAACCTACAGTAAGCAATAACATTCCGGGTTACCGAAACGTCTCGAGTAACCTGGAATATCTTTATCTGAGAGTTATTTTACTGTACATGCAAAAACAGCCAGTGGCTTCAGAACCTCTGGCTGCTTCGGCAATTGCACCTTAACAAATACTTTATCTTCTTCCTTGTAGCGCGCTTCAAGACTCACCTGAATACCTTTTTCCAGCAACTGATTTTTAAGTTTCTCTGCCCGCTGTTTTTTAACAAACAAACCTAAAGAAATAGCGCCTTTCATGGGCCCCTGCCTGAATAACCACAAATCCGTAATACCTTTCTCCCTTAGCATTTTTTCGTTATTTTTTGCGATGGCAAAATCATCCGGTGCAGGCAGGTAAACAAGATACGATGACGGAGTCTTCACACTCTTATTAACAAATTCGCCATCTATCTTATGCTCTTTTAACCACAGCTCGGCCTGCTTCTGATTCTGGAAAGGCCCGATTTCAAAACAGCTGAGTTTTATCGGAGGCAGAGCGGGCGATTGAACCGGCGTCTGCTGTTTTTTGGATTGCAGATTTTCTTCTGTAACCACCTTATCTTGCTCAACTAAAGTCTGGTTTTGTTCAGGCAGTTTCTTTTCCGGTTCTGTTGCTGCCGTATTTTCGACTGTATCTTCAATAGAATCAGGTTTTTCAATATCTGTTTCAGCCAGGATTTGTTGACGTTGAGCCGGCGATAACTCTGTTAGCAGTACAATCCCGCCCGCCGAAGAGTGCTGCGCTTGTGTTACCGGCTCTGCCCGATGATTGTGCTGTTTCTCCCACAAAAAAAACAATATATTGGCTAGAATCAGAACATAGACTGCAATTTTCATTTTATGGCACCGCAGTAAACAGCCAGGCCTTTCAGAACCAGATGCGGCTCAATAATGGCATCATAATGAATAGCTTCATTAATCACTCCGGCATCTCCCCCTGTCAAGACAAGCTGGCCGCTAAATTTCTGCTGCCTGAGCATATATTCAATCAACCCAGATACTGAGAATAAAGTTCCACTATAAATAGCCGCCTCGGTAAAATCAGCCGGACCTGTCACAAATTCATGGGTTATCAAAGGCAATTCCGCCGTATCATGTAACAGAGATTTTTTCATCAACGCAAGTCCCGGGCTGATTACCCCGCCTGAGTGCTGCCCTCCGGCTGTCATAAAATCAATGGTTACCGCCGTTCCGCAATCGACTACACACACATCTTCAGTAAACTGTTGATGAGCTGCCAAAAGCGCCATCCAGCGATCGACACCCAGTTTTTCCGGCTGCCGGTATGCATTGCTGACACCGGCACAATAACCGGAGGACTTGGCAAAAATCAAATCGACATCACCCCAGAGATCTTTTATCAGCTGTTGTAGTTCTTCTATCAGCTTAGCTGAGCCGACCGAAGAGATGGCAATCTTTTTCGGCGTGTTGATTTTTTTCCAGACTTGTACAAAAGAAGCCATAAAACCCTTTGCCCGGTAATCCAGCGCGGCTTTAAACTGAAACAACTGATTATGCTCAACCACCGCCCATTTCAGCCGTGTATTGCCAATATCCAGCAAAATAATCATGTCTTTCTGAAACTGACCTCACCCGAGGCAAAAGGGCGAACATTTCCGCCATCATCCTTCAGTAAAATCATTCCCTGTTCATCAATGCCTTCAACAATACCCGTGAAAACCTGATCTCCCATAAACAAGTCTGCCGGCAATCCTTTCATACAATCATATTGACGCCATTCGTTGATATAGGGCGAAAGTCCCGTTTTTTCAAAATCATTAACGATACGCATTATCTGATTAATCAGTTCAGCTGCCAACTGATTTCTGAGCTCATGGAATGACTGTGGCAGAATACTATCCAGGTCTACCCAGGGCTGTTCAATTGATTGTGCCGCTTTGACA
Organism: uncultured Methylomarinum sp.; assembly: GCA_964385115.1. Lineage (GTDB taxonomy): Bacteria > Pseudomonadota > Gammaproteobacteria > Methylococcales > Methylomonadaceae > Methylomarinum. The sequence continues at coordinate 10,710 of CAYLNS010000035.1, forward strand.
GGCAGGTAGCCATTCAATCCCAGGCCAATGACCGCATGACAAGGCCCTTCCGCTTCACCACCAACCTCAATCAGAATCCCGCCCAGTTTTTTACCCTGCCAATAAATATCATTGGGCCATTTTAACCCGACATTTTCGACCCCTATCTTGTTTAAAGCACGAATCACCGCGACCCCAACCGCCAGACTTAAACCGGAAATATGCGCGGGGCCATTGTAAAAATACTTCAGTGCAGACAGATAAATATTACTGCCAAAAGGTGATACCCAGGTCCTGCCCCTGCGTCCTTTACCCGCTTGCTGATATTCGGCGAGACAAACTATGGTTTGCTGATTAACCAATAATGCTCTTTCCTGAAGGTGAGCATTGGTCGAGTGAATGCAGTCATGAATTTCCAGCGAATCAATCACGGATGAGGCAGGCTCAAGCAATTGCTGTTCAATGGCTTGTTTTGATAATAATTGCAGCGGTTTGACCAGTTTATAGCCTTTACCGTGAATGGCAATCAGCTCAAGGCCCAGTTCTGACAGCCCATGCAACTGTTTAGCGACAGCCGAGCGACTCATTTCCAGGTGGCGAGCCAGTTCCGTCCCGGAATGAAAATCTCCATCGGACAGCATGACAAGAATTTTTTTTAACTTATCGGATAAAGGCACTTCAAATCACGTTACCGAAAACAACGGATTATATACCCTATCCGTCTATTCGTCCGGCCTTTTCCTTTATTGCTATTGGACTAAACAGAGCTGTCTACCAACTTGCCTTCTCTAATCTGTTCCATCTGCTTTTTAACCACATGCTTAATTAACAATTCGCGGTCATCATCTTTCAGATTGACATATTCAACGCCCACAAAAAAAGGATAATCCTTATTATCCCTTTTTTTACAATAAACCACTCGGGCATAGGCAACAATAACAGCCATACAGGAAGTCAACATCAATTTAATCTCTAAATAACTGCCCGGTTTAATTTCCTCTTCCGCCTCAAAAGCAATTCCGGTCGCGCTCAGATTAACATTACGACTGTTATGTTCAGCAAAATCATTGCCTTGTAACATCACCGCCTGGGCAACTAAATCAATTTTGTTGTCCATGATTTTCAAATATTCAAAAACCTCGGGATTCGAGCGTTCAATTCTAAACGCAATAATCCTCGCTTCCTGAGATAACACTTCCAACGCCGAGGCCAGTGAACAGGCGCTTAAAACATTGTCACTGACATGACTTAATGATGAAATTGCCTGCTCGTCTATAATTTTGTAAAACAGATTGACGGTGTCTTCAATACGAAAAAAACGCCGCCGGTCCTTTTGTTCAGAGCTCATGATTTATCTGCCTTTGCTGTTTTCTTATCGGGTTTTGATTCATCCTTCATAACACTCACTTCCTTTTTATCCAATTCCTTGGTCGGATCTTCCTGTTCAATAATAATTTCCACCCGCCGGTTTTTTGCCCGATTTTCCGGTGAATCATTGGGCACCAATGGCTTGGTATCTGCCAGACCCTGAATGACCAGGCGTTTCGGGTCGGTTTCTTTTTTCGTCAGCATATATTGAGCAACTGTCACCGCACGAGAAGCTGATAACTCCCAGTTTGAGCGATACCAGTCTGTGGAAATAGGAATATCATCGGTATGCCCTGCAACCACCACCCGGCCCTGAGTATGGTTCACCGATTCGGTAATTTTATCCATAACAGGATCGAAGCCCGCTTTTAGCACGGCACTGCCCGACGGAAATGAACCTTTTTCATTGATTCTGATAATAATCCTCAATCCATCCGTCTCCACGGTAACCAATCCCTTGGTAATTTCATCTTTTAAAGACTCCCTGATTTCATCGGCCTGCTGCTGAATCTCCTCGAGCTTTTGCTGCATGACCTGTTGCTTCATTTTTTCAATATCATCCGTACTGACATCCAACGTGGTATTTTGTTGATTCGTTGACTGTTTGACTTCCTCAATCAGACTGGGAGAGGTTGTTGCCGGTGAAAAATGCTGGGCAATAATACTGGTTCCCATCGGTGTCTGGTCAGCAGGAATATCCCGCTGCACCCCGAAGGCATTCATCAATGATTCTGACATTTTTTTGAACTTGTTGGCATCCATTGTGGCAAATGACAACAGCAAAACGAAAAAACACATCAATAACGACATTAAATCCGCAAAGGTTGCCAGCCATAAAGGCGCCCCGGCTGGGGGGCATTTAGGACAATCGTCGGCCATGTTTAATCCCCATCGTCAGTCGAACGTTTTTTCTCGGAAATATAGGCATTTAACAGCGCTTCCAACACCTTGGGATTCATGCCTTCCTGAATACCGGTAATGGTATCCAGCACCAGCTCTTTATTGGTTTTTTCATAAAGCAGGACATAAGCCAGCTTATCCACCATCGGCAAAGCAAAACAGTTGGCTACCATCGCGCCATATAATGTTGTCAACAAGGCCACCGCCATCGCCGGACCAATACTGGCCGGATCTGACATATTCGCCAGCATCTGCACCAACCCGACCAGGGTTCCAATCATCCCCATCGCTGGCGCCAAATCCCCGACGCCTTTCCACATATCCTGACCAGTTTCATTTCTTTGCACCATCTGGTCAATTTCTTTTTGTAGCATGGTTTTAACAAAAGCCGGATCATGACCATCCACACACAGACTGATACCTTTTTTCATAAAAGGGTCGGATATTTCCTCTCCTTCAAGCGCCAGTAAACCATTTTTACGCGCCACATCCGCAAGCCTGACGGATTCTTCAATCAACTCATTAGGGTCTTGTTTTTTATTAAAAAACGTCTTGCCCAAAATACCAAATGAGCGGAGAAAATCAGATAATGGAACACGCATTAAGGTCACGCCAAAAGTGCCGCCAATAACAATCAGTAATGACGGCACATTAACAAACAACATCACATCACCACCTGTGGCGATGGCCGCAACAATAATACCAATGCCCAGTAAAAAACCGACTAAGGATGCAATATCCACAGCTTACCTCTTTGCCTAAAAATCAATATTCAATACAAAACGACATTTTTACAAATAGTCGCTGCTGAAATAATTTTAGTTGAACATTATTTTTTTGTAGGGATTTTGAGAAAAATTTCTGAGATTGGAGGTTCAGACGTGAACCTAAGAGGCGGGTTGATACAGAAGAAAAAATCACAAACCGCCCATTCTAAATGAGCGGCTTGATTGGGTAATTTATTCGGCATCCTGCTCTTGTTTGCGTTTTTCCAGCGCAATACCGACCAGAATAGCACCATTCATGGCCAATTCAATTGCCACCAGCAAACCGATCACCCATAAAGCGGTCCACGGCATACCAATCACAATGACAATGGAAAAGATAATGCTGGTAATACCGGAAAACATCATCAATCCCCATTTTTGCTCCTCCTCTTTTAATCTTAATGCTTCCTTGATGCGATAAATACCTACTGCCAGAAACATGCCTGCCAACATAATCGTCAGACCAACAGAGGCTACGACTGGATTAAAGACTGAAATCAATCCACCAATGGTATATAAAGCCCCGGTTACCAGATACAGTGAGCGGCTTTTCCAGGTTTTCAATGATTCCGCCACAAAAGCATGAACTAATTGTGTCAAGCCGGCCAATAGCATAAAAAAACCGAAAAAAAGTACCGTGGTAATAGTGAAAGTAAAACTCATTCCAAGCCCAATAGCGCCCAGAATAATCATCAACATTCCCAAAGCAAATAATACACTCCAGGATTCAGGTAAATGTTGCAAATCCGATTTTAATGGTTGTTCTGTATTCATTGTTATTCTCCTCATTCAATTATAAGGATTCGGAGAAAAACCTTCCCCGAATCCAGTTTGTTATGACATTATGATTTAAAAGAAGCCAGTTTCTGTTTGATTTTGTCAAACCAGCCTTTACCGCTCTTACCGCCAGATGATTTATCTTTAATTTCATCAATCTGGTCATACATGGTTTTAAAATCCGATTTTTTACCATAGCCCAGTAATTCAGCCATTCTTAACTGATGATGAGCTGCATCCAGAATACCTTTCAGGGTTTTGTTTTCATCTTCAGAACGTTTTTCTTTTTCAGATAAAATTTCAGCTTCCGCCAGTAACAATTCAGCCCGCAATAATGGCAATGGAATAATCTCTTCCGTCACCACCAGAGTATTTAATAATTCAACCAAGGCAAACTTGGCCTCATCTATTTTTCCCTGATCAATCAATGGAACTATCGCCTGAATTGCAGCTGGATAAGAAACCATTGGCAGACTTGTTGTACGAATAATAATTTCGCTGGCAAGTCCGGCAATCAAATGCCTTGCTTTTTGCACTTCACCATCATCCAAAGCATCGTCTGCTTCCTTAATGGCTTTTTTAATGGTATCCAGGTCAGCATACAAATCATAGGACACTTCACTAATGTCAATCGGCGCCAACGCCAAATCAGGTTCTCTGGCTAAAATGATTTCCAGCTTCCCGGTAACTTTCTCTAACAACTTAAGCGCTTCGTCTTTTTTATTAGCATCCAAAGCTAACAGCGCCTTTTCTGTATCAGCAACTGCTTCAACCGCTTCAGAAACTATTTTTTGACGCTCTTCAGCTGATTGTTTGGCAATATTGGCATCGACTTTTGGCTGCACAGCCTGCGTTTCCGCCGCCTGTTTTTCCGCTTTTTGTTCATCGGCTAAAACCGGCGACAGATGTAAACTGCCCAGCAACAATAATGATGCATAAACTGTTTTTTTCATTTGTTTCTCCTTTGGTGTTTATTGAATAACTACCTTCAGAAGATGGGGAACAGCTTGCAGAAAAACAAGAGCCAATCTAAAAAAAACACCCCCTTTGTCTCGTCTCATTATAAAATGCTGTCATAATTGTAACTACACAGCGTAATTTAAAAGACAAATATATTTTACTATCAGTTACTTACGGAATAAGCGTATGTGACAGGGATGTATTGACGGCGTCTTCTGGAGTAAGTGACTGATAGTAAACATCTAAATACGCCGATGAGTTACCAATACTTTTATTTTCATTCCCATGAGTCGTTATGAAAAAAGACAACATTGCCCAGGTCAAAGAATTTCTCATCCGCTTACAGGATAATATCTGCCAAAGCCTTGAACAGGTCGAACCTCAAGCCCGGTTTATCGAAGACCGTTGGGACAGAGAGGAAGGCGGTGGTGGCCGGACCCGGGTTTTATCCGGCGGGCAGGTTTTTGAACAGGCGGGCGTCAATTTTTCACATGTTTTTGGTCAACAGCTTCCGGCATCGGCTACCGCAGCTCGCCCGGAACTGGCTAACCGACAGTTTCAGGCCATGGGCGTATCGCTGGTCATCCACCCGAATAACCCGTTTGTACCCACCTCTCATGCCAATATCCGCTTTTTTATCGCCGAAAAAGAAGGTGAAGAGGCTATCTGGTGGTTTGGTGGGGGCTTCGACCTAACCCCTTTCTACCCATTTGAAGAAGATGTTATCCATTGGCACCAGACCGCCCGTAAAGCCTGCCAGCCGTTTGGTGATGAAGTCTATCCCCGTTATAAAAAATGGTGTGATGAATATTTTTATTTAAAACATCGCCAGGAAACCCGTGGAGTCGGCGGCCTGTTTTTTGATGACCTGAGCGAATGGGGATTTGATAAAAGTTTTGCTTTTATGCAAAGCGTCGGAAATCATTATATCGACGCTTATCTGCCGATTGTCATCAAACGGAAAGATACACCATTTACCGACAGACACCGGGATTTTCAATTATACCGCCGCGGGCGCTATGTAGAATTTAATCTGGTTTTTGACCGCGGCACACTGTTTGGACTGCAATCCGGCGGCCGCACAGAATCCATTCTGATGTCCCTGCCACCGTTGGTTAAATGGAAATACAACTGGAAACCGGAGCCCGGCAGTGAAGAAGCTGTTTTATATGACCGTTACTTACAGCCAAGAGACTGGCTGGCTG